>JAVBQW010000080.1:0-165305 GCA_031548665.1 Thermoguttaceae bacterium
GGGACGAGCCGGGCGAGTTCCCTGCCGATCCCTTGCACGACGACGCTGAACGACGCCGACATTTCGAGGCTTGCCCGACGGGCTTTGGCGACGACTTCGCCGACCCGTTCGGCAAGGAGTTTCCGTTGGTTTTTCACCCAATGTTTTCGTTTCGGATTTTTACTGTTCGAAAATCGCGTGGGCTATTTGACGCATCGTTTCTCCTTGGGGTTGAGTGGTTTCTCCTCAAGGATAACGATGCGTTTTTTTATGCCAAAACTCGCGAAAATTAAAATCAACAGAAACTATATAAGGGGACGCGGAGTACCGGCTAAATGAAGAGGGGACGCCGGGGACGCCGGCTAAGGCTTTTGTTCGAAAATAATATACCCAAGGTTCCCTACTGTTCGGAGCACCAACCATCCGGGGGCTACGGCGGAGTACCGCCTACACCCCCGGCTTTTGGGTCGTTTTCTTTTGAACGAAAATCTAAATATCGGATAGCGGAGTATCGGCTAAATGCGAGATGTCAGCCCAAGGCGTGTCGGCGTTCAGGATGAAAATCTTTCCGTCGCCCATCCGACCCGTTCGCGCAACGTCAATGATCGTCGCGACAATCCGGTCGACGTGCTCGTCCTCCGTGTGCAACTTGAGGAATACCTTCGGAATGTACGCCATCGAATACTCGCTGCCGTGATATTCGTTGAGATAACTCTTTTGGCGACCGTATCCCTTGACCGCAGTCACGAAACCGCCGCCGACAAGGTTCAATGCGGCAATTTCGTTCAGTAAACGGTCCACGATGTGGGGACGGACGACGGCGATGATCGATTTCATGGTTTTTCAGGAAAAAAATCGCGCTGCGCGGCTAAAACGCAAGCGTTAGACGGACTCCTTCTATTTTGGCGGGGGGGGCGGGAATTGTCAAGTTTGTTTGATATACTAAATCACATGGATCCGAGTTATCAAAACCTGTTTCGACTGCGACCGCAGTTGACGTGTCCCCATTGCTGGACCGTTTTTCCGACAGATCGACTTCTGCGGGTCGCGGAATGTCCCGATCTACTGGGCGATTCCCGACTCGGTGAGGCGGCCCGGCAACGCTTTCTTCCAAGTCGGTTCGACGCCAAAGGAACCGCGCTCGACGGCAAAGGATTTCCCTGTCGGCGTTTGGCTTGCCCGAATTGCCATTTGACGATTCCGCGGTCGCTGCTGGAAACGCCGCCGTTTTTCATCTCGATCGTCGGCGCCCCGGCGTCGGGCAAGTCGTATTTTCTCGCCTCGATGAGCTGGAAACTCCGCAAAACGCTGCCGAAATTTTTCGGACTCGGTTTCGACGACGCCGATCCCGAGATGAATCTCCGGTTGCAACGTTACGAATCGGTCCAGTTTCTCCAGAAAGAAAACGATCGGCTCGTCGCCCTCGAAAAAACCGAAACACACGGCGATCTTTACAATACCGTCCTCTTCAACGGACAGCAAGTTTCGTATCCGCAGCCCTTTGTCTTTTCGCTGACCCCCACCTCGGTCCATCCGCACGCGGCCGATCCGGCCCGGCACTCCGCGACGCTCTGTTTCTACGACAACGCCGGCGAAAGCTTTCTGCCGGGCGAAGATCCAGCGACGCATCCGGTTACACGGCACCTCGCCAAGTCGCAGGCCGTGTTTTTCCTGTTCGATCCGACCCAAGATGATCGCTTTCGCAGCATCTGCCGCAACGAAACGTCCGATCCGCAACTCGCGGCCCGGTCCGATGCCGCGAACATTCGACGCTCGCCGGTTCGACAGGAAACGATTCTCATGGAAATGATCGAACGGATCCGCTCCTACATCGGACTCGGCACCCACGACGTCTTCCGCACGCCGCTGACGGTCGTCGTCACGAAATTTGACGCCTGGAAACACCTGCTGCCGGGGCTCGACCTGCGGGATCCCTGGCGGCCGGGGACGCGCTGCGCGGCTAAAACGCAAGCGGATCGCCAAACGGATTCGAAACTCTTCGCCGTGGATCAGGAGACGATCCAACAGGCATCCCGGCGGGTTCGGGAATTGCTTCAACAGACCGTTCCTGAAATCGTTTCGCTTTCCGAACGGTTCACCGACAGCGTTTCCTACCTGCCGGTCAGCGCGACGGGGCGGCCGCCGTCCGTCGATCCGGCGACCGGGGCTCTCGGGTTTCGAACCGCCGATATCGAGCCGATTTGGGTCGATGTTCCCCTCGTCGATTCGCTGGCCCGAAGCTTGCCAGGGACCGTTCCCGTTTTGCGGCGGAACGTGTTGCCGCCGCCGTTGCCGGGAGGGTGAGAGACTTCGCAACGTCGTTGGGACCGAAAATGTTTGTTGATTTTTTTTAGACCGGGGCCACAGGCCCCGGCTCTAGATTCGGCTCTAGATTCGGCTCTTGATTCGAGTTTTTTTGAGCGGGTTTTATGACTTTTTTGACGTTTCCTTTTTTGATTGGCGGGTGTTTGGCAACGGCGGTTCCCGTGCTGCTGCATCTCCTGCTGCGCGGAAAGCCGAAACAAGTCGAGTTTCCTGCGCTGATGCTGCTCAAAAAACGGCTGAACGTCAACAAACGGAGTTATCGGCTCAAACATCTGATCCTGTTGGCGCTGCGGATGCTGGTTTTCGTTCTTCTTGGACTCGCGCTGGCGCGGCCGAGTGTCAAGTTCGCGGATTGGTTTCCGAGCCTCGCTTTTTCGTCGGGAAATTCCGAGAACCAAGGCTTCGTCAGCTCGCTGGCCGCATCGCTGGGAAGTCAGGACGCCCCGATCGCCGCCGCAGTCGTCGTCGATTCCTCGCTCCGCATGAATTATGTCGCCGGAAACCGCAACCGTTTGGACGTCGCGAAGGAATTTGGACGCTGGATCCTCTCCAATCTTCCGAAGAACAGTCAGGTTGCAATTCTCTCGTCGCTCCGAGAAGCGGACGTTTTTCAGATCGATATGCTCGCCGCCGAGGAAAAGTTGCAACGCTTGACGATCACGCCGCAAGGACGTCCGGTTGCCGACGCCGTGTTCGACGCCTTGGCCCTTTTGAATTCCAGCGAACTCGAACAACGAGAACTTTACGTCCTGACCGATCTTTCGGAGCCGGGCTGGCCGGAAGAATCCATCACGTCGCTCCGTAATCTGATGGGGAACGGAGTACCGGCTAAGGAGAGCGGAGTACCGGCTAAAGGGAGCGGAGTACCGGCTAAAGGGAATAACGACGACGCGGACCAAAATCAGGATATCGGACTCTTCGTCGTCGACGTCGGCGTCGACAACCCAAACGACTCGGCCCTCTTGAATGTTTCGGTGTCGAATCAAATCGCGGTCGCCAAGACGCCGCTCCAAATCGATGCGGACCTTTCCCATCTCGGTACCGAGATATCGAAAACCGTTGAACTCCTCCTGAGCGATCCGAAGTCGCCGGAAAAAGACGCCCTGACAGTTCGCGGGTCCCGAACAGTTGACTTTCCCAACGGCGAATCGCGGCGGCGAGTCTCCTTTACCCTCGCCGGATTCGAGCCCGGAACGGTTCAGGGAACCTTGCGATTCACGACGACGGACGCGCTGGCCGTCGACGACCAGTTGGCGCTGACGATTGAGGTTCGGCCACCGGAAAAACTGCTCCTCGTCGCGCCGCCGCCGGTCGCCGCCGCAACGCTGTACCTTCGGCAAGCCCTCGAAACGGTTCCCTACGAAATCGAGACCCTGTCCGTCGGCGACCTGAAAAACACGCCGCCGAACACACTGAAAAGCTATCGCGCCGTGTTCCTGCTCGATCCGACGCCGCTCGACGCGGCAACGTGGAAAAAACTCGCGGACTACGCCGCCTCGGGACACGGCGTCGGCGTCTTCCTCGGCGCCAACGCCGATTCTTCCCTGACGTCGTTCAACGATTCGGCGGCCACGGAACTCCTCGGCGGCAAACTGGTCCGACAAGCCCGACGACCCGACGGCGACCTCTGGATCGCACCGGACGAACTCCAGACGGCGGTTTTCGCTCCGTTTCGACGCATCGGACCGAAAGAAGAATTTCCCTGGGACGCGCCGCCGGTCTTCCGTTATTGGGAATTAAGCGAACTGCTCACCAAGACGCAGATCATCGCTCCCTATTCCGACGGACGGCCCGCAATCCTTGCGCAGCCGGTCGGCCAAGGCTTTTCCTTAACGGTCACGACGCCGGTCTCCGAGCCGCCAAACCTCGACTCGCCGTGGAACCAGTTGACTCGCGGCGAAGAATCCTGGCTGTTCCTGCTGCTCTCGGAAGGAATCGCGAACTACCTCCTCGGCGAAGGCGAACGCAACTTCAATTTCAAGTCGGGCGAACACGTTCTGCTCCGACCGAGCCTCGAAACGATGCCGGCGACCTGCGTCATGGCGACGCCGTCCGGCGAGCCGATTCGCCTGACTCCAGATACGCTGAAACGAGAAATCAGCGTCGCTACCGCCTCGGAACCGGGCAACTACCGAATCCGCTCCGGCGGCGCCCGAGAGTCGCTGGATACCGGATTCAGCGTCAATGTTCCCGGCGACGAGATGAACCTACGCCGTATCGGAACGCCGCAACTCGATCAGGCGTTCGGAGCGGAAAACTATCGGTTGGCCAAAACACCAGCCGAAATCGAACGGAATATCGCCCGACGCCGCGTCGGACAAGAACTGTACGACGCCGTCCTGCTGCTGCTCCTGACGCTCTTCGCGGCGGAATACGTGTTCTCTAACCGATTCTATACCGTAGCACGGTAGGGCGGTCGCCTTCGGCTACGTCGACGCCGCCTTCCGTTGGTCGGCTCATCGTTCGACGGTATTTGACTTTACGAAAAATGTCAGTCGAACTTGACAGCCGGAAGTTTGATTTTCCGTTCTTCCGCGCGTCGGAGGCCGACGCGGCTAACGGCTTCCTCCATGGATCGGGCGGATTGACACGAATCGACTTCGATGGTTGAATGGACGAAATGTCCGACCAACCCTCTTGCTAACAGCGTTTTCCGATATTCATGGAAGAAACGTCCTCTCCACGGCGGAGTCGAATTTATACCCGCCGCGGCGATCTCGGCGAGACCGCTCTGTTCGCCGGTCCACGGGTCGCTAAAGATCATTCCCGGATCAAAATCTGCGGCGAAATCGACGAGCTTTCCTGCCTTCTCGGCCTCGCACGGGTCGAAGGCCTGTTGCCCAAACACGAGGAAACGGTCCTCCGCATCCAACGGGAATTGATCGAATTCAATGCGGAAGTCGTCTGTCTGACGCCGGTTCGGTTCGGAACTCGAAGCATTTCCCGGGATCACATTCAACAACTCGAAGCGGAAATCGATCGCTTGGACGCCTTTTTGCCGCCCTTGACAAACTTTCTGCTGCCCGGCGGCTGCAAAACGGCGGCCCAGCTGAATCTCGCCCGAACCGTCTGCCGCCGCGCAGAACGGGGCTTCGTTTCCCTGCTGCGAAAAGAACCCGAAATATCCCGGATCCTGTTGGCGTATCTCAATCGACTGAGCGACCTGCTCTTCGTTCTTGCCCGAAGCGAAAACGTCCAACGCGGAATCGCCGAATAGACCGGCGCACGCTCAGGCGGTCGCCGGAAGATCATCTCTCCGATTTTTCAGCCGTTTCGGCAGCGCGACCATCCGGGGGCTGCGGCGGAATACCGTCTACCCCGCCGGCTCCCGTGTCCGCTTGGAGATCGTAGATTTCGAGCAACGGCACGGCTCCGAGGTTCCACGGACCGAAACCGCTCCGACGCATCGTCTTGACGTAAACGGGATCTTGCCGCTCCCTCAACGTTCGATCACGGTCGAGAAATAATCCGGTTCGACATTGCAGGACATACCAACGGCAATTCAGCGGTTCGCGCATCTCATCGAACGAAAGATCTCCATAGGCGGCCCAGTAATCGGGGATCAGGCGTTTGGTGGTTCGATACACGGCCAGCGTTTCGTACGGACCAAAGGAAAACGCAACGTTTTTGTCCGGAGGCGTATGGGCGTTGAGCCAATCAAGCGTCTCGCCGTCGAGGGCGTCCCAATAATAGGTCGGTTCCATGCCGAGGCGGACGGCTCCCGGCAGGCCGCCGACGGCGAGATTGTAGAACGACAACCATTGCGGAGCGTACCAGAACATGTTGAAGACGCAGGCTCCGTAGACGGCGACGATGAGAATTTTTTTCTTCCATGTCGTCCAACATGCGGCGACGCCGATTCCGGCAAGAATCGCAAGGAAAGGAAACGCCGTCACGAACAGCCGAACGCCGTCGTGTACCGGCGTGCCCGGAAGCGCTCGGAGAATCAGCGGCGTCGCCATGTTCAGGACCAAGAGCAGACCGGCCCAACGTTTCGGCTCGTTGCGGAGGGTTTCCTTCAAACCGACCGCAAAGAAAAAAAGCAGGGCGACGGGAACCGTGATCGCCGTCCAAAGCAGCGTGTTGTACCACGGCAGCGAATGATGCAGGTCGTAGAGCTTGCCAAAAAAAAGAATCGAAATATTCAGCTCCCGTCGGGTGTTCAGGAAAAAGAATTTTTGGAGTCCTTCGATCGGAAACAGCCAGAGCGGCGGATTCAAAAGAAAGAAAACAAGCAGAGCCGTTGCGCCGACGGCCAGCCCCCGCTTGCAGAGATCGCTTCTCGCAATGCCGGCGAAGGCGGAGCGTTCCCAGCGGAGTCGACAGAGAAACCAAACGATGAACGGCAAGGGGGCCGCCCAACCGGGAAACTTCGAGGCGAACGTGATGCCGAGGAACACGCCCCATACGACAGCCCGGATGTCCGAGTCGAATTTGCGAGGAAAGAAGGCCCAAGCGAACAGCCAGGAAGCGGTTAGCGTCGAGTCCCATGCCGCGATCTGAGCGTGGGCGAACAGGCGAGGGACCAGCAAAAGGGAACTCACGGCGAAAATCGCCGTCTTGGTGTCGAACTCACGGCGAAGTCGATGGAACATCGCTCCCACGGCGGCGGAAAACCAAAGAATCGTTCCGAAGCGGATTCTCGTGTCCTCAGGAAAAAAAGACGGACAAATCAGCTTGCCGAACGCGGTGAGGAATACGGGAAACTGCGGATGTCCCTCTTCCGTGACCGTACCGGTCCAAAAAAACGTGAGTCCCCAATTGGAGAGCAGCATCACCAAGGAATGCTTCTCCGCATCGGAACCGTCCGGCTTGTCGGGAAAACACCAGGTGCCGCCGGGCAACACACGGAAAAGATGCCGCGACCATTCGCCGACGCCGTAAGCCCGCGCATCCATTTCGCCTTCGTCCCAAGTCAACGGCAGTTGGGTCGACGAAAGCGTCAAGAGCGTCAACACGACAACGAAAACGAACAAACAGCTGTATTTCATTTTGGACTGGATGTTGCCGCGGTTTTTGCCGCTTTCATGGCTCGCATTTCCTGGGCGATCACCGGGAGGTTCTCTTCGGTGAGAGGGATTCCCAATTGATCGGCGACTTTTTGTAGTTTGGCTCTTTGAATCGCCACGTGCTCGTCCACAAACTGTTTGTCAAGTTGGTATTCAATACTCCCTTGCGGATATTCCTTCAAGGTCGACGGATTAAGAGATGTTTGGGGCATGCTAAACTCCTTCAAATTCGGGATTGTTGTTCCAAATCTTTTTTACGACCATTTTCGATTCACTGAACAGGGAAGGCCTGCATATTGTGACTTGATTCTCCGTAACCATCCATTCCTTTTCGAAATAGGCAGCCGCCTCGTCACGGGACTCGGTCATGTGCCGTTTGTTCGACACCGGATCAACCAGTTCGTATTCGATGTAGTTTCGTGAGTCCATTACGGTTCTTTCCTGTTAGCAGCTACTCCGGCGTTTTTGATGCTGAACATGATGTTGAAAATTTCTCGGCGGCGTCGAATCCGCTCTTGGTGCAGTTGGGGATTCCGACGCCGTGAAACGCGTTTCCGGCAAGGGCGAGCGTCGGTTCGGCGGCAACGAGGGATTCGATCTCGTGAACCAGTTCACGGTGTCCGACGTGGTACTGCGGCATCGTTCGCGGCCAATGGGCGACCGTCGTGAAGAGCGGTTCGCCGTCGATGCGGACGATTTTCTTCAGTTCGGTGAGCAACATCGGAACGAGTTTCTCTTCCTCCATTTCGGCGGCTTCCGGAGCCCGGGCGCCGCCGGCGAAGACGCGGATCAGCATTTTTCCTTCCGGGGCGCGGTGCTCGTATTTGAAACTACTGAAACTTCCGGCGAGGATCGGACTCTTTTCGATTTTCGGCACAACGAATCCCATGCCGCGAATATTTTGTTTCAGTTGGACGGCGTCGAAGGCAAAGGTTGCGATCGCCGTGCCTTCATGGTGGATCACACCGAGTTTCTTTGCCAATTCGGGGAATGTTTCGGCAAGGAGTTTCGCCGCCGCATGCGTTTCCGTTGCAACAACAACGGCGTCGTAACAATCTCCGTCATCCCCCATTCCGTCATCCCCGCGAAGGCGGGGACCTAGAGTGTTTGCTTCACTACCCCGTTGCACCGTTTCCATCGGAACGTGTGCAACGGCTGGGCAACGGCTTTCGTCTAGGTCCCCGCCTGCGCGGGGATGACGGAAGATTTTCCATGTTCCGTCGTCGTTTTTCGTCAACCGGGACACTTCGCAACCGAGTTTGAGCGATTCCTCCGGCAACCGGGCGGCGAGGGCGTCGCAGAGAGAGGAAAGTCCGTCGCGCAGCGTGACGAACATGCTGTACCGGGCGCCGCTCTGTTCCGAAAGGTTGGCGGAACGGTTGGCCGCAAGTTGTTTTTGCATCGCCCGGATCAAGGAAGAATGGTCCCGTTCCATTTCGCGGAATCGGGGCAGCGTCGCCAGCACGCTGAGTTTTTCCATATCGGCGGCGTAGACTCCACTGACGAGCGGTTCGACGAGCCGTTCGAAAACTTCCTTGCCGAGGCGACGGCGCACGAAATTCGCCATGGATTCGTCGACATCATCTTTTCGCGGCGGAATAAACAGTTCGAGTCCGGCACGGAGCTTGCCGAACGGAGAAAGGATCGGCGTGGTCGCCATCGGCCAAAGTTTGGTCGGCGCGAGCATCAGGAATCCGTCCGGCAGCAGATGGAGCCGGCCTTTCCGGACGACGTAGGTTCGCCGATAGTTCGGATTCGTCTGGACGAGTTGGTCGCCGAGTCCGAGTTCCTTGCAGAGCTTGACTCCCCAAGGAACCGTGGTGATGAAATTGTCGGCGCTCTGTTCGATTTGAAATCCGTCCCGGTTCAACGTAGTCAGCACGCCGCCGACACGGTCGCGGCGATCGTAAACGTGAACGGCGGCTCCGAGTTGATTCAGTCGATAAGCGGCGGCAAGCCCGGAAATTCCGGCTCCGAGAACGGCGATTTTCATTATTTAGCCGGTACTCCGGCGCTTCGTCTGTTAGCCGCGTCGGCCCCCGACGCGCTTTTCGCGGTATCATCCGGGGGCTACGGCGGAGTACCGCCTACACCCCCGGCTCTTTTCAGTAGTTTAATTGCGCACGCGACTCAGATCATAATCCTGCGGGCATTTCAAAGTTTTCGCCGTCGGAACAGTGTGAAAGACCGACAAGAATCGGATACACGGGCGTCGTCACCATAATGGGGCGCACGGAGGCATCCGCCATGACGAACATGCAGACATTCGGATGGTAACCGCCGAATCCGTAATTCCATAACGGCGTTTGTGTTTCATTGGGACTATCCGGATGAGCCAATGGAAGGGGATCCGCTCCACTTCCATTGCGAAGTGGATGATAAAGAAACGTTTTCCATGTTTGTCCCATAACGAAACTTCTTGCCCAGGTTCCCGAAGAAAAAGCTCCGTTTGATTGGTACCCGCAATCTCCCGTCAACATAAAAATCGAACCGCTGCAACGATTCAACGCTCCGAGCGGAATGTGCTTTTCGCCGAAAAGCAGTTGATTGGATAAACCGTCCGTGATACGGGAAAAGGTATCCCGAGATTGCCAAGTATCCGCGTTGCCTCTTTCCTGATAGCTTGCAATACGAAAGGGCCCACGTGGAAGATTGATTCGAGCCGTATCCATCGGCAACGTCGGATCATTACCACCCATGTTCCAAAAACTGGGATCACCGGCGCCGAGTCCGGCACGGTCGGCAACGGGGACCGCTCCCAAATCCGTAAGCATCACGGCGGCGTAGTCGGTTTGTGGTCCCGGCCTTGCTTGTGTTCCTGTTGACGCCTCCGGTGTGATGTACAGCGGTCCACCGCCTCGTCTGGACGGACATCGATAAATCGGGACGGAACCGAAAGCGTTTTTCAGTTCCAGAGACAGCGGATTCCACCAGGATTCCGTACGTGTTTTTCCAATACCACTGTTCGCCGTCGTGGCACTGTATCCACTCCGAAGCTCTTTGTAAAGATTTTGTTGCTCAATGTAGGGGTACAGAAGCCCCAAAATTGAAAGCCGACTATCTCCTAATGAAGACGGAATCAAGCCGCCGGTTCCTTCATGGAAGGTCTGCACGGCGGTTCCCATCTGCTTGAGATGGTTCGAACATTGCATCCGTCTTGCGGATTCCCGGGCGTTTTGGATGGCCGGGAGCAGCAACGCCACCAAGGTGCCGATGATCGCGATGACGACGAGCAGTTCGACCAACGTGAACGCAGAACGGAACCGATTCATAATACACCTTTTTCTCGAAAACGGAAAAAAAGACGGGATACCAAGCTCCATGGTAAGCGAAAGTTCGCCAATTGTCAACGCTTTTTCATGAAAAACGAACGTTCCAACGCCCCTCACCGTCAGTACGGCGAGTACGCCTCCCTTCCGGCTGTTATTTGGTACGGCGAGGAGGCCTTCCTTCCGGCTGTTATTTATTTTTTCGACAAACGTCGACGATCACCCAAGCGGCGAGAACGGCGAAACAGAGCATCGCCGGAGCCCGATAACGAATCGAACTGACGAAGACGATGTGTAAGGCCGTAATGTAAATCGCCGGAATCCAAAGGACACGAACCGAAAAATCCTTCCACAAAGATCGAACCGCTCCGATCAGGCCGAAAATCAAGACCGGCACGTACGTACAGAATACGGCGAGTTTGACGCCCCAACTCGATAAGGTCGCCTCGTTCGGCCAAATGTTCCATAGGCGACCGAACTTCGATGTTGCCAGCTCCCAAGCGAGCCCCGGATGCTTCTTGGCCCAATTAATCGCCGCTTGCTGCATTTTGGCGTTCATCCGCTGCTCCAATGTCTGTTTGGGAGCGTCCTCCGGCAACAACTTGATCTCGGCGTTGTAGAATTCGTCGACAAACGCCATGTCGCTGCCGCCGCTTGCCTTCGGATTGAGACCGTCGTACAAGCTCGGCCCGACCTGCAAGGTCGTGGAAACGAAGGTTTTCGTAATCTGGTAATTGCGAATCCACCACGGCGTCAGGCAGACGGCCAACACAAGCACGGCGACGCCGCCGGTTTTGAAAATTCTTCCCACATCGAACGGAGCAAGCAAGGAACCGAGCAGCGCCGCAAAGGGAACGAAATACAACCAATCCGGTCGACAATACACGGCCGCCGCCGCCGCGAGTCCGGAAGCGATCGCCAAACCGGGCCAGTATTTTTTGTCGTTCAGCGCAAGCATCCACAGGGCGAGTTGGAGCAGCATCGCCAGACAGAACGGCGCTTCGGAAAGGACCATTGCGCTCATCACGACGTTCAGCGGGTCCACGGCGACGAGCCAACCGGCAAGCAGCGCAATCTTCCGGTCCCGAAACAGAAGGAACGCCATCCAAGCGACGACGCCGACGCTCATGGTTCCGAACAAGCAGTTTTCGACCCGCGCGGCCATGACGGGAGGTTTGTCGCCGCCGAAGTAAAACAACGGAGCAAGCAGCGCCGGATAACCCGGCATTCGATGGATTCGCTTGCCGTCGTATTCGTACGCTTCGCCCTTGGCAATCTTTTGTCCGAGCGTCCAGTACGTGTCGCTGTCCGGAAAATAAAACGCCTCGTCACCGCAACGCTGTTGCCAGAACAATGACAGCGCCAGACGTAAAGTCAGGGCGACGACGAGCAGAACGATCCAATCTTGTTTCATAAAAAGATTCCATTTTCGTCATCCCCGCGAAGGCGGGGACCTAGACGGAAGGCGTTGTTGATCGTTTGCATCCGTCAATAGCGTGTGCAAGAACTTATTAAAATCTGTTCTCTAGGTCCCCGCCTTCGCGGGGATGACGGTACTTTACACGACGCCCAAATTTCGTTCGGCGGCGTCGCGGTCGCGGAGATAGAGGGCGAGCGTCGATTCAAAGGTCGCAACCGAAATCTTCCAGACCGGCTCCGAGTCGGTGTGGGCGTTGACGTGAATTCCGAACATCTTATACAGGAACTTGAACAGATGTCGCGGAACCTTGAGTTGAGAAAAAGCGTCGATCAACCGTTTACGGTCCAGCGACGGATCAAAGAAATCGACGATCGACGGCGTCGCCCCATCGGCGGCGCAAGCCTTCAACCGAGCGTCGGCAAGGTCGAGCAGCGACTCGCCGGTCCAGTCCAGCGACCGGATCAGGTTCTGCTTGTCGATCCGCGCCCGTTGATGGAACACGTTGTCCTCCCGCTCCATGAATCGCAGCAACTGATCCGGCAACAGCAACTTCAGACCGACCCGTTCGTGCTTCAAGAGCTTGTTGTCGAGAATCGGCCAAACGAGCAGTTTCATCAATTCGGCCGATCCGTTGATCAAATACGGCTCGTCGACGCGGTCCATGATCACGATCAGGCCGTGAAAACCGAGCGTTTCCGAGACGCCGAGGAATTTTTCCAACATTCCGTAACGGTTGTCCGTGCTGCCGCCGACGGGAAACGGAATAATGCTGAAATCCTTTCGGAATCCCCCGTACAAGATGTCGAACAGTTGGGATTTTCGATGCGGCAAGACTCGCATCGCCCGCTGGATGGCCCACGCTTTCAGGAAGCGTTGCCCCAATTTCCAGAAAAAGGGAAGGCAGAAAACGAGCAGGAAAAAATAAAACCAAGTATTCGTCAGGAAACCGAGGTCTCCCGCCCAGCGCCAGGCGATTTTCGTCGTCAGGGAAACGCCGCCGCCGAGAAACAGGGCTTGCCAGTAGTTGGCGAAAAAATTGACGAAAAAAGATTTCCAAGTTCGATAGCCGACTTTCGTCGCCAGCCGACACCAACGGCTCGGCGGAGGCTCGTTGCGGGACGTGTCGTAACAGGACGCCAAGAGAAGAAGATCGCGGATCTGGTGTTCGTTCAGTTTGTCGATCGGAATCGGCTTGTTGTCGACCGCCGCCGGATGCGAGGTCGTTCCAGGCTCCAGAATCCGATCGATCAGTTGCGTGACGCCCAATGAAAGAATCGCGTCGAGATGGTCCCAAATTTCCCAACGAGCAAGAACTTTCTGAATTTTTCGCCCCCGGGAAAAACGATTGCGGAACCGATCCAAAAAGGGATTCAGATCGGCGTAGTCGACAACCAGCGGCCGCGAATCCGGATGGTCCGTGTTGTACTCCGTCAGCATCCGAACCATTTGGAGCCGAATCGCCGTTTTGCCGGAGCCCTTTTCGCCGAAGACGATCGACGTCGACGGCTCCGCCGGGTTGCCGTAGAGCTTGTCCCAAGCGGAATGGAACGTCGTCTTGACGCAATATCCCTTGAAAACAAGGTCGGTCTGGGCGTCCTCCTCGGCGAAAGGATTTCCCAGCACGCCGTGGTGTTCCATTAAATCGCGAATTTTCATACAGTTTTCTCGAAAAGCAAAATTTGCGATCCTTCTCTATTTTATCGAATTGGTGCGTATGCTGCAAACGGGAACAAATGGTTTGTTTTTTGCCGATTCAACCCCCAAGTTACGCGGAGTACCGCTCCACTTGGGGCACTTTTTCGGTCGAAAACGAAAAAGGAACATTCCCCCGCTGCTCAGCCGATCAGTTTTTTTGCGAGGGCCGGAACAGTCGCCTTGTGTTCGCCTTGGACGTAAAAGCTTTCGCCGCCATCGGACACGGTTCGAGCAAGAATCGTCTTCCAAGGCCGGAAATAATAGCGGGGATCGCTCTTCGGCGGCGTTTCGTGAACGTCCTTGCCCTCCAACGGCAACAGGTCGAACACGGCGGTCGTAAAATGGGCGATTTTTTTGCCGTCCTGATGAGCGACGTTCCGTGACATGGAAATCGCCTTCAGATAAACTTCCGGACCGATGACGCCGCTGCCGAAGTTGAGGAAAACGCCGCCTTCGAGATTCTGGATCGACGCCGTGTAGATCAGGAAGTCGGTGTACGTTGCCGCTCCAAGGGCCGCTCCGTCGCAGTTCGGGTGTTCGTGAATGAAATCGCAGCCGATGCCGACGTGAACCGTCGCCGGAATCTGCAATTTATAGGCGTTGTAAAACAGGCTCGTTTCCTTATGGGGGAAATTGTTGCGGTCGATCCAGCGGCCGACGGCTTCGCCGAATCCGATGCCGTCACGGGCCGCTTCCTTTACGGCTTCGTTCAGCGATCCGCTCTCCGTCCAGAGGCCGAACTGTCCCTCGCTGATATACTTCGCGACGCTTTCCGTCGTCGCGCCGATCATCGCAAATTCGAAATCGTGGATCGCCCCGGCTCCGTTGAGGGCGAAATGCGTGATATAACCCTGTTTCATCATTTCGATCAGAAACGGAGCGGTTCCGGCCCGAATCACGTGGGCGCCCATCATCATCAACACGGTGCTGCCGCGCTCCTTGGCCTTGCGAATCCGGTCGGCGAGAACGTCCAACGTCGGATGCTCGAACGCCGGAACCGGACCGTCCAATTTCATCATGGTCGTTTCGAGATGCAGGTCGTGCTCTCGTTCGGCAAGCGGCTTCAACTTCAATCGGGAACGGTCAAACTGTTTGAACGGCATGGTTTTTACGGAAATGATGATGGAGAAATCTTCACCCAGCATCCAGTTTATCGATTGCTCCGCTTTTTTCAAGACGATGAAACGGTTCAATAACGGATCGTCGTTAGCCGCGTCGGCCTCCGACGCACGAAATGACGGAAAACTTCGACGACAGGCGAAAATTTTACCGTCCGGTTCGTGTTTTTCTTCCGTTGTTTTTGATATAATAGAAAGTGAATGTCTCGACGAACTTTTCGTTTGACGGCAAAATTCGTTTGGGGGAACGGTGCTATGAAATCGAAATCGCTGCTGCTCTTTTTATTCTTTGTCGGCACGCTGCTGATCGACGGGGCCCTTTTCGCGCAGCCGAATCGCAAGGTTGCATGGAAGAACGGATACGTGCTGCCCGCCGGTGTTCAGCGGGGAACGACGACCGAAGTTTGGGTCTGCGGACGGCAAATGTCCCGTTGCGTCGGCGCCGTATTCACCGGCACCGGAATCACGGTCAAGGTACTCGATACGTTTCCGTCGCCGCGTAATCTCGAGCAGTTGGACCGATACGTCATCCGAACCCGGGTCGAAGCGGTCGCCGCGCGGTTGCTCGCCAAATTGGATCCGGAGGCCCCGGATACCAAGGTGTTCGTCGAACTCCTCAAAAAACTGCCCAAGGACCGGAAACCCGAGTTGGCCCTCGAAGAAGAAATTCTTCCCTTCATCTGGCCGAGATATTGGTATCTCCGGAAAATCGCGGAGGAGGATTCCGACCTGTCGCTGGAGGATTTTCGTCGACTCGTTTATCAGATTTACGGACCGCCGCAGTGGAGGCGACCACCGGACGCCCTGATGGAAACCGTGCTTCTCGAAGTTACGGTCGAGCCGAACGCCGAACCCGGCGACCGCGAACTTCGTCTCGTGATGCCGAACGGCCTGACGAATCCGATGTATTTTCAAGTTGGCGTCCATCCCGAAGTTCTCGAATTGGAGCCGAACTGCCGCGAATCGCATTGGATCGCCGATTGGATGAACAATTTCACGTCGCCGGTGTACGACGTTCCCGTCGTGATCAACGGCCAAATCACGTATTCGGATATCGACCAATTTCGGTTTCGGGCCAAGAAAGGTCAAAATCTCGTTCTTACGGCTCAAGCCCGGCAACTGGTTCCTTACATCGCCGACGCCGTGCCCGGTTGGTTCTCCGCCGTGCTGACGATCTACGACGCCAACGGCAGGGAATGGGGCTACGCCGACTGTTTCCGTTTCAATCCGGATCCGGTGCTTTATTTCACGGCTCCCGAAGACGGCGAATACACGGTCGAGATCCGCGACTCGCTGTTCCGGGGCCGCGAGGATTTCGTCTACCGGCTGACGATTGCCCCGACGCCGGTCGTTGAAAGCGTGTTTCCGCTCGGCGTGAAAGAAGGAACCACGACGAAGCTCCAGCTAACGGGTCGGAATCTGCCGGTCAACGAAATCACGGTCGAAGCCAAACCGGGCTCGGGGCATATTCAGGAAATCTCGCAGATCGGCGGTCAGTGGTTGCCGTACCCGATCCGCTACACCGTCGACACGTTGCCGGAAATCATGAAATCCGGCGGAAACAACGCTCCGGCGAGCGCCCAACCGGTTGCGCTGCCGCTGATCGTCAACGGAACGGTTTCCAAGTCCGGCGAATACGATTTCTATCGATTTGACGGCAAGGAGGGCGATACCGTGGTTCTCGATGTCACGGCCAGGGCCCTCGGCTCGCAGCTCGACTCCCGAATCGCTTTGCTTGACGCCTCGGGGAAAATTCTCGCCGGGAACGACGATCGGCCGGCGCTGAACGAACGATATCTGTCGTTGCGGCTCGGCCTCCAAACGCACGACGCCGACTCGTATCTGATGGCGAAACTTCCGACGACGGGAACCTTTTTCGTTCGGATCGGCGACACGCAGCGCGGCGGCGGACCGGCTTACGGTTATCGATTGCGAATCTCGTCGCCGGAACCGGAATTTACCGTGTACTCGACGCCGTCGACGCATCAATTGGCCGCCGGAGGAATCTATCCGATCTGGTTCCACGTCGATCGTCAGGACGGATACGACGGACCGATCCAACTTCGTATTTCGGGAGATCCGAAAGGATTCCAACTCGATTCGGCGTTCATTCCGTCGAAGGAATCCGACGTTTTCTGCACGCTGACGACGCCGCCGGAGTCCGATCCGAATCCCATTCCGTTGCGCTTCGAAGCGTTCGTCGAAAAGGACGGCCGGACGATCCGACGCTCCGTCGCCCCGGTCGAAGACATGGAGCAGGCGTTCCTCTATCATCATTGGGTTCCCGCCGACGACCTTTGGGTGACGATTCCATCGAAGCGCTCGCCGGTCGGCGTCCAGTTGACCAAGCCGGAACCGATCCAACTGAAGCCGGGAACCTCGGTTGACGTCGTTCTCGAAACGCCGAAGGGCCGAAGCTATCCGGAGAATTTGATGTTCAAGCTCGCCGAAGCGATGCCCGGCGTTTCCGTCCGAAAAAAGTCGCACGGCGACAACCTGCTGACGCTGACGTTCTCCGCGGCGCCCGACGTGTTCCAGAAAATCGCGGAAAAAGAAGAATGGAAGGAACCGAAATCGTCGCTCGGCGGAAACTTCATCATCGAGATGGAAGCCGAAAACCAGCAAAAACAACGTTATTCCATGGGCCTCATCCCGGCGATCCCGTTCCGGATCGAATAAGAGGAGTTAGGAGATAGGAGTTAGGAGTTAGAAGCACGTAATCAAATTGAAACGTTCTGTTGCGATTATCCTTCCGTTTTGCGGCTTTCGCTTTCTTCCTCCTAACTCCTTCTTCTAACTTCTAACTCCTAACTCCTAACTCCTATGCAGGACTCTTACGATATCATCGTCATCGGCTCCGGTTTGGCCGGATTGACCGCCGCGAACATTCTCGGTCGATCCGGACATCGTGTACTGCTTCTCGAACAACATTTCAAGCTCGGCGGTTTGGCGACGACGTTCAACCGGCGCGGCGGGATCATCTTCGACATTTCGCTGCACGGATTTCCCGTCGGAATGATCAAGAGCTGTCGCCGTTACTGGAACGCCGAGATCGCGAACCGGATCGTGCAGTTGCCGAAAATCCGTTTCGACAATCCACAGTTTTCGCTCGAAACGACTTTCGACCGCGACGATTTTACCCGGTTGCTGGTCGAGAAATTCGGCATCTCAAAGGAAACGGTCGTCGCGTTTTTCGACAAGGCCCGAAGCATGTCGCATTACGACGACCAGCAGCTCTCGACGCGGCAGCTCTTCGAGGAATTTTTTCCGGGGCGAACCGACGTCGTCCGGCTCCTCATGGAACCGATTACGTACGCCAACGGCTCGACGCTGGACGATCCGGCGTTGACGTACGGAATCGTCTTCTCGAATTTCATGTCGAAAGGAGTTTATACTTTCCAGGGCGGTACGGACCTCCTGATCCGGATGATGCGGGAAGAGCTGCTTCGGAACAAGGTCGACATCGCGTTGCGCTCCCCGGCGACGAAAATCGTCGTCGAGAACGGCAAGGTCGTCGGCGTGGTCGTCGCCGGCAGGGAGATCAAGACGAAAGTCGTTCTCTCCAACGCGAACCTTAAAGGAACGATTTTCGATCTCGTCGGCAAGGAAAATTTTTCCGCCGACTTCGTGAAGGAAGCCGACGCCGTCCGCCTGAACAATTCGAGCGCCCAGGTTTACGTTGCGCTGAATCCCGGCGTGATGATCGACGAAGATCGCTGCGGCGACCTGCTCTTCACCTCGACGGCGTCGGAATTCCGTTCGGATTGGTTGCTCAGTCGGAACATCACGAGCCGAACCTTTTCGTTTTATTATCCAAGGACGCGGCCGGGGACCGACCGCTGTTACGTCGTCGCCAGCACGAACGCGAATTTTTCCGATTGGGCCGACCTTCCCGAAGCGGAGTATGCGAGGCAAAAAGAGCTCCTGATCGGCGAGACGCTGGACCATCTCGAAAAATACGTTCCGGACGTCCGACAAAATCTTGCATGGACCGAGGCGGCGACGCCGTGCACGTTCCGGCGATACACGGAACATTGGGGCGGCTCCAGTTTCGGCACGAAATACGAAGGACTCGCGGTCAGCCGTTCGCTGCCGCAGCAGATTCCCGGTTTGTACCACGCCGGCAGCGTCGGGATCATCATGTCGGGCTGGCTCGGCGCCGTCAACTACGGCGTGATCGCCGCGAACGACGTCGACGGATATCTGCTCGAAAAATAACGTCCTTGACCGAGAGCCGGGACCTGCGGTCCCGGAGTTGAGACTTCCTTTTTTCTTTTCATCCTCGCTCTTTTCTCGTCAAGCCAATCAGATGACTCTTCTCGGAATTATCAGCGACACGCACGGACAGCTTAGCACGACGCTGCAAGCTCGGAAGCTTTTCGAGGAGCAGGGCGTTTCGGTCGTCATCCACTGCGGCGATATCGGCGGCGAGGAAATCGTCCGGGCATTCGAGGGGATCGAAACGCATTTCGTTTACGGAAACTCCGACGGCGAGAACGAATTGCTGCGGCAAGCAGCGGAGGAAACCGGCAACACGTTCCACGGTTGGTACGGCTCCCTGGAACGCGACGGAATAAGGGTTTTCTTCCTGCACGGACACCAAAGCGAACGTTTCGAGGCTGAATTGTGTTCGGAGTGTTGGAACCTGATTTGCGTCGGACACACGCATTTTCCGACCTTGCAGCAGTTCGGCGAAACGGTGCTTCTCAATCCGGGAGCCTTGTATCGGGTCCCGGTTCCCCGTGTCGCCGTCGTCCGCTTGCCGGAACTCGAAGTTGAAAGTTTCACCCTTGATGATTGTTATTGTCCCGGAAATTTATTCTCCTCTATTTAGCCGGTACTCCGGCGTCCCCGGTTCCTTGAAACGACGAATTTCACATTCCCCGAAGGGGCTCACGCTGCTGGAGCTTTTGGTTTCGCTCGGCTTGTTCGTCGTGTTGCTTTCCGTGTTGTGGAACGTCGTGTCGCTGTTCACACGGACGCAAGATCAGGGAACCCGTTTGGCGGAGCGGTCGCAGCTTGTTCGATCGCTCTCGCAGCTTCTCGAAGACGATCTCCGGGCGGCGATTCAGGATCCGATCCATCCGTCGGTTGAAAAGCTTTCCGGCGACGACGACGTTCGCCGTTTCGGCCTGAACGGCACGACCCATACGCTGCGGGTCGACGTCATCGAGATCGATCCGTTTGCCGATCCGACTGCGTCCGGAGAACGTCGGGTCGCCGCGATGGGCGACGTTTCGCCGTCCGCGCCTCGGGTTCCGGAACTCAAAACGGTGTTCTACGAAATGCGGCCGGCCGGACTTTTTCGTCGCGAAATCGATTTTGAGACGCCGGACGGAGCCGCGACACCGATCGGCGTCACGATGAGCGCCCCGGAAGTCGTCGATTGCCGATTTCGATACTTCGACGGTTCTCAATGGAGCGGCGGCTGGGAAAGTCTGCAACGAAACGGCCTGCCCGTGGCGATCGAAGCGACAATCCGACTCGTCGCGATTTCCGACGTCAAAAAATTGAGACAAAAATTTTCCGACGAATCGCTGGACGCGGCCGTTCAACGGCTCGAGATTTCGACGCCGTCCGTTCAACGGATCGTTGCCTATCTTCCTGCGTCGCCGATTCTCAAACACGAGCCGTTTACGCGAACGTCGGCGCCGTCGAAGCCGCAACCGCCGCAACCACCGAAGAGCGAATCGCCGATTGCGTTACCGCCCGTCAATCCGCCGCCCCCTTCTCCGCCTCCGGCTTCGAGACCGCAACAGTCTTGGATTCGCGGCTCATAGGCCGGTCCGTCTGGAGAAAGCCAAACATCGTTTTTAGGGAACCTCGAAAAATCCATCCTGACGTCGTTGAGACCGAAAATATCTCTTCATTTTTCAAGACCGGGACCACAGGTCCCGGCTCGTTTTCAGAATTTCCAGAGGTTCCCTTTCTTTTTCGGACCGTTTCCACATTCCATACTTTTTTCCCATGAACTCACGAGACCGCGTTTTAACGGCGTTGAATCATCAGGCTCCGGACCGAACTCCTCGGGATTTTTGGGCCGAGCCGCCGACATGGAACCGACTGTTCCAGTTTCTCGGGCATGAAGACAAGGAACGACTGCTCGCCGACCTGGAAATCGACGTCCGACATCTCGCCGTTTCCAGTCCGCCGGAAAAACAGTTGGAAAACGGCATCGTCCGCAACTTTTGGGGCGAACAGTATGTCTATCGGCCGACTTCCTGGGGGCCGATGCGTGAAGACGTCAACGGAGCTCTGGAGGGAGCGCAGTCCCTTGACGATTTCCAGCGTTTCGCTTGGCCGAGTCCGAACGACTTCGATTATTCGAGCCTGTCGGAGCAATGCGGCCGCTGGAAGGATCACGCCCTGCTTTACGGCTTCGCCGACGTCTGGCAGCGTCCGGCTCTGGTTCGCGGCCTGCAAAACATGTTCGTCGATATGGTGGAGCGTCCCGACTGGTCGCATTGGCTCAGCCGCAAGTTCACCGATTTTTACAAAGAGGATTACACCCGGGCCGCCGAAGCGACGAACGGCCGCATCGACCTGTTTCTCTTGATCAGCGATCTCGGCAGCCAGCGAGGACCGATGATCTCGAAGAAAATGTTCAAGGAATTCGTCGCCCCATACATCAAGGAAATGTGCGACTTGATCCACGGACTCGGTGCCAAGGTTCTCTATCATAGTTGCGGCAACATCCGGCCGCTGATTCCCGAACTGATCGCATTGGGTGTCGATGTTCTCGATCCGATCCAGCCCGTCGGCGACATGGTCCCCGCGACGCTGAAATCGGAGTTCGGCGACCGGCTCTGCTTTCACGGCGGCATCGACATGCAGAAACTGCTGCCGGAGGGAACGCCGGAAGAAGTTCGAGCCGGAGCCCAACATTACGAAGACGTTCTCGGCAAAAACGGCGGATATATTTTGGCGCCGGCCCATCTTTTCCAGCCGGACGTTCCTCCGGAAAACGTGCTGGCGGTCTACGGGAAATAGCGAAAATTCTCGAACTTCGTCGCGTCGCGGGCGACGCGGCTTAGGGAAACTCCGTCGATTTTTCGAAAACGGCACGGATTTTGCGATTCCGGTCTTGACGTTTCATCGCAAGATGCCAAAAATTGCATAAAGAGCCGTTAACCCCGGTTTTCTGCGACCACAGATCGCAGCTCGTTAACCCCTCGAAAAAAAGATGCCTTTTTCCTACGACAAACTGACGACGAAGTCCCAGGAAGCCCTTGCCGCGGCCCAGGAATCTGCGGTTCGAGCAGGAAATCCCGAATTGACGCCGCTGCATCTGCTCGACGGACTCCTCGCCGAGAAAGACGGCAACGTCCGTCCGATCTTCGAGGCGATCGGCTCCAATTGGCCGCAACTCGATCGGATGGTCGACGCCGAAATGAAACAGTTGCCCAGGGGGGTCGGGACCGCAGGTCCCGGCTCGTCGGGGGAATTCCAACGGGTTTTGCTTGCGGCGGCCGACGAAGCCGACTTGATGAAAGACGATTTCATCTCGACGGAACATTTTCTGCTCGCGCTGCAAAAAATTCCGTCGAAGGCTCAAAAAGTTCTCGAACTGAACGCGATCGACCGCAACGATTTGTTGAAGGGCATCCAAAAGGTTCGGGGAAGCGCGAAAGTCGCCGACGCCGATCCGGAGTCGAAGCAGCAAGCTCTTTCCCGCTACGGAATCGATCTCGTCGAACGGGCCAAAAAGGGAAAACTTGATCCGGTGATCGGACGGGATTCCGAAATTCGCCGTGTCGTGCAAGTTCTGTCCCGACGGACGAAAAACAATCCGGTATTGATCGGCGAGCCCGGCGTCGGCAAAACGGCGATTGCGGAAGGGCTCGCGCTGCGGATCGTCGACGGCGACGTGCCGGAATCGCTGAAAAACAAACGGGTCGTCGGTCTCGACATGGGCCTGCTCGTTGCCGGAACGAAATTTCGCGGCGAGTTCGAGGAGCGGCTCAAAGCGGTGCTCCGGGAAATCGAAGAGTCGGCGGGCCAAGTCATCCTGTTCATCGACGAACTCCATACGTTGGTCGGAGCCGGTCGCGCCGAAGGGGGAAGCGACGCCGCGAATCTTCTCAAACCGGCCCTGTCCCGGGGCGAACTTCGCTGTATCGGGGCGACGACATTGGATGAGTACAGAAAATATATCGAAAAGGACGCCGCGCTGGAACGCCGGTTCCAGCCGGTGTTCGTCGGCGAACCGAACGTCGAGGATACGATCGCGATTCTTCGTGGTCTGAAACCCCGTTACGAGGCGCATCACAAGGGCGTCAAGATCACGGACTCCGCGCTGGTCGCCGCCGCCGAATTATCGCATCGATATATCTCGGACCGGTTTTTGCCCGATAAAGCGATCGACCTGATGGACGAAGCGATGAGCCGACTCGCCATGGAACTCGAAAGCGTTCCGACCGAAATCGATACGGTCCAGCGACGGTTGATGCAGCTCGAACTTGCCGCCCGGCAACTCGCCGACGAAACGGAGCCGCACGCCAAGGAACGGCTCCGCGACATCGAGAAAGAAATTACCGAACGGAAAGAAGATCTCGAAAAACTCCGCGCCCAATGGGACAAGGAAAAAAGCGGAGCGCTCGACGTGCATCAACTTCGAAACCAACTTGCCGAGGTCGAACTCCAGTACAAGACGCTCGAAACGAAAATCAAGACGGAACAGTCGCAAGGCCGCCCCGTCGACGAGACGCAATATCAAAAACTCTTCGAGTTGGACCAACAACGCAAAACGTTAGCAGCGTCGGCCGAAGACTTAGCCGCGTCGGCCCCCGACGCGCTGGATGCGGCAACACGCTCCGACGTGCTTCACCGTAAACTGCTCCGCCAGACCGTCGGTCCCGACGAGATCGCGGAGGTCGTCAGCAGTTGGACCGGCATTCCGATGAGCCGAATGATGGAAACCGAGAAGGCGAAACTGCTCGTCCTGGAGGACCGGCTGCATCTTCGGCTGGTCGGCCAGGACGAAGCGGTCGACGCCGTGGCGAACGCTGTTCGCCGCAGCCGCAGCGGCTTGCAGGATCCGAATCGGCCGATCGGCTCGTTCCTGTTCCTCGGTCCGACCGGCGTCGGCAAAACGGAACTCTGTAAAGCCTTGGCCGAAGCGATGTTCGACGACGAAAACGCCATGGTCCGCATCGATATGAGCGAGTTCATGGAAAAGCACACCGTCAGCCGATTGATCGGGGCTCCCCCGGGATATATCGGTTACGACGAAGGCGGAATGCTGACCGAAGCGGTTCGGCGGCGTCCCTACAGCGTCGTTCTGTTCGATGAAATGGAGAAAGCGCACCGCGACGTGTTCAATATTTTGTTGCAAGTATTGGACGACGGCCGCCTGTCCGACAACCAGGGACATACGGTCGACTTCACGAACACGATCATCGTGATGACCTCGAACGTCGGCAGCCAGATGATCCAGGAAATCGCCCGGGAAGGCGGCTCCGAAGAAGACATGGAGGACGCCGTGAAGGAACTGTTGCACAAAAATTTCCTGCCGGAGTTTTTGAACCGGATCGACGAGACGATCATCTTCCATCCGCTGACGAAAACGGAAATCGAAACGATCGTCCGGCTGCAATTGGAGCGGTTGAAGAAACAGCTCGAAAAACAGGGCATCGCTCTTTCCGTTTCGGAAAAAGCGGCGGCGGAAATCGCGGAACAGGGCTACGATCCGATGTTCGGCGCCCGGCCGCTGAAACGGGTCATCCAGCGGCAGATTCAGAATCCGCTGGCCGTTCGGTTGTTACGGAAACAAAACGGCGACGCGAAGCAGTCGGTCGACGTCGATTTCGCCGACGGCGAATTTACGTTCGAATAGAATTTTCCGTCATCCCCGCGAAGGCGGGGACCTAGACGAAAGATTTAATTAATCGTTTGCATCCTACAACAACGTGTGCAAGCGTACAATGACGATTATTCTCTAGGTCCCCGCCTTCGCGGGGATGACGAAGTTTTTTTAGCGATATTCCACGCCGTCGAACTTGACGTATTTCGGCAGTTCGCCGACGAGCGGTTTCAGGTAATCAAGGCAGGCGTCGGTTACGAAAAGTCTGTTCGAACAGAGGTAATCCAGCGGCATCGGCTTTTCGCCGAGCGCGACTTGAGACAGCGGCGCGGAACCGAGTTCGATTTTGTACGGTTTGTTCGAAATCCGCCGAATCGTAACCATGACGCCGCTGGTTCCTTCGACGGCCAATCGAACCGCTTCCCGACCGCAGTTCCAGGCTTCTTCGATGTCCAGCGGAACCGTCCGGTCGGCGGCGCTCATCGAGAGCGACTCGCAAATTTGGAACTCACCGCGCCAGCCGAATTCGTCGGCGAGCATTCGGTGCAGAACCAAGGCCGCGCTGGAACCGCCCATTGCGCCGAATTCGACGTTCGAGAACTTGTCCTTCGTCGCCGACGCGCTGATCGGCGTGCCGTCGGCGTAGCAGACGCCCTCGCCGCAAACGACGCTCACCCAACCGTAGTCGTCGTAAGCCTGCTTCGCCTCGACGAGAAACTGTTCTTTGACGAACGGCTTTTCCGGCACCAAAATGAGATGCGGCGCATCCGAAACGTGTTCCTTGGCGCAGGCGGCGGCGGCCGGCAACCAACCGGCGGAGCGGCCGACCGTCTGGAAAACGACGAATTGGTCGACCCGTTTCATGTCCCGAGCGAGGATTCCGGCCTGTTGGACCGACAGGGCGACGAACCTTGCCGCCGAGGGGAAGCCCGGCGTGTGGTCCGTGGCGTAAAGATCGTTGTCGACCGTCTTCGGGACGCCGACGCCACGCAGTTCGTAACCTTGCTCTTTACAGTATTTTTCAACGCGGTGGATCGTGTCCATCGTGTCGTTGCCGCCGATCAGAAAATAATACCGGACGTTATATTTTTTGAGTTGTTCGAGAACCTTCGGCAACTCCTCGTCCTTGAGTTTATGTCGGCAGCTTCCCAAGGCGCTGGACGGCGTCGTCTTGAGACCTTCGATCGTTTCCGGCTTCTCCTTGCCGAGATCGATCACGTTGTCCTGCATGAAGCCCTCGATACCGTAACGCATGCCGAGTACCCGGTCGATGGCGTCGTTCTGCCGAAGGGATTCCTGGATGAGACCGCATAGACTGGCGTTGATCACCGAAGTCGGACCGCCGCTCTGCCCGAGAATTGCGTTACCGGTTGTCATGAAATCGGAATAGGGAAAAATGATGAAACGATATTGGAGTTGAAAACAACTTTCAATTCTCGTTGCGCCGCCAAACGCGATTTTTTCGCCGATCTATTCGGCCGATTCGTCGTGTTTGATTTTCGGCCAGTATGTATCGAAATCGAAATGGGGCGAGTTGTCGCCGTCGTGACATTCGATGCAGTGTTTTCGTGCGGCGTTGCCTTCCACCGGCAGACGAACGGCCTTGCGGAGTTTTTGTTTTAATAAGTCGTCGGCCCCTTTTTCGGCGGCAACGTGCATTTCGCCGGGACCGTGACAGGATTCGCAACCGACATCCGTCAAGAGCGGCGTCTCCTTCTCGCCCAGGAAACCGTTTTCGTACGGCAGGAATTCGGCGGGGCTCCAGCCGACGACATGGCAGGCGATACATTCCGGATCGAAATTCCTCGCCGGTTTCGACGTTTCGACCAACGACTTCCACGCATGGGCGTGTCCGGACTTCTTCCAGATTTTCATGGACGGTTCGTGACAGTCGGCACAAGCCTTCGAACCGACGTAGGTTCCGTTTTCGGCGGCCCGACGGTTCGGAATCGCCTTGATTCCGAGTCCCTTCAGACCGGACGCCTTGAGCTGGTCCTGATAAAACTTCATCGCCAGCATCACGTCGGGAGCGTTCTTGAAACGGGAATCGAGCGCGACCCGTTGGTATCGCATGGGATGGTCCACGTCGTCGAACAGGCCGACGGCGACGGCGTATTTTCCTTTTTCGCCGACTTCGACGTTCATCGTGTTGTTGATCCATTGCGGTTCCGCCGGCGGCTCGGCCGGACCGTCCGAACACAGCGCGAACTCGAAACGGTTCGGGAACGCCTTCAAGACCGACTGGAATTCGGCGTTGGAACCATGAACGATCAGGACCCGTTGGTTGCAGTTTTCCGCGTCGAATTTGGGAAGGACTTCCTTCATCCGTTCCACGATGTCGAGCCGCTTGACGTCCTGGTTGTTGACCTCTCCGAACGCCGATTCTCCGATCACCGAAATCACGCCGATTTTGACGCCGTTTTTCGTTTCCGTCCGAAAAGAAGCCATGCAGTCCGGATCGTCCAGCAATCGAACGTTCGCCGAGGTATAGCGTCTCGGACTGCCGGGAACGTCCACGCAATACAGGATCAGCACGTCGGTCGGAAACAGGAGTTCCCGATTGCCGAGACCGACGATATTGTACTTCATCTGCCGGAACGATTCGTCGATCACGATATTGTACTTCAATTCCTCTTGAAGACCGAAACCCTTGTTGAGATTGCCGGCGTCGACCGGGATGACAGGCCAATCCTTCTTGTCGAGTTCCTGCAAAAAAGTCCGACGGCGACTGAGTCCGCCCTTCATCTGTTCGATACCTGCGCAACCGCAGGGTTCGACATATCCGTTCATGAAGCCCGTAAAGACGAGCAACAGCTTCGGTTTCGGCCAGTCGACGAAGTACTCGCCGTTGATCTTGATCGGGTCGTAGAGTTGGGAATTGGGAATCGGGGATTGAGGATTGGGGAGCCGCGAGCTGTGCTCACGGATTTCGGCGTCGGGTTTCGGTGTTTTCTTCGGCGTTTCTTCCTCGAGCCGTGAGCTGTGCTCACGGATTTCAGCGTCGGATTTCGGAGTTTCTTCCGCGAGCCGTGAACTGTGTTCACGGGATTCAGCGTCGGACTTCGGAGTTTTTTCAACGGGCTCCGCAAACGACAAAGAAGGCGTCGTTTCAGCGGCGGGAACCGCCGTTGCCGGAGTCTCCGCAAACGATGAGGAAGGCGTCGTTTGCGCGGGAAGCGTTTCAGCGGAAAGCGATGTTGCCGGAAGGTCGGCGAACGACGACGGAGTCGCCGGAGCCCAAGTCGATTCTTCTTCGATGAGCCGTGAGCCGGACTCCTGGGATTTCGGTTCGTCGACCGGTTTCGGTTTTTCCTCAACGAGCGGCAATTGCTGGTTGGGAGGGGCGACTTCATCGGTTTTCGACTCTTCTTCGACGAGCCGTGAGCCGGGCTCAGGAGATTTCGGTTCGGCTTTCGGCGTCGATTTCTTCGTTTCTTGCTCCGTTGGCAAGGCGTCCCAATTTGCCTTCGGCGGTTCGTCGACAGGTTTCGGAGCTTCCGGCTCAACTTTCACGGGCTCAACAATCGATTGGGGAGCTTCCGGAGCGGTTTCCGGATTTTTTTCGACGAGCCGCGATCTGTGGTCGCGGGATTCGGCAACCTGCAGGTCGTCGAGCGGACTGCGTGGAACGAAAGGATCTACGGGCAGCTCGGTGGTCGGCGGCGTGGTGGTCGACGCGGCGGCGGATTCCGGGGCGAGCGTTGCCGGTTGGATTGATGCGGCAGGACAACCGATCAGATAAAGGGCGAAAACGGAAAGCAGTCCGACGAAAAAGGGGAAGCGTTTCATGGTCGAAATATTAACCGTCTGTTGGGCCCGGCTCGTGTTTCGCTTGCGTTTCAGGGAGCCGCCGTCCGTCGTACGGAAACAGCGAGCCCCTGTCGGGAGTTTTATTGTTGCTCGACGGCGAACTGAACGGGAACCTTGAGGATTGGCGTTTCGGCGAGTCCGGTATCGAGGACGACCATCGCGACGTTTTCCTCATCGGCCTTGATGTAGTTGCAGACCGGAGCATTCGCGGGAATCTCAATAGTCAGCGAGTAAACGCGTCGTCGGGACGTCTCGCCGCCGATTTCTTTCGGTTCCGTCAGAGTGGTTTTGAGCCAATCCGGCTTGACTTCCTTGACCTTGAGATTCGCTTGAGAGGCTGCAAGACCTGAGAACATGATCGAAACGTCCTTGGCGAGCCGCTGACCGACTCCGGTTTTGCCGAGAATCGCGACACCGGAATCCTTGTTGAATCCCATACCGGTCAACGTGATATTGCCGCTGTAGACTTGGCCGCGAACCATGAATTCGACGTTCGGTTCGCCGACGGAGTTCGTTTTGATGACAAACTTTTCCTGAAAGGAACCCATGGGAAGACCGGGTTTAATCGTCACGGTTCCCTCGAACACCGTCTTGGCGTTTCGATTGACGGGATCTTCCTTTTCTTTCTCGTTGAGTTTCGACGGCTCGATGCTCAGATCGAAATGCTCCTTATCGCTCCACTCCGAAGAAAGAATATCGAGCGGCTCCTTTTCGAAGCCGTAAATTCGAATTTTTCCGGAGTATTGTTGCGTCGGTGAAATGTTCGGAAACGCCAGGAGCGGCGACGAAAGCATGATCGGCGCCGTAAAAATTCCCTGAATCGCGAAATAAATTTCCGGATGGCTTTCGTCGTTCGTTACGACGGTTCCGCCCTGTTTGAAAAATCCCATTGCCCGCTCGGCGTTCCATTTGACCGTCAGACTTCCCGTTCCGCCGGGAGCGACCGTCTGTTTTTGCGGGTCGATTCCGGTGCAGGAGCAGGTCGTCTTATTGACTTCGAGCGTCAACGGCGCGGTACCGACGTTCGAAACCTTGAAAACGTGCTGCCCTTTTTCCTTGATGTCCTTGATTCCGAAGTCGTGGAGCGTTTCGGGAGCGCTCGCCTTGGCGTTCGGATTAAAGGCGTTCTTCGCGGCTTTGCGGACGAGTTCTTCGTGCTTGATGGACTCGAGCTGCGGATTCCAAGCGTTGATCGTCAGGGCGGACTTCGCGGTTCCGAATCCGACAAGGACGCCGAGAACGCAGGAAAGAACGATAACTGTCGTGGTTCGCATGGTTCGTTTGCCGCGTCGACTTCCGACGCGATCAATCGGTCGGCTTTATTTTCGATAATACAATTTTAATCGTTCCCGAAGCTCCGTGATGATTTTTCGGTCGGTTTTCGCTTCGTTCGGGTCGGCGTCGGCGAGATTGAAGCGTCGCAGAACGAGTTGGGCTTTGAGATTGGTCAGCCCGTCCATGGTTCCTTCGGCTTTGAGCGTTACGAGGTCGCCTTCGGCCTTGAGAATGGTCGCGGTGAGCGTCAAGGTCTGTCCGGGCTGGACGAAGCGACCGTATTTGACATTCCGGGCTTCCTTGAACAGGACCATGCTGTGGGCGAAATCGTCGCTGACCCGAACGAGCCAAGCGGAGGACTGCGTGAGCGCTTCCAGCATCAATACGCCGGGCATCACGGGAAAGTTCGGAAAATGATCCTGAAGGTACTCTTCGGCGAGGGAGAGCGATTTCGTGGCGACGATTTTCGAGCCCGGTTCCAGTACCTCGATACGGTCGATCAATGAAAAATGCATGGGGGGACGGCGATTCGGGAAAAAAGCGTTGTTTTTCGGATTTTATCCCTTTTTCCGAGCCGAAACAAGGGGATGCCGGGAAAGGCTCAGTGATTCGCCCAGTTTAAGAGCTCCATGATTCCCATGGCGACGAGCAGGAAGAACGCCAACCAACCGCCGAATCGGACGGCGTGCGGAAGGATCAGGTCCATCTCTTCGTGTCGCGTCGCGGCGTAACAGAGGGAAAAAACGATAACCAGCGGCAAAGCGTAAACAAGCATCTGGCGTCCTCGAACAGTTAAAGGAAAAATTTTTTGATCGTCTCGGATTTTGGGGAGGGCGAAACGCCTTTGTTTTTGGTGAAAGGCGTGTAAAAATCTTCGTGAAGGCTTAATTACTCCTCCCCTCTCCCGCAAAGGTATCTAGTACAAAGTTAAGAAAATAATGTTCGTCATCCCCGCGAAGGCGGGGACCCAGACGATAGGCGTTGTCAACCATTTGCACACTCTCTAACTTGCGGCGATGCAAAGGGTTGGAAAATTTTCTCTCTAGGTCCCCGCCTGCGCGGGGATGACGATATCTTTCCTATTTTCACGAAGCTCAATTCGCTAACTTTGTGTATACCGCAAACGGGGACTGATTACACGTTTTTCTTTGCTTCAACCCCCGAGTTACGGCGGAGTACCGCCTGCACTCGGGGCTCCTTTTCCGTCGATATCAAAAAAGGTAATTTCTGGCCGTTTTCAGTATAGATACTTTTGTCTCTCCCGAGGGAGAGGGGACGGTAAAGCGTGTCCTCACAAACCTCCCCCAATTCCGAAACAATCAGGAAATTTTTTAGTGATGTTCGGAATCGGCTTTTTTCTTTTCGGCGGCGATTTCCGTTTTCGTGACGGCCTCCAACACGGTCGCCGTTTCGCTCTTGACGATCGCGGCTTCCTCGGCGGCCTGACCGGGATATTTCACGCGGCCGTGCATCGCGGCGACCACCGACTTGACCACGCTGTTCTCGATGATTTTCAGTTCCCGGAGCGTCAGTCCGCTGTCGTCGAACTGTCCGTCGTCGAGTTTCTGCTTGATCAGCGTTCGAACCTTGTTTTCGAGCCGGTTCGGCGTCGCGATGTCCCTCATGCTGCGGCAGGCGCTCTCGCAGGTATCGGCGATCATCAGGATCGCGGCTTCCTTCGACTGCGGCTTCGGACCGGGATAGCGGAACGTGCTTTCTTCGACCGTCTGCGAGATGCCGGAAACCTGTTCGTCCTTGGTCGCCTTGGTCGCGGCTCGACCGTAGAAGAACGACGCCAACGAGGTCCCGTGGTGCTGCTCGACCAAGTCGATGATCGGCTGCGGCAGCCGGTGTTGGCGGACAAGGTCGACGCCGTCCTTGACGTGGGCGACCAGAACGATCGTACTGACCTGCGGCTCGATCATGTCGTGGATGTTGCCGGTTCCTCCCTGATTTTCGCTGTAGTATTCCGGCTTCATGATCTTGCCGATGTCGTGATAATACGCTCCGACCCGGGTCATCAAGCCGCGGGCGCCGATTGCTTCGGCGGCGGTCTCCGCAATGGTTCCGACCGCCATGGAATGTCCGTAGGTCGCCGGAGCGAGCCGAACGAGACTCTGGAGCAACGGATGCGACACGTCGCCCAATTCGAGCAGGCTCATGTCGGTCAGGATGCCGAAGGGCCCCTCGATGAACGGCAGCAGGCCCGTCATCACGAAGCCCGCGAGCATCGTCCAGAGCAGGTTGAGCGACGAGTCGATGAACAACGGCCAACCGATCAGGCGACCGCCGATGATTCCGACCGAAAAGGTTAGAAGAAACGCCAGGATTCCCGACATGACGCTGACCGTCACTAATTTTTTCCGGGACCGCAGCCGTCCCAATTGCAGCGCCATGGAAACCGTCGTCCCCACCAGGACGATCAGAACGCCGTTGTCGAATCCGAGACCGATCGAAATGAAAAGGATCAGGACGGTCGAAAAAACGATCGCGAGTTCCCAGGAATACAACACGGAGACGATTTGGACGAAAATCAGCAGCGGAAGGAGTTCCCAATCGGCGATTTCCTGCGAATACAGGTCCAGTCCCTTGGCCAGGGCAACGGTCAGGAACATGGCGAACAACGTTGCGAAGACTGCTTTTCGGGACTTGGGACGGCGGCGTTCCCGACGTCGAACGAAGCCCCAACTGATCGCCAGAAGAACGATCATCATGACGCTGATCGAAGCGAATCGGAATCCTTTCTGCTGCGGAGTTCGTTTTTTCAGCGATTCGTGATACTCGGCGCTCAAGAGGGAGATTTCCCGATGTCCGAGCGGGGTTCCCATTTCGACGAGCGTCTGTCCGGGAACGTATTCCAACATCACGACGCCGACGGCAGCGACCGCCGCTTGCATGGCGGTCGTCGTCGCCTTTTCATCTTTCTTCAACGTATCGCGAAGTTGGGAGCGGATCCATTGGAAAATCCGTCGGGCGACCGGTTCGTTCTGCATTTCCCAACGGAGCGACTCGAACAATCGGGCGCCGTCGCGGATCAACACGTCGCTGACTTTCACGGCAACGGCTTTGTCCGGCGACTCGCCGAGGCGGTAGACCATGATCCGTTCCTGATTGCCTTCGGTCGGTCCGAAGTTCAGTTCGGTCAGCACGCCGTAAACCTCCAGCGGCGTGAAGACCCGTTTGAGAATCGCGTTGAATCGGTCCAGCTTCGGATCGTTTTTGAAGTATTCATAAAACTGGTCGAAGGCCTGCTTGGGATCATGCAACAAGTCGCGTTCCATCAGGGACGGCCGAAGAAAATCTCTCCAGGCTTCCTTGTCCTTTGCAGTAAGTTGATCATAGTCCGGAAAATGGACGAGCGCCGCAACCGTATTCCAAAGCGCCTCCCGCAACTGGATCGGCGGCTGCGGATCGTTGACGTAGATATGGGGCGTTTCCTGTCGAACTCGTTCTTCAGCTCGTGCGCGACCATCGAGACTCTCGACGGCGAAGGGCGTGTTGCAGACGATGGAACGGTAGGGAATCGCGTTCAGACGAAAGGGAAACGGCGGATTCCAAATTTGCGTCACGATTCCCATCGCGGCGACCGTCAGGAGCATGCAGAGAAAGAACAGCCCCTGATGATCGCGGCGCATCTCCTCCGCAAACCGGGACACCGGGCCCCGGGGAGAAGAATAAAGCGCAACCCGTTCGCTTCGGGTCCGCCGCTGTGGTTGCGGAGACGACATTGTTTCAGTGAACAGTGAACAACGAACAACGAACAACGAACGGCCTGAAGAACGCTTGCGTCTTCACTATTCACTGTTCACTGTTCGTTGTTCACTGCTCATAGGCGTTGACGATTTTTTGGACTAAGTGGTGTCGAACGATGTCGGAGCGATCGAGTTGGAGCATTCCGATCAGGTCGATGGACTTCAGACGGCGGACGGCGTCGATCAGGCCGCTCTGTTTGTGTTCCGGCAGGTCGATCTGCGTCGTGTCGCCGCAGACGATGATTGTCGAGGAGTCGCCCATCCGGGTCAGGAACATTTTCATCTGGGCGATTGTCGTATTTTGGGCTTCGTCAAGGATGATCGAGGCGTTGTTCAGTGTTCGGCCCCGCATATAAGCCAACGGAATGACTTCAATGCGGTCTTCCTCCATGTACCGCTTGAGCATTTCGCGGTCCATCATATCGGCCAAGGCGTCGAACAGCGGCCTCAGGTAGGGATTGATCTTCGCTTGGAGGTCGCCGGGCAGGAATCCGAGGCTCTCGCCGGCTTCCACGGCGGGGCGGACCAAGACGATTTTTTTGACGGTTTCGGATTTCAGCGCTTCGACGGCCTTGGCGACGGCAAGATAGGTTTTCCCGGTTCCCGCCGGGCCGATGCAGAAAACGATGTCTTTCGTCCGAAGCAATTCGAGATATTTCGCCTGCCCGGCGGTCTTGGGGCGGATTCGTTTGCTGTTGAAGACGTCGATCGGCTTGACGTTGGAAACTTCCCGACCGTGCTGAACTTCGGAGATTGCCCGTTGGATGTCTTCCGGAGCGAGCAGACCGTCGCGGACCGCCAGCCGCTGGAGCTGTTCCAAAAGATGCGAACCGCGTTTGATCGCTTCCGGTTCGCCGCGAAGAATGATTTTGTTCTCATCGACGGTCACGCGAACGCCGAGAGCCTTCCGGATTTTCCGGAGATGCTCGTCGCTGGAACCGAAAACCTTCGGCAGCGCTCGCGAGTCGATAACGGCGACCATTGTTTCCTGAGAGGACTCGACCATAGACCAACCATTCTAGCAACTTGGTGGGGAAAGGGAATCCCATCCGGAGAGCGCCGGAGTACCGGCTAAATTGGGGGAGGAGCGTTTTCGGATTGGGGGCGGAGGCATGGTCTAAAATATCGCGAGAAGACTCGAGATTCCCGTCCCCTCTCCCCAAGAGCCGGGGGTGTAGGCGGTACTCCGCCGTAGCCCCCGGATGGTTGGTGTTCCGAACAAAATATACTGCGAAACGGCATTCGACTGACATTTTTCGAAAAGGTTTCTCCGTTTCGCTTTTTTTCATAAAGTCAAATCCTGACGAAAGATGAGCCGACCAACGGAAGGCGGCGTCGACGTGGTCGAGGCGACCGCCCTACCGTGCTACGGTATACGAACGGTCGCGGTTCCGGTGTTGTCGCTTAATTCCGAGGGGAAATCGTTGATCCGGAAAAAGAGCGTTCCGGAACATTCGGCGGTCCATGTTTCGCCGGTTCCGATGATCTTCGGCGTCGCGAAACCGACGCCCACGACGTTTTCCGCTTTTTCCTCTTTCTCCTCTTTTCCCTCAATATCGGGAAGCAGCGTCGCCACCAGAATTCCCAGCGGCGCTCCCCGATGATAGCGGACCGTAACGCCGTTCGGCTCCGACCACCAGATTTTCGGCGTTTGTCCCAATTGGAACCGCCCCGTCGCCGTCAATTCGTAGGTTTGGCCCTTTTCGAGGCGAATTTGGGAGTTCTGCCAACCACGGTCGGCTCGAACCGACACCGCAGCTCCGTGTTCAGGCAGCGCTTTGCCCGTGGAAAAGTCGTCGATCAGCGTCCGTTCGAAGTCGTAGCCGAAGTCGATGTTCGCGACGAAATCGGTCCAATCGTCGTCCAGCCGAGCCCTGACGGCCGGATCAAGGAGTCCCTCGAACACCAACGAGAGCTCGTTTTCCCGGCGGCTGAGAAACCACGCCGTTTGCCGGAAGGCGTCTCGATACCGTGGATGATGTTCGCAGAACGTCGCGAAGGCCCAACTCCAGGCGTAAGCCTCGTTTTCGTCGTAGTCTTCCGGTTGCAGGCGAAAAACGGCTTCGGTTCGTTTTCCCATTTTTTTTGCGAAGTCGTCTCGGACGATGAAAATTCGTCGCCAATTCGGAACTTCTTCGGCGTTTCGCGGCAGGTATCCGAGCGTCAGACGGCCGTCCTTCCAAACATGGGTTCCGAGCAGTTCGGCGGTTCCCTCCCGATACCACGGCGGCCCCCAATTGCCGAAGACGTATCCCATGAACGCGTGAACGCCTTCGTGGAGCAGCAGATGTCGCCGATAATACTCACTCGGTTGCTCCCGGAGCCAAATCCTGTTGCGGAGGGCGTAACCGTTGCGAAGTTTGGAAACTTGATCGAGAGCGCCGCTGCCTTCGAATTTCTTCGCATCGCCGATCAAAAAGCCTTCGACCTTCCACGATTCGTAGTTTTGGGGATCCAGGCCGAAGAATTCGCAAAGTTGCGGGAACATCAGGTCGAACACCTTGGGAAGTTCGTCGACCGATTCCGAGGTCGCCAAATCGGTGTAAAGCGTCAGATGCCGCCCTTCAAGTCGTCGGACGCCGCGATTGCGGAGCAACGTTTCGTCGATCACCTGCTCCTTCGGCCAACGGGCACGGATCGTTTCTCCGTAGCGTTCCGCCTGCCGCAACGGCGAATCTTCATCGGCGGCGACCGGAAGAATCGCCGTCAAGACCAGAAAAGAAAAAACGACGAGCCTCAAGCCGAAGCCGCGACTCATCGTTCGGATGCTATGCAAAGGCATCGAAATTCGCCCCGCTGCCGATCGCTTTGCCGGGAGTCTGCATCGCCGCTCCCTGAATCATGCCGACGAGAGCTTCGCCAACCTGTTTCTGGACGTCTTGCGACTTTTGCAACACCGACATCTGAACCTGCATCGCGACCTGTTGCTGCTGTTGCTGGAGAGCGCCGGCAATAATTGGGTCCATGGTTCACCTTCTTTCATCAAAAGGTAGGAAAGGACAATCCAGACGGCCTAGATTGCTCATTCTATCTATTTTAGCAGACATGTACCGCTCAATCAAGGAAAATATCGTCGAATTATCACGAAAAAGAGAAATTATTTTGTAAAAGTCCGGTTTTTCGTCTTGGCAGAACGGCCTGAAATCGCAATAATTCCCCGATGGTTGGTCTACAGTTTGCGTTTTTGTTGCGTGGCGAGTTTTTCGAAAAAGTCCGACGGCGCAAAATTCTCATATTTTCCGACCTTTGTCAGGAAAATGGAGGAAAAACGGAAAGAAAATCGTTCGAACGACGGAAAAGGATCAAGTTCGGCGAACATTCCGTGATATACTTAGGAGCAATCGACGTTTTCGTGCGAGCTTTGTTAGCCGCGTCGGCCTCCGACGCGTGGAATCGCGGAAAAACGACAATTACCAAAAAAACTGAAACGCTGCGAACAATTTTCCGTCGTCGCCGTAGTCATCATTAGCCGTGTCGCCCGCGACACGATGAAGGGCAAAACTTCAAGGAAGAACGCCGAAACCAACCGACCGAACATTTGTTCATCAGGAGAGAAGAAATGGAAATCTACAGCTCGACCATTCACGCAGCTCAGGGAATCAACGGACCGCATCGAACCGCTTCGACCGGAATGACGGCTCCGACGAAGGATATCACGCTGGCCGATGAGTTTACGTTTTCGAAAGCGGGCCAGACGGCGAGCCTTGATTCGATCGCTTCCGGCGAATCGTCTTCTTCGGGCATCCGTTTCGACCTTGTGAATCGGATCAAGAAGGAGATCGCGGCCGGAACCTACGACTCGGCCGACAAAATGGACATCGCCATGGACCGACTGCTCAGCCGCATGAATCCCCGATAGAGAAATCGACGACGAAGAGAAAAGGGCCTTTCCCCCCCGGATCCCTTTTTTCGAGTCATCATTTTGATACGCAGTTTACTCTCCTCTGCGTATCTCCCCCCGGCGGGGCTCGACGTTCTCGTCGAGCCCCGTTTTTTTTCGAGCGGTCCGAATCGCATTCGACGAAAAAACGTTTAAGATGGGGGAACACGCCGAAAACGCCGTTAGCCGCGTCGGCCTCCGACGCGCGGAAGAACGGAAAACGATCATTTCAGCAGGGAAGGTTGAATGTCCGATATCATTATTAAGGGAGCGAGAGAACACAATCTTTGCGATGTGGACCTCGTCCTGCCTCGCAACAAACTGATCTGCTTCACCGGAGTCAGCGGCAGCGGAAAGTCGTCGCTCGCCTTCGACACGCTTTACGCCGAGGGACAACGCCGTTACGTCGAGAGCCTGTCGAGTTACGCCCGGCAGTTTTTGGGACAATTGCCGAAGCCCGACGTCGATCGGATTTCCGGATTGAGTCCGTCGATTTCGATCTCGCAGAAGGCCGGCGGCCAAAACACACGGAGTACCGTCGGCACGATTACGGAAATCTACGATTTTCTCCGTGTCCTTTTCGCAAGGGTCGCGACCGGTTATTGTCCGAAATGCCAGCGTCCGATCACCGCCCAGACGCGACAGCAGATCATCGACCGGATTGAAACGATTCCCGAGGGAACCCGGCTGCTCGTCCTTGCCCCGATCATTCGCGGACAAAAAGGGGAACACTCGGATCTTTTCGCCAATCTTCAGCGCCAGGGATACGTTCGCGCCCGGGTCGACGGAAAAATCGTCAAGCTGTCCGACGACTTGAAGCTCGACCGTCAAATGCGGCACGACATCGACGTCGTCGTCGACCGTATCGTCCAATCCGGACCGGGAAACCGCAATCGCCTGGCCGAAGCCGTCGAACGCGCCCTCGCCATCGGAGACGGACATCTCGTCGTCGTCTCCGACGACGACGAAAAATTGAGAATTGAGAATGGAGAATTGAGAGTTAAGGAGTCGCAGACTGCACCAAAAAAGAAGAAACATGAATCCTCCAATTCTCAATTCAAAGAAATCTCGCTCTCCGCTCACTACGCCTGTACGCATTGTGGGATCAGTTTCGAGCCGCCGAGTCCGCAGTTGTTCAGTTTCAACACGCCGCGCGGCATGTGTCCGAAATGCGACGGACTCGGCGACATCCATTCGTTCGCGCCGGACCTGTTGATTCCCGATCCGTCGAAATCGTTTCAACAAGGTTGTGTCGAGCCGATCGGCAAATGGAGGGACATCGGACGCTGGAAGCGACATGTTTTTCAAGGCGTCGCCGAACACCTCGAAAAAATGTACGGTTTGCCGCCCCAGACGGTGCTTGAAACGGCCTGGGAGGAACTCGATCAGAAAATCCAAAAAGCGTTGCTCTGGGGAACCGGCGACCAACATATTACGTACACCTGGCGCAGCGGACCCTCGGGGTATAAATGGGGCGGTCCCTACGAGGGAATCATCCCGAAAATGCTCTCGCAATTTCGTGAAACGAAAAGCAAGGTGCAGCGGCTCGGCATGGAAAAATTCATGCGGGTCATCCCCTGTGGTTTTTGTAACGGACAGCGACTCAACGAGCAGGCCCGTTCGTTCCGGCTCGATACTTCTTTCAAAGGATTCGAAAAGAAGAGCCTCTCGCTGCCGGATCTTTGCGATTTGCCGATCAATCGTCTGCAGGAATTCTTTACGGAACTGAAATTGAGCGACTCCGGTCGAATGATCGCCGCCGAGGCCCTCAAGGAAATCCGTGCACGATTGGGATTCCTGCAAAACGTCGGCTTGGAATATCTCACGCTGGGCCGTACCGCGCCGACGCTTTCCGGCGGCGAAATGCAGCGTATCCGCTTGGCGAGCCAGATCGGCAGCGGACTCGTCGGCGTCCTGTACGTGTTGGACGAACCGTCGATCGGTTTGCATCCGCGGGACAACGACCGGCTTCTCGGAACGCTTCGGCGACTGCGCGATCTCGGCAACACGGTGATCGTCGTCGAACACGACGAGGACACGATGCGCGCCGCCGACATGCTCGTCGACTTCGGCCCGGGACCGGGAGTTCACGGCGGAAAAATCGTCGCGCTTACCCGTCATCCCCGCGAAGGCGGGGACCCAGACGAGAGACTTTCCAACCCAATTGCATCCTCTCGGAAAGTTGCGGTAGAAACGATGCAAACGGATAACAAGGCGAAAACTCTAGGTCCCCGCCTGCGCGGGGATGACGAGTCTTTAACACTCAAGTATTTATCCGGCGAAGAGTCGATTCCCGTTCCGGAAGAACGGCGTCCGATCGATCCGAAACGAAAATTGGTCGTTCGCGGGGCGGCCCATCACAATCTGAAAAAGATCGACGTTGAAATCCCACTCGGTGCTTTCGTTTGCGTAACGGGAGTCAGCGGGTCGGGAAAAAGTTCCCTGGTGAACGATATTCTCGTCGAAGCCCTGAACCGTGATTTGAATCGCGGTTACGGCGACCCCGGCGTCCATAAACGGATCGACGGAATCGATTTTCTGGACAAGATGATCGACATCGACCAGTCGCCGATCGGTCGCGGCCAACATTCGAATCCGGCGACGTACATTAAAGTCTTCGACGAAATCCGATCCCTGTATGCCGAACTCCCCGAATCGAAATTGAAGGGATATGCTCCCGGCCGTTTCAGCTTCAATGTCCGGGGCGGCCGTTGCGAAGCCTGCGAGGGACGCGGCACGCAAAAGCTCGAAATGGATTTCCTCGCGGATATTTACGTAACATGTCCCGTCTGCCGGGGGCTCCGTTTCAATCACGAAACGCTGGCCGTCCGCTTCAAAAGCAAGTCGATCACGCAGGTTCTCGACATGGACGTCGAAGAAGCTCTCGAACATTTCGAGAACATCCCGAAAATCAAGCATTATTTGACGATGCTCAAACGCGTCGGTCTCGGTTACATAAAATTGGGGCAGCCGTCGCCGACCTTGTCCGGCGGCGAAGCGCAACGCATCAAGCTGGCACGGGAACTCGTCAAACGGGGAACCGGCAAGACGCTCTACCTCCTCGACGAACCGACGACGGGGCTCCATTTCGCGGACATTAAACTGCTGCTCGGCGTGTTGCACGAATTCGTCGACGCCGGCAACACCGTGCTGGTCGTCGAACACAATCTCGACGTGATCAAGACCGCCGACTGGATCGTCGATCTCGGTCCCGAAGGCGGTGAAGCCGGCGGAAAAATCGTCGCCGCCGGAACACCGGAAGACGTCGCGAAAATCGATAAATCGTACACGGGAATCGCCCTGAAAAAATATCTCGGCGCAAGAGCCGGGGGTGTAGCGCAGCGCAGCCCCCGGATGGGTAGGGATGTCGAGAAAGTCAAACGCTCCGGAAGTTCCACCCATCCGGGGGCTTACACCCCCGGCTCGTGCGCTTACACCCCCGGCTCATGCGCTTACACCCCCGGCTCGTGTACGGAGAAAATCATCGTTCGCGGAGCCGAGGAGCACAATCTCAAAAACGTTTCGGTCGAGATCCCCCGCGACCGGATGACGGTCTGTTGCGGTCCGAGCGGCAGCGGAAAGTCTTCCTTGGCGATGGATACCGTTTACGCCGAGGGACAACGCCGTTACGTCGAAAGCTTGAGTTCCTACGCCCGGCAATTTATCGGACAGTTACAAAAACCCCGGGTCGAACAGGTCGAAGGACTTTCTCCCGCGATCGCCATCGAACAGAAGGCCGCGTCCCATTCGCCCCGCAGCACGGTCGGAACGGTTACGGAAATCCAGGATTATCTCCGCGTGCTTTTTGCCCGATTGGGGACGCCGTATTGCCCGCAGTGCAACATTCCGATCGGCACGCAAACGCTGGACGAAATCATCGCGAAGATATTGTCCCTGAAAATCGACGACCGACTCCTCATCACGGCGCCGCTGAACGTCGACGTCGGGCAGCTTTACGACGACGTTTGGAAACGGTTGCGCAACCAGGGATTCAACCGCGTCCGGGTCGACGGTTCGACTTTTTCGCTCGATAATCCACCGGAGATCGACCGCCGCCGCAAACACGACGTCGAGCTTGTCGTCGACCGAATCGTGTTGCGAGACGATCAGTCCGGTCGGATGCGGATCGCCGACAGCGTCGAGACCGCTCTCTCGATCGGCAACGGCGTCGTGCAGGTCGTCGAAGTGGACGAAAATCTCCCGGAACCGCAATGGAAACGGTCGAAACACAGTCAACATTTGGCGTGCGAAAAATGCGGCCGGAGTTTCGAACGGCTCACGCCGCATCATTTTTCGGCGAACTCCGCGCTCGGATGGTGTCCCCATTGCGAAGGACTCGGCGTGCAACAGGGAGCGAATCCGGCGTTGTTTCTCCGGGATCCGAAGTTGACGCTCGCCCAGGGAGCCGTTGCGCTTTGGCCGAATCCCGCCAGTCCGATGTACCGGGCAATGCTTGCCGCGTTTTCGAAACAGACCGGCATCCCGACCGACGTTCCCTTCGACCAACTCGACGCGCGACATCGACGGCTGATCTATCACGGAACCGGGGATGTTGAATTGAGAATTGAGAATGGAGATCAATTTTCATTTCAGTACAAGGGTCTCTACCCCGCGATGGAGGAAGCGTCGCGGTTGGTTCCTTCTTTTCGTACGGAACTCGACGGGATGGTCGGCGAGGTCGAATGCGGCGTCTGCATGGGCTCGCGGTTGCGGGACGACGCTTCGGCGGTTCGGCTCATCGACCGGACGATGGACGAAATTTGCCGATTGCCGCTCGGAAAACTGATCGACGTGTTCGAAAATTGGCGGCCGAACGAAACCGAACGAAAAGTCGCCGGAGACCTGCTGAACGAAGTTAGAAATCGGTTGCGATTTTTAATCGACGTCGGGCTCGACTATCTGACGTTGTCCCGTTCCGCTCCGACCTTGTCCGGAGGGGAAACGCAACGGATCCGGCTCGCGGCCCAGATCGGCAGCGGCTTGACCGGCGTGTTGTACGTTCTCGACGAACCGACGATCGGCCTGCATCCGAGGGACAACAACCGGCTCATCGGAGCGTTACGGAAACTTCGCGACCTCGGCAACACGCTCCTCGTCGTCGAACACGATCGAGAGGTGATCGCTTCGGCGGACAAAATTCTCGACTTCGGTCCGAAGGCGGGCAAGTTCGGAGGCGAAGTCGTCGCCGACGGAACTCCGGAAAAAATCATGAAGCAAAAAAATTCCGTGACGGGACCGTATTTGAGCGGCAAGAAGGCGATTCCCGTTCCGAAAAAACGACGCGTCAGCCTGGAACAGGCCGCGACGTGTCCGACACGACGATAATTCCGCGACAGTATGCATGAACCGTTTTATGTCAACGCAGAATAGTCGTTACAACGCCCTCGGACCGGCATTGCGGAAGGAATTCGGCGAACCCGTTTGGAAGGTGAGCGTCGACGGCGGCTTTTCGTGCCCGAATGTCGACGGAACGGCCGGACGTGGCGGCTGCATTTTTTGCAACACGCACAGTTTCTCGCCGGGTCGCCGGTTGACGACGCCGCAACGGCCGAACGTTTCCGTCGCCGAACAGATCGACGAAGGAATTCGACAACTCCAGCGACGTTACAACGCGAAGAAATTCATCGCGTATTTTCAGCCGTCGACGAACACCTACGCCGCTCCGGAGCGACTTGAGCGGATTTATCGCAGCGCAATGTCTCATCCCGAAGTCGTCGGCCTCGCGATCGGAACCCGACCGGACGCCCTCCCCGACGATGTTCTCGACCTTTTGGCGTCTTTGTCCCGGGAAACGTGGATCCAACTCGAAATCGGCCTCCAGTCGATCCACGAAAAAAGCCTCGCCTTTCTGGAGCGAGGACACGATTACGCAACGTTTTCAGACGCTTTTCAGCGGGCAAGGAAACGGGACCTGCGGCTCGGCGTTCATTTGATCCTCGGATTGCCGGACGAAAATGTTGAGGACCGGGAAGCGACCGCAGTCGAGATGGCCCGGTTGAAACCGGAGACGATCAAGTTACATAATTTGTACGTCGTCCGCGACACCCGGTTGGCAACTCTCTGGGAGGACGGCAAGTTGCGGTTACCGAGTCTGGAAGAATACGCCGGAATGGTCGTCGACTTTTTGGAACGGCAATCGCCGGATCTCGTCGTCGACCGGATTTCCGGCGAAGCGTCTCCGGAATATCTGTTGGCTCCGAACTGGACGGGAATCAAGCACGCGGCCCGCAACGCCGTCGATCAGGAGTTTCGTCGCCGTGATTCTTTTCAAGGCTCACGGGCCGTCGATCGTTTCGGAAACTTTTCGATGCGATAAGTCCGGAACGTGACGTAGCTCGTATGGTTTCCCGTGGTCGGAACCCGACCGGACGGATAAGTACACTGGGCCGATTCGAGAGCCGGCCAGTCGAATAGATATTTGTACGGTTTGCCGCTGTTCGGTTGCGTCGGCAACGCTTTCAGGATGCCCGTCGAAACGAGTTCGTCCAGCGTTTTCGGCAACTTGTTGTTTTCGAAACAATATTTCAAGAGCGCGAAGCGGAGGATCAAGGCCCGTCGGTTCAGCTCCACATTGAAGACGATGGACGGCGGCGCGACTCCGTCGTCGTGTCCCAGGGCCAACAAAAACCAGACCCACGCCACCCGGCGTTTTCGAACGAATTCTTCCGAATAGTCCCGGATCAACGCCGTCATGTCGCCCTTGTTTTCGAACACGGCTTGTTCGGTCAGCTCGGCGAATCGGGATTGAATTTGAAAATCGTTTTGGAGCAACTTGAGTTCACGGATTTTCTCCCACGGCATCCATCGATAACAACGCCGAACGTAGGAGTTGATTTCGTTTACCGATTGTCCCGGTGGAATCTCGTCGTTCTCGATGCTTCGATAATCGATTTCATAGGCGTCCCGAATCCGGTCGAGGAGCGGCGGACGATTGTTGCCGATCGATTCCAACAGCGAGATCGCTTTGTCGATGAATTCCAACGTTACGAAATCCTTGTGTTTGGCGACCGTGTCGTTGCCCCGATTTTCCTGGAGCGTTTGCTCCAGATGATGAACCGTAAACCTGGTCAGGTCGTATTGAAGGATCGCTCCGCGTTCCAGTCGAGTTTCCCGGACGGTTCGAAAAAGATCGACGATTGTCTCCAAATCGGCGATCGAAGTGATCGGTTTCGACGCTTCCCTGATTTTTCGTTCAAGATCGTGGTCGCTCTTCGATTGCCGTCGGAGTTCCCACGGAGCGACGTGAAAACCGAGATTGATATTCGGTACGGAATAGATTCGCAGGAAGGGAATCGCGGCGAGGAGCAGCAGCGCCGGTCCGACCATGAAACAAACGACGGGTCTTCGAGACCGCCAGAGCGACCGTTCCCGCAACCAGTCGCCGAGCCGTAAGCGTGACGCAATCAAAAAACCGATCAGCAACGGAAACGCCGACCAATAAAGAGTGGTGATCGTCCCTTCCCTCGTGTAAGCGTCGGCGGCGGCAACGAAAATCATCATCCAAAACGTCATGGCGACCCATGCCAACGCCGTCAGGCAGGGGCCGAGAATCGGGCTGCGGAACAACAACGAAATCAACGTTCCGCAACAGAACGGCGTCGCGAAAATCGGAACGATAAATAAGTCGATATTTCCTCTCGGTGAAAACGCCAGATTGTAAACGATAAAGAACGAAAAATAGACGACGCCGAACGGAACGATGCGGCTCCACCAAACCGTGGACGGTTTGACGCCGCGATGGCCGAGCATCGCGATCGTGTTGTTCCGGTGGTCCGCCATGAAAATCGAACCGCAGAACACGCAGGTCGTGAACAGGGCGAAGCCGCTGATCCAGCCCATCCATTCGCTGGCGGGGTCGTTGTGAATGCAAGATCGTGCCGCCAGGCAAAAAACGCCGACGGCGATCATGAACGTGAAGAGCCAACCCGATTGACGAATCGCCTGGAACATCAGCGCAAGAGCCGGGGGTGTAGTCGGTACTCCGACGTAGCCCCCGGATGCTTGAACTTCTCTGCCGGCTCCACCCATCCGGGGGCTACGGCGAGTACGCCTACACCCCCGGCTCTTGCGCAACGAGCGATTTTTCCGATCGATCCAGCGGTCGAACCAAAAATAGGCGCCGAACAACGCCGACAGGGCGACGGCGGCGTCGACGAGGAGGAGCGTTGTCAATTCGTAATCCGAAGCGTCGAGATATTTTTTGCACAGCGACGCAACCGCCGCCGCCGAAACGAAGGTCGCCAACAACGCGAATAATTGGTTGCGGCAACGGGTCGACCAGAAAAGTCCCCAAACGAACGCCGCGAGAATCGTGTTGCAAAAAATAATCGCCACGCCGTACCAACCGTCGATACTGGAAAAGGCTCTGAATCCTTCTTCGAATTCCCTGTAAGAAACCGGAATCGTACACCAAATCCAGGAAAATGTTTCGACGGCAAGAAAGAACGCAAACGAAACCGTTCCAAGAATCGTCCATGAAATCTTCGCGGCGAAGAGCGTTCGACGGCGGATCGGCAATCCCCGTAAAAAACCATACGTCTTTTCTTCGTGTTCGGAAACGAAAACGCTTCCCGCCGAACCGAAGGCGTAGACCGAAACCAAGACCCATGCAAGACCGAGCAAGACCATGACGCGGTCCCGGTTTTGCGGCGGATTCGGTTGCATCGCGGCTCCCAGCGTGAAGAGCCCTTGCATCAACAGCGCGCAGACGAACAGCGCGAGCCAGATCGAGAGCTGCTGACGGAATTCCTTGTAGAGCAACGCGGTGAACGGGTTCATGGCATTAGCCGCGTCGGCTTCCGACGCGCTTGGAGTTGGGGAACGTAAACCAGCACAGAGCGCGTCGGAGGCCGACGCGGCTAACTCATATATCCCAGGAAGATTTCTTCCAGCGTCGGTTGGCGGATCTCGAATTGCGCAACGTTTCCGTCCTGCTGTAAAATATTCCGCGCCGCCGGGTCGAGATTTCGTCCGAAAACTTTGACGTTGCGGCCTTCGGTTTGACGCTGTACCACGGTTTCCAGCGGACACGAAAAGTCGCCGTCCGATTTCAGCGTCACGGTCAGCAGGTGGGCCGTTGCCTTCAAGTCGTCCAGCTTTTCGACCAGTCGCAGTTCGCTCTGTTTCAAAATCGCCACGGTGTCCGCGACGCGTTCCACTTCGGCGATTTGATGCGACGACAGGAACACCGTTTTGCCCGTCGCCGCGCGGTCGACCATGCTCTCCAAAAATTCACGGCGGACCATCGCATCCAACCCCGAGGTCGGTTCGTCGAGAATCAACAGCTCCGGATCGTGAGACAAGGCCAAGGACAGCGAAACCTTCGCCCGCTGGCCCTTCGACAAGGTTTTGATCTTCGAGCCGAGCGGCAGGTTGAACCGCTCCGCCTGCCGTAAATATTCGTTCCAAAAACAGTTTGCGTAGAACGACGCGGTGAAACGGCCGATTTCCGAAACCGTCATCCAATCGTACAACGCCGGCTGCTCCGGAACGTATCCGATCCGACGCCGGATTTCGTAATCGTTACGCATCGGATCGAGCCCCAGGACCGTCGCCGTGCCGTCGTCCGGCTCACAGAGGCCCAGCAGAATTCGGATCGTCGTTGTCTTGCCGGCTCCGTTCTCGCCGAGCAACGCGAACACGCTGCCCGGAGCGACCGTGTACGTGTTGTCGTGTAATGCCGTTTTCCTGCCGAAACGTTTTGAAATGTGCTGTAACGTGATCATTGACGTGATTCGTGAAGAGGTAAAATTGGTTGCCGCTTCTACCCCCGAGTTGCGCGGAGTACCGCTCCACTCGGGGCTCTTTTTATTGAGCGAATTTTTTTAGTTCTCGTTCGATGATTTCCTTGATTTCCGACGGATCGAGGCGACTGCGCGTTGCGTCGGCGAGGAGTTGACGCAGTCGGTTTTCGAACCAAATCTTTCGTTCCGCCTCGCAGCGTTCCTTTGCTCCCGGAGCGACAGCCAAACCGGTTCCTCGCCGAAAACAGACGATTCCTTCGTCCTGGAGCGTTCGGTAGGCCCGAGCGACCGTGTTCGGATTCAACGCCAACTTCTTCGACAATTCCCGCAACGACGGAATCATTTCGTCGACCTGCACCGCTCCCGAAGCGATCGAAAACTTGATCTGCTCCACGAGCTGCTCGTAAATCGGTTGCGAACAGGATACGTTGATCTCGATGAACACGGCGTGTCTCCGTCTGTCAGTGTGCTATTGCGATAGTGCAGTATACGCGATTGAAAATAGGTTGTCAAGCGAAAAAATGAAAAAATCGCGGCTCGGGATACCGTCATTGTGCCGGGGTACCGGCTCCATTCCGGCTTTTGTTCTCAAACCGCAGCTCTCGACGATGAAGGAGCGCTCCGATATAGTATAAGGGAGATTTTCGAACTTCAGCGCGTCGCAGGCGACGCGGATAACAATCAGCGCGTCGGAGGCCGACGCGGCTAAGACCATGCCCGAATACCGTCAGGATTTTTCGACCGGCCGAATGGTGATCATCGCCGAAGAACGAGCGTCGCGGCCCTATCAATTCGACATCGAACGGGAAAATACGGCTAACGGCGACTCGAATTACCACGCTTCCTGTCCGTTCTGCGAGGGAAACGAGGCGATGACGCCCGGCGAACTCGCGGCGTTCCGAGACGGCAACGCGCCGGCGGATTCTCCCGGTTGGACCGTTCGCGCCGTTCCGAATCTCTATCCGGCCGTCGTCCGAAACGGCGATGTTCCCGCCGCCGATCTCAAATTCACGGCCAACGACGTCCTGCAATCCTCCATGCCCGGGTTCGGAGCCCACGAAGTCATCGTCGACACGCCGCGACACCTGTTGAGCATCGCCGACATGGACGACGCCGAAGTCGAAGCGATGTTTCGAATGTATTCCGCCCGACTCCAGAATTTTCGAAAGGATCCCGGTTTCGCCGCCGCCATGATCTTCAAAAACGTTGGTCAGGCGGCCGGCGCGTCGTTGCCGCATTCTCACAGCCAGCTCATCGCGATGCCGTTTGTTCCGGAATCGCTTCGGCATGAACTCGAACGGGCCAGGGCTTATGCCGAATCCGCCGGTTCCGACAACGACTCCGCTTGTCCGTGGTGCGACCGGCTCCAACACGAATTTGAAGACCGCTGCCGTATCGTTGAGGAAACGGAGCATTTCGTCGCTCTGTGTCCGTTCGTCAGCCGGTTTCCGGCGGAAATTGCCGTGTTTCCGCGACGGCACGCCCCCCATTTCGACGAACTCAACGTCATCGAACTGGCGGAATGCGCCCGATTGGTTCGCCGAATGATTCTCCGCCTCGAAAAAGCGACGCCGTGGATCAAAGGCCGCCTCGCCTATAACATGGTCCTCCATACGGCGCCGCTACGGCACGAGACGGCAACGCTTTATCATTCCCATCTCTCGATTCTGCCGAGCCTGTCCCGGGCCGCCGGATTCGAATGGGGCACCGGGCTGCATATCAATCCGATCTCGCCGGAAACCGCCGCGTCGCGGCTGCGCGGGGTCGATTTGTAACGCGTTTTTTTTGGGCAATGTTTTCACGTAGTTCAGCGCGTCGTGGGCGACGCGGCTAAGTCAACGGAATTTAGAGCAAAACGATGAGCAACGACATTCAAGCGGTTCGGGAATTGGTCGCCGGTCAGGCCGAGAAAATCAAGCGGCTCAAGATGGAGGTCGCGAAAACGATCGTCGGACAGGAATCCATGGTCAACGGCCTCCTCATCGGCCTGCTGACGCACGGACACGTTCTCCTGGAGGGCGTTCCCGGTCTGGCGAAGACGACCGTCATCAAGACGTTGGCGGAGTCCCTGGCGACGAAATTCCAACGGATCCAGTTCACGCCGGACCTGCTGCCCGCCGACCTCGTCGGAACCATGATCTACCTGCCCGGCGAAGGACGTTTCACGACCCGGAAGGGACCGATCTTCGCCAACTTCGTTCTCGCCGACGAAATCAATCGGGCTCCGTCGAAAGTCCAGTCCGCCCTGCTCGAAGCCATGCAGGAGCGCCAAGTAACGATCGGCGACGAAACCTATCCGCTGGCCGGACTCTTCCTCGTCATGGCGACGCAGAATCCCCTCGAACAGGAAGGAACCTATCCGCTGCCGGAAGCCCAGGTCGACCGCTTCATGCTCAAGTTGACCGTTTCGTATCCGCCGCGCGAGGACGAACGGAAAATCCTCGACCGCGCCCTCGCCAACGAGCCGCCGCAACACGAACAGGTCCTCTCGGCCGACGAAATCTTCGAGATGCAACGGATCGTCGAACGAATCTATATCGACGACAGCGTGAAAGATTACATCCTCGCGATCATCCGGGCGACGCGGTTTCCCGAAACCATGGCGTTGAAGTCCCTGGAGCCGATGATCGATTTCGGTGCCTCGCCCCGGGCGACGATTTGTCTCGGAAAAGGAGCCCGAGCCGTCGCGTTCCTCAACGGACGCGCCTACGTCACGCCGCAGGACGTCAAAGACGTCGCCTTCGACGTGCTGCGGCACCGTATCATCCTAACCTACGAAGCCGAAGCCGAACAGATGAGCAGCGAAGACGTCATCGCGAAAATTCTCGATACCGTGCCGGTGCCGTAGCGCGTCGGAGGCCGACGCGGCTAACGATGATTTCGTTTCCTTCGTTTTGCTCTTTCTTTTCTGAAAAAACCATGCGATAATGATCGCCATGGAAAACAATCGCTTCATTCAGGTTCAGATCACGTTTCCAACGGAAGAATCGGCTCAGGCGACCGCGAACCGACTCGTTGAACGACGCCTCGCGGCTTGCGCCCAAATTCTTGGACCGATTCGAAGCGTGTATGTCTGGAACGGCGTTCGTGAAGAAAGCGTCGAAATCCTGCTCCTGGCAAAAACGAAGACGTCGCTGTTCGACGAACTCGCCGCCACGGTTCGCAAGGATCATCCCTATGAATGTCCGCAGATCGTCGCGCTGCCGATCGTCGTCGGAACGGTCGATTACCTCCGATGGATCGACGAAAATACCAACCGTTCCGTCATCCCCGCGAAGGCGGGGACCTAGAGAACAGATTTTAATTAGCTTTTGCACACGTTATTGACGGATGCAAACGATCAATCACGTTTTCCGTTTAGGTCCCCGCCTTCGCGGGGATGACGGAAAATTTTTTCCTTTTGAGGAGATTTCCATGTTCCGTTTCATCGTTCTCTTTTTTCTCCTTTCGTTATCGACCCTTTCGTTATCGACCCCGGCGGCGGAACCGGTGCAGCGGGATTGGAAAGACGCCGCCGGAAAAACGATCGCCAAGGGCGAATTCGTCGCGATCATGGACGGCAAGGTCTGCATCCAGATGCCGGACGGACTCGGCAAGAAGATTCCGCTCGAAAATCTGAGCGCGGAGGACCAAAAATTCGCGAAGGCGGCCGGCGGCGAAGATCTTTCGACCATCGAAGGAACGCTCGAACCGGAAACGATCGGCATGTCGATCCAGGACCAGAAAAAGAAAGTCGACGCCGCGCCCGTCCGGCCGCAACCGGCGAAGCCGGCGAATCCCGACCTGGATATCAAGGGCAACGACGTGATCGCCGAGGCCGGCGACAACTCCAGCGGCGACATCCAGGTCAAGGCCAAGGACGAAAAGGATAAATACGCCGGACAAAAACGCGTCGTGATGTTCGACTTCGAATCGCTCTGGGATAAAAACCGGGCCAGCGATTACGGCGGAATCATGGGCGACATGTTTTGGAAAAAACTGAACCGGGAAAAAGGTTTCATTATTCCCGAGTCGATGATCGACGTACGGAATACCTGCGAGATGAGCGACATTCATCCGAATCCCGACACGCCGCTGGAGAAGATGAAGGAGATTGTCACGAAAACATTCAACGCCGATATCGGCATCTGGGGCAAGATCGAACGCGTCGACGAAGACGTCATGGAAATCTACGATTTCTGGATGAAGGTCGTCGATTTCTCCGTCGATCCTCCGAGAGTCGTCTACGAAGTCAATCAGGCCCGAACCGAAGCCGTCGCCGAAGTTACGGGAATTTATGTACGGAACGCGATCGAAAAATTGTACGACAAAAAGGCCCGGTCCGCCGAAGAAAAGAAACAGATCGAGGAAAACTGGGCGAAAAACACGAACCTCCTGGAAGGCGGGGACTTTGAAAAGGTTCAAAGCGTCGGAGGTATTACGGCGCCCGTCGGTTGGGAAACCCGTTGCGCTCAACATCGGGAACCGATCGGGCGGCTCGTCAAACGCGTGTCGGACGAAGGCAAGGCGGGAAATCATTATCTCCACACGGAATTCGACGCGGGAATCGGCGAGGGGTTCGGGTTGATGTATTACAGCAAGCCGTTTCCGGTGGAAGAAGGCGCAACCTATCGTATTGAATACCGTTATCGTTTGTCGAAAGGCGTGAACTGCATCGTGTTCGTGAAATGCTACGACGTCATCGACACGAATTTCAAACCGACGGCGGACGCGCTGAAAGAGGGGTTCACCGACAAGATCGGCCGGCAAACAAGGGAAGTGTACCGAAGCCAACAGAATCACCAGCAGTATCCCATCGCGGGGGGACCGAATCCAAAGGAGATCGCCAACGCGGGCAACTGGGTGCAATATACCGAGGAATTCACGCCGCGACATACACGGTTCTCGCCGAAACTGGGGCGGGTCATGCTCTACGGCTTTGTCACGGCGGGCTCGATCGATTACGACGATTTCGTCCTGAAAAAGATCAAGGACGCCGACCCGGCCGAACAGCGGGCGAAAATCGAACGACATTCGCTGGACTCGAAAGTCACGATCAAGGAAATGGAAGACAACGAGCGCCGCGGTGTCGAAGCCAAGGACGACATGAAACAAGAACGACGGGACGGACCGAGCGAGAAAAAATGAAAACGAAAATCAAGTAAGGTTCGAGAAACGTTTGCGACCGAATTCTTTCCCGATCCGCCCGGATATTATGAGACGATTATTATTTCTCTTCGGTTTGGTTTTTTTTACGGCGTCGCTCCTCCTCGCCGAAGACGGTGTTCGTCGCGTCGTTCGTTTGGATAATCAGGGCGGACAGCTTCTCGATACCGATAGATTTCGTCCCTATGAAAAGGGATTCAAGAAAACCCCGGAAGGATTTTGTTGCGATAACACCGAAGCCGCCGGACAACGAAAAGGCGTTTTGCAGCACGTCGTGTTGGACCAGAAGGTCGCGGCTCCGATCATCGCGTCGGCATGGAGCCGGGCGGAAAACGTCGGAGGAAACTCCGACGGCGATTATTCGGTCTATCTCGATTTGGTGTTCGACGACGGCACGCCGCTTTGGGGCCAAACCGCTCCGTTTCCTGTCGGAACGAAAGACTGGAGCCGCCGTGAAGTCGTCGTTTTTCCGGAGAAGCCGATCAAGTCGCTGACGTTCTATACTCTTTTTCGTAACCATTCCGGCAAGGCGTGGTTCCGCGACCTCGAATTGCGAACCGTCGAGGTCCCTGAAGGGGCTTGTTTCTTCGACGGCGTGTCCGTCGTCGCCGAAAAGAACCGGGAAACGACGCCGAAGGCGTTGATCCGCGACGTCGCGGCAAACGGCGACTTTCTCGACACGGAAAAGTTTTCGCTCGGCCTCGACATCAAACGCGGCGCCGTGTCTCCGAACGTCGTCGAATACGTCCTGGAAAGCCGCGACGACGCCGACCATGTTTTAACGTTCGTTTACACGGTTCCCGTTGCGAGAAAAGATCTCGTTTGGTGCGAAGACCCGAGGCGTTCGTCCCCCGTGCCGCCGCAAGGAGAACTTTCGAAAACGACGTCCTGCGGTTCCGCTGGGAACGGACGGTTGTCGAAATACCCGTTCGCGGCGATCGCCGGACCGGAACGGGGCAGCGCCGTCGGAATCGACATGCTGTACCCCGTCGTTTTTCGTACCGGATATAATGCCTCGACGGAAGAACTGTTTGTCGCCGCGGACATTGCGCTGACGAAAGAGAAACGAACCGCGACGCTCCGGTTCTGTCAATTCGTTTTCGAACCGAAACTCGGCTTTCGCGGAGCCCTGGCGGAATTCCAACGGTTGTTTCCGGAACAGTTTCGTTGCCGGACGCCGAAACAGGGAAACTGGATGCCCTTCGCGAAAATCAGCAAGGTCGAACGTTGGGAAGACTTCGGCTTCATGTTCAAAGAGGGCAACGACGAAACGGCGTGGGACGACGAACACGGCATCCTGACGTTCCGGTACACGGAACCGACGACGTGGTGGATGTCGATCCCGAAGGAGCTGCCGCGAACGATGGACGTTGCGCTGGGACTCGCTGAAAAAATGAAGAGTCCCCAAGCGACAACCCTTTTATCGTGCGGAATGAAGGACGCCGACGGAAATCTCGTCGGGAAATTCCTCGACACGCCGTGGACGAACGGAATCGTCTGGAGCATGAACGAGCTGCCGGGCTTGCCGGAGCCGAACGCTTTCGGAACGAAATGGAATCGCGAGATTTTTGAACAACTCTACGGGCCGAACAAAAAATCCGATCTCGACGGAGAATACGTCGATTCGGCGGAAGGATACGTCACGGCGCAACTCGATTTTGCACGGGAACACTTTCCGGCCTGCCGACGACCGTTGACTTTCGACAAGGAAACACGGCGTCCCGCGATTTACCGGGGTTTGGTACTCCAGGAATACGTCGAGAAAATCGCCGCCGACGTTCACGGGATCGGCAAGCTTTCCATGGCGAACGGCACGCCGGCGTCATTGTGCTGGCTCGTGCCGCATCTCGACGTTCTCGGAACGGAAACGGACTGGAATCACGGCGGAAAATGGAGTCCGATGTCCGACGCCGAGTTGATGTACCGCCGCGCTCTTTGCGGTTCGAAGCCGTATTGCTTCCTCATGAACACCGATTTCGACAAATTTCCGTACGAACTGGTTCAGCGGTACATGAAACGGTCGTTGGCCTATGGAATGTTTCCGGGATTCTTCAGCGCCGACGCGTCGACGGGACATTATTTTTCGCGGCCCGAATTGTATGACAGGGATCGGCCGCTGTTCAAGAAATATGTTCCGCTCTGCAAAATGGTCGCCGAAGCGGGCTGGAATCCGATCACCCGGGCGACGTCGAACGATCCGATGGTTTACGTCGAACGCTTCGGCAATTACCTGACGATCTTCAACGACACGAAGGAACAAAAAACCGTGACAATATCGCTGGAAAGCCGTCCGGCGTCGTTGAAGGAATATGTTCGCGGCTCGAACATCGCCGTGAAGGACGGATCGTTCTCCGTCGTTCTCGCCCCGGAGGATGTCCTTGTTGTCGAAGAACGTTGATCAACGCCGAGCAAACCATCCGGGAGCAATTCCCTCGCTGACGCGTCGGGCTCCGAAAGATGTCGGGCTCCGAAAGATATTGGCGGAGCCCTATTTGAACATCGGGAGTTGCGGACGCGGAATCTTTTCGACGAATCCGCGTTCCTTCGGAGCCGTCTCGGCTTCGCCCTTTGCGTACTGGGTATACGCCAACCAACTGTTGATGTTTTCGCCGAAATCTTTTCCGGTGACTTGATGCAAGGACCGCATCGCCTGGAATCGCATCGCGGGTACTTTGTCGAGCAGGACGTCGCCGAGAGCCGTTTCGATACGTTTCGCCTGTTCGACATCTGGAGCGGAACTCCTGGCGAAGACCGTTTTCCCGCGTCCGGAGCAGGTTTCGCCGACGGCTCCGATGATTTCCGTCGCCCGCAGCCGAACGTCTTTGTCCGTGTCGGTTTTCATGCGGTCGATCAGGATGCCGATCAGTTCGGAGCGCTCGCCGTTGAACGACTTGCCGATCGCTTCGAGAACCGAAATTCGGATGAACGGGTCGTCGTCCAAGAGCATTTCCTTCATGTAGAAGTCCCGTTTCGCATGGGGGATCTTCGCCATAGCGTCGACGGCTTCGCGCCGCATATTCTGGTCCGGTGAAGTTCGGTATTCGACCATTAACTGGGCGACGAGAACTTCTTTTTCGGCGTCGGGAGCCTTTGCTCCTTTTTCGCCCTTTTCCTGAATCTGCTTTTTTCGATCTCGCGGCGCAGTCAGACCGGGGATTTTGTCGCTGTTCGCTTCGAAAAGCGGCAGTTTGGCGAGGAATTCGTTGTCCGTCGCGCAGCCGATGCAGCCGAAAAGGACCAAGCCGAGCCAAAAAATATTGAGGAATCGCTTCATTTTTCGTCGCAACTCTTGGTTTTGCCGAACGATGATTGTAGTATGGAGTCAGCCGCGTCGGCTCCCGACGCGCTTGAGTTGGTGTTGACGTCGCCCCGCTTCAATCGCGTCGAAATCCGACGCGGCTCAGGGCGAACAATAACGATTTTATCCCGTGACGCCAAGATGAGTTTTCTTCGCTTTTGCCTGTTTTCGGTGTTTCTTGGGACCATCGGCGATCTTTTCGCCTTGGAATACGTCGCGTTTCGCCAAGATGGGAAGACCAGGCAAGTTGAGGGGCGTTTCGTGCTTGAAGCGACCGACGCCGTTGTTCTTGAGAGCCGCGACGGACGAATCTACAAAATCGATCGGATTGATCTGCTCGAACGGAAGTCGGACGAGGTGCCGTTCACACCGTTTTCGAAAAAAGACGTCAAGGTTTTACTTCAAGAAGAATTTCCGACGACGAGCGGGTTCAATCTTCACGAAACCTCCCATTTTCTCGTCGTTTACAACACGTCGCAGGAGTTTGCCCAATGGTTCGGTCAACTTTTCGAGAAACTCGACGGCGAATACACGACGTATTGGAAGAAAAAGGGCGTTCCTTTGGAGCAGCACGATTATCCGCTGGTCGCCGTGGTTCTTGCCGACCGAGGCGATTTCGTCCGCTACGCCGCTTCGGAAGGCGTTGCGGTGAACGACGAGTTCCGGGCATATTTCAATCCGGCGACGAACCGCATGGTGATGTACGACATTTCGGGACTCGAAGCGGCCCGGCGCGGCCAAACGGGTCGCGTGACGTCGAGAACGGTTCAGGAATTTCTGCGTCGGCCCGATGCGGAGCGAAACATTTCGGCGGTCGTTCACGAGACGACGCATCAAATCGGTTTCAATCGGGGCATGCATCAACGGTTCGCTCCGTGTCCGCTTTGGGTTTGTGAGGGATTGGCTTTGCTCCATGAAGTTCCCGACATCGATAAGCGGGGCGGCTGGACGATCAAGCCGAAGATCAACACGAGCCGACTTGTCCGACTGAAGCAGTTTTTCCAACAAAAACCGGCGGATCCGATTCGGAAGTTGATCCTTGACGACAAGCTTTTGAAGGAGGGACGCGTGGAAGAGATTCTCGACAACTACGCCTTGGCGTGGGGACTGACGTATTATTTCGTTCAAAAACGTCCGAAGGAGTTTGCCGAGTATTTGAAGCGTACGGGAGCCAAAACGTTGTTGAGCGAAGACACATCGGAGATTCGTCTTCACGATTTCGAAGAATGTTTCGGCAGCGACTGGAACAAACTCTACGCCGACTGCCTGGCTTTCTGGGGAAAGCTCTGAAAGGAAGCTTTTTTCGATTGGGGATGGAATAGGGAGCTTTGCATTCCAGTAAAGAAATAACATGTACGAAGAGCCCCGAGTGGAGGCGGTACTCCGCCGTAACTCGGGGGTTGAAGCGGCCGTTCGAAAACGTTTTCAACGACGTCGATCACCTCAAGGAGTTGCCATGAAACACGTTTCGTTTTTACAAGCCGTCCTCGGTTCGCTCCTTTTCGCCTGGATTGGCGGGAACGTTTTCTCGCAGGAAACGCCGCTGAATCTCGCGCTCGGCAAGAAATATACCTTGTCACCGAAACCGGCGTACAAACACTGTTCCGACCCGGAAGACTCGATCCAGTTGACCGACGGTCAAACAACCAGCGGGTATTTTTGGACGAAAAAAGGAACCGTCGGCTGGGTTCACGTTCCCTTCGCCGTGGTGACGATCGATCTCGAAAAGGTCGAGCCGATCGGCGGCGTCGAAATGACGGCGGCGGCGGGAGTTGCCGGCGTGACTTGGCCGACCGCCGTGTTCGTGCATGTCAGCGACGACGGCAAGAATTTTCGTGACGCCGGAGAATTGATTGCACTCGACGTCAAGGCCCACGGGCCGTTGCCGGAGAACTACGCGATCCGTTGTTTTGCGACGAAGGACATCAAAACCCGGGGGCGGTTCGTCCGGTTTGTCACGTTATCGTCCGGGAATTTCATTTTTACGGACGAAATCCGAATTCTTCGCGGCGACGGTTCGTTGCCGCAAGGCGAATCGCAAGGAAAAGTCGTCGAAAGCGACGCCGGAAAGTTTGTCGAAGCGGTACGTTTTCAAATTGCCGTTCGCCGCCACCACGACGATCTCGCGAACCTCAAAACACTTCTCGGCGAAGCAACAATTCCCGAAGAAGACCAAAAAAGGATTTCGACGGGAATCGACAAACTCGAAACGGAATTACAAGATGCCGTCGCCGCCGGGGAGCATCCGTTCGGGGACTTGCCGGAAAATTTTCGGACGGTTTTTCCGTTCGGTTCTCTGCACGAAAAACTATTCCAAACGCAAGCCGTGATCTGGAAAGCCGTTGGAATGACGGTTCACGCGGTTCCCGTCTCGCCGTGGGACAAGACGACGCTGTTCGAAATTCCACCCGAGAAAATATTGGATACGAAAACACCGCTCGAAATCCATGCGCTGCGCGGCGAGTATCGGGCAGCGGCGATCAATCTCTACAACGCGGGAGAAAACCCTCTTTCCGTGACGGTTCGAATCGACGGAATTCCCAATACGGAATATACCGTTCACGACGTTCCCTGGACCGATACGACGCAGTTCGAGCCGGTTCTCGCGGCCCTTCCGCTTGCCGAAAACAATTCCGTAACGGTCCTTCCCGGATTGGTCAAGCAGGTTTACCTGACTTTTCGGCCCGTCAGCCTGACTCCGAAACTTCATGAAACGAATATCGTCTTCGACGTCGCCGGAGAAAAATCGGAATCCTTGAAAAATATTCCGCTGAAGTTGACGGTTTGGCCGATGCCGTTCCCGGATAAGACGTCGCTGCTCGTCGGCGGCTGGTCCTATACCGACGGCAACGGGGCGTACAGCGTCAATCCGACGAACCGCGAATCGTTTTTGAAACATCTTCGGGAACATTTCGTCAACGCTCCGTGGGCGAGGCCGTCCGTCGTCATGGGATTCGAGTACAACAAGACCGACAATTCCGTAACGATCGACACGAAGGAGTTCGACGACTGGCTCGCCCAATGGGCCGACGCGAAGGAATACTGTATTTTCCTGAGCGTTCCCCCGACGATCAAGGGAATCAAACACGATGCTCCGGAGTTCGACGCCGCCGTCGCCGCATGGATCAACGCCTGGGTTGCGCATTGGAAAACAAAGGGAATCGAACCGGAACGTTTCAACTTGCTCGTTTCCGATGAGCCGGGTCTCGATTTCGACCTCGCGCCGACCTTTGCCTGGGCGAAGGCGATCCGTCAAGCGCAACCGAAACTCAAACTTTGGGTCGATCCGGTCTACACCGATCTGTCGAAGGCGCCGAACGAAGTCTTCGAACGGAACGACGTGGTCTGTCCGAACCGGCCGCAATGGTTGCAGAATCGGAAAGGATTCGACGCCTTTTATTTCGATTGGCAGACGAAAGGAAAAACGTTGCAGCTTTATTCCTGCTCCGGGCCCGTGCGGCTGCTCGATCCGTACGCTTATTTTCGGCTCCAAGCCTGGGAAGTCGCTCGGATCGGAGGAACCGGCTCCTTCTTCTGGGCGTTCGGCGACGGCGGCGGCGCGTCTTCCTGGAACGAATATTCTTCGCCCCGGACGATGTACACGCCGCTGTTCGTCGATCCGAAAGATCCGAACGTCGTCGCCGGCAAGCAGATGGAAGCGATGCGCGAAGGCGTCGAAGATTTCGAAACGATCAAAATGTTACAGAATCTGATCGCCAAGCGAAAAGAGGAAGGCAAATCGACCGAAAGCGCCGAAACGGTCCTTCAAGAGTCGATCGAGTCCGTTCTCTACGCCGAGGGAGCCGAAACGATTTTCTGGAAGGACGCCAAGGACCGAACGGCGGCGGACAAAGCAAGAGTTCGAATTCTTGAGGCGATAACGTCCCTGTCCGAATGATCGGACTTTCCGTGACGAAAGCGTCGACGTCGATCTTTTCGTCTTAGGCGGAAACTGCGACCACAGGTCGCAGCTCGTTTTCGGAAGCGATATTCGGAACACTTTCCCTCGCTTACGCGTCGGGCTCTGAAACTTGCTTGGGGCTTATCGGTTTTCGACGGCGTACAAAAAACCGTCGCCGACGACGTAAAGCGTGTTGCCGGACGCTGCGGCGGGGGCGAATATTCGATCCGGCATCGTGATTTCGGCGAGAATTCGCGGCTCCCGACCGGCCTTCAGCGCGTAGAACACGCGGCGATCGGTTCCGACGTAAATTTTTCCGTCGGCGAGCAGCGGTCGCGCCCAGATGTCGCCGCGGAGCCGTAATTTCCAGTGTTCCCGCCCCGTTGCGGCGTCGAGACAGGAAAAATTGCCTTTCCGATCGGCAAAGTACAACAATCCCTTGTCGACGATCGGCGGCGATACGGCTCCGCCCTCAATGTTTTCGGTTCCCCAACGCAACTTGACCGTTTTTGCGTCGATACACGCCAACCAACTTCGGAACGGTTTCGCCCCGTTCCATGCGTCGTGTCCGAAAAGCATGAAAATCCGGCCTTCGCCGTCCAGCAACGGCGGCGGCAGACAAGTATAGGACGGACTCCCCATTCCCATGACGAACGGCGGAACCTCTTCCAAAGAACCGACTTGAGCGCGCGGGTCGCCGTGGAATTTCCACGCCGTTTCCAAGCGAATCATCGAGTTGCCGTTCGCCTCGAACCGTTTTTGGAGCGATTCGCGGCTCGGAGCCTCCACGGCGTACAGGACGCCGTTGCCGCCGCCGTAGAAGATCGTGTTTGTTTTACCGGCCTTGCCGTCGACTTTCCCCAGGGTCGGCGAACACCATTGTCCGTGCGAGATGTCGCTGCCGATGTCGAAATCGTCCCGGGCCAACGGAACACCGGTTGCCGCATCCATGAGAAGCAGCGACGGCGCTTCCGGGTTCGGAACGTGAACGTGTGTATGGTCCGGCGAATTTCCCGTGTTGACGACCAATATCCCCCGGACCGGGACCACAGGTCCCGGCTCGTGATCGTCAGGCCCCGGCTCGTGATCGGAAGATTCCCCCCCGTAATAAACGATGTCGCAATTGTTCGTGTCGTGCGGCTTCGCTTTCAGTTCGCCGAAAGCGTCGTAACGCCAAACGATGTCGGCGTCGGTTTTCGCCAAGGGAATCGGCGGCCCGGTATCCCGGGCGAACGAATAGAGTCGGGCTTCGTCGATGTAAGGGCCGTCGTTGCCGTTTTCGAGGCCGTTCAAGTCGATGCAGAGGATTTCGCCGCGTCCGGTAGTCAGGAAGGCCCGGTCGCCGACGATGGTCGGAGTCGATGAAATTCCGACGCAAAACGAGTCGAAATACGGAATCTTATAATCCTTCGGCAGGGGAAGCTGCCAGAGAAAATCTCCGGTTTTTTCGTCGAAACAGAGCAACACGCTGCGACTTCCGGAACGGCGTTCGTCCCATTGGGCGTCGTTGAGCGTTCCGATGAGAACTTTTCCGTTGGCGACGACCGGCGTGGCGTAGGTCGGCGAACCGATGCGGACCGCCCAACGAACGTTCGGACCGGTCTGGACGATGTTTCCGGTCGCCGGATCTCGCCGACCCGGCTCAAACGTCGTCGGCAAGGCCGCGAAAAGCGTCGGAACGCTCAGGATCACACAAACAAGGATTTCGACAAATCGTTTCACCAGGCTCGTTTGAATGTTGGCGAGTACTCGAACACAGGGCAGGTCCGGAGTACCGGACTCCGCCACCGGGACACCGCCAGCTACCGGACCGCAATCAATCCCGTTTTTGCTGATTCGCCAAATTGAAATTACCGAACAGGTCTATTATATACCGCAAACGGGGACAAACTCCACGTTTTCCCCGCTTCAACCCCCAAGTTCCGGCGGAGTACCGCCTGCACTTGGGGCTCTTTTCAGTCGAAAACGGTGTATTTTACCGGACCGTCCGGGGATTGCGCCGGAGTACCGGCTCCATCCCCGGCTCTTTTAACGAAGTCTCTTTGAAAAGTCGTGTGCTAGCGTTCCTCGATGGGGACGTAGTCGGTGATCGTGTTGCCGGTGTAGAGCTGACGCGGTCGGATGATCTTCTGTCCGGCGTTGTCGTGCTGCTCTTTCCATTGGGCGATCCAACCGGGCAAACGGCCGATCGCGAAAATCACCGTAAACATGTTCGTCGGAATTCCGATTGCCCGCAACAGGATGCCGCTATAGAAGTCGACGTTCGGATACAATTTTCGATCCACGAAATACGAATCCTGCAGCGCAATCTCCTCCAGTTTCCGAGCGACGTCCAACAAGGGATCGTTCGTCTTCAGACGGGCGAAGACGCGGTCGGCGGCTGCCCGAAGCATTTTGGCCCGGGGATCGTAGTTTTTGTAAACCCGATGTCCGAAACCGAAAAGCTTGAACGGATTCGTCTTGTCCTTGGCCGCCGCAATGCAGTCCTCCGGCTTCATGCCGCCGGAATGAATCTGTTCGAGCATTTTCATGACTTCGACGTTCGCTCCACCGTGCAGCGGTCCCCAAAGAGCGCTAACGCCGGCGGCACAGGACGCGAACAGATTCGCTTTCGCCGAACCGACGACCCGAACCGTCGAGGTGCTGCAATTCTGTTCGTGGTCGGCGTGCAGAATCAACACGAGATTCATCGCGTCCTCGATTTCCTCGGCGACGATATACTGCTTATACGGAATCGAGAACATCATATGCAGGAAGTTCGCGCAGTACCGCAGCGCCGGGTCCGGATATGTAAAGGGAAGTCCCTTCGAACGTCGATAGGAATAGGCCGCGATGGTCCGGGCCTTACTGATCAGGCGAGCGGCCGCTTCGACGAACAATTCGTCGTCGCCCAGCGGCAGGAATTTTTCGTGATAACACGCCAACTGACTCAGCATGGCGGAGAGAATCGCCATCGGCGGCGATTTCGGCGGCAAGTCGCCGAACTGCCGCCGCAAACCCTCATGCAACATCTCGTTGTCCGTCAAGCGATCACGGAATTCGGTCAATTCCTGCCGATTCGGGAGCCGGCCAAAGATCAACAACCAAGCGACCTCGATGAAGTTCGGCTTCGGTCGGTCAAACTGTTCGATCGGGATACCGCGATACCGCAAAATCCCCTTGTCGCCGTCGATGTACGTGATGGTACTCCGGCAGACGCTCGTACTGCCCAAGGACGGATCGAAGGTCGTCAGGCCGTGGTCGTCGAAAAGTCTCGTGATGTCGATCGATTGATGTCCTTCCGATCCGATGTAAACGGGAAGCTCAATTCGCTTGTCTCCGATCGTCAAGACGGCTTTTTCTTCAGTCGGGCTCATAAGGCGTTAGGCGTTAGGCGTTAGGGTTCCGCCGGAAATTCGTTTCCGGTCGGCATGACGCCTGCGTTTTAGCCGCGAAGCGCGCCTTCCGGGACTCGAATCACAGGGTTCATTGTAGTCGATCTCGGGACAAAGAAAAGGACCGGATTACTTTTGTCGAGATGGGCGATTTTGGGGGAGTTTGTCTAATTTTTTAAATACTCCCAAAATTCCGATTGTTTCTTTTTTTCTCTCTGTGCCACATTTTCCGAATTTGCGGCAGGCGGGCCCAAAAACGACAAGCAAAGGGTCTGATTGGATGGAATTTGCGGACTGTATCACTCGATACAATTTTGTGGATTAGAGGATCGTTTTGCGTCAACACTCATTTCCCGCCCCAAACGATCGAAAAAATATTGACACCGTTTCCAAGAATAAGGAGTCTTACCGTGAAAAAATCCCTCCGTCATTGGATGATGAGCTTGCTCGTCATCGTTCTTGTCGGTGGTTCCGGAGTATCCGGAGCCGACTTGACGCCCAAACAAAAACTCAAAGCTTCTCCGCAGCGTCCGACGACGTTGGAAGAAGCTCCGGAACCGCAGGCGAACAAAACCGGAGCGATTCTCGGACAGGCTCCAAACTTGACGCCGAAAACAGTACCGCTTGCTCCGCCTCCTCCACAGGATTTCGGTATCGTTCATATTGCCCAAAATTCGGCGGCGCCGAGTCCGGCACCCCAACCGAGCCCGGTTGCTCCGGTACCGCAACCACCTCAGGCCGTTGTCGTCACGGATCCGTCTGTTTACGCCGAATTGGACCGACTCTCCGCTGAAATCAAGGCCCTGAAAAAGGACATTCCGAAGAAACCGGATACCAAAAAAGCTTGGTCCTCACCGAAAGTTTCGGGTCGAATCTTTCTCGATTCGGTCAACGTCATGGGGCAGAACGATAACGCGGACAACGTTTACGGAAACGGTCTGCAAAATTCGATGGGATTTCGTGAAATTCGACTCGGCGTCTCCGGAAACGGTTACGATTCGTTCGATTACAAAATCGAAGTCGGTTTCGTGGGCAAGAACGGAACGGTCGACTTGATCGATAACTGGGTCGGTGCGAAAAATGTTCCGCTGCTCGGATACGTTCGAGCCGGACATTTCAAGCCGGAAACAGGTCTCTACTATCCGATGGGGACCAACGATATCTCCTTGATGGAATACACGACGTCGGCCAACGTCTTCGGTTTGGGCCGTCGCGTCGGTATCTCTTCGGAAAATACCTTCGCCGATGATCGAGTCCGCGCATTCTTCGGCGTCTTTCATAACGGAGCGACGAACCAAGCTCGATATTTGAAGGAAGATAATCAAGGTCAAGTCGTCAACCTTCGTTTGTCGGCCGCTCCGCTGTTCGCCCAGGAAGGCAGGCACGTCCTGCATATCGGCGGACATTGGGAATACGCGGGCACGGAATCCTCGAAAACGGCGTCGATCAACGCTTCGCCGGGAACGCTCGCCCTGCTCGACTACTCGACGCTCCGCTCGGGAACCTTTGCCTGCGACCATTTCAATCGCGGCGGCTTGGAATTCGCCTATCAACACGGTCCGTTCTCGGTTCGTTCAGAAGCCTTCGCCGGTTCCTACGACGCCTACAAAAACTCGCCGTCTCGGAATCTCTTCGGAGCTTACGTCGAAGTCGGCTGGTTCCTGACGGGCGAACATCGGGTCTACAACCTGAATAAAGGCGGGTTCGGCGCCGTCAAGGTCAAGCGGAACTTTCATCCGTTCAAGAGCGGCGACTGCAACCTGATCGACGGATGGGGCGCTTGGCAGGCGGTTGCTCAATGGAGCTACACCGATCTGAGCGATTGGCGGAATAACAGCGCCATGGCGGGATATCAAAACGATTTGGTGCTCGGCATGAGCTGGTTCTGGACGCCGCAACTTCGATGGGTCTTCGAATACGTCCATTCGATGCAAAACGTCGGTCCCGCCGGTTATCACGTCAATCCGACCGAAGATCTCTTCGGAATGAGCGTCCGGGTGCATTTCTAGGTTCGAGTCATTGAGTCGGTTCAACCACAAGCCGCGAACGGGGAAACCTGTTTGCGGCTTTTTTCGTATCATTCCGATCGTTCGAGCGGAAACCGAAACATCAGCCGGAATGAAGGCGTACTCGCCGCAATGACGGTCCGTCGAGCATCCGACGACACCGAACGACCGTCATTACGCCGGAATACCGGCTTCATTCCGGCTGTCATGGAGGAAAATATTCGGAAAACGGGCAAAATTTAACGATTATTCTCAATAATCCGATTGTATCGAGACGATCAAGGTCAATACGAGGTCGGTGCGCCGAGGGGCCCGACCTCCGAAAGCGATTAGGCAAAATGCATTAACCGCGAAACTTGGATCGGTGAAATATAATGTTTAGCTCGAAATCCCCCCTGATGATTGCTGCCGTTCTCCTTTTTCTGCTGCCTTGCGGTTGCACGACGCAGAAAACGGATCGCGGCTATCTGATTCGGCACGAATCGGCTTGGGAAGTCAATCGAACTCCGTGGATCGGCTGCCCGCCGGACGCAAACTGCGGCGGCGAAGGAAACGATGGAAATTGCGGATTCCTCGATTGTCTGAAAAAAGATAATGGCGGCTCCTGCGGCAAGAAATTTCGACGACATTGCGGCGTGAGTCCGGTCTGTACGTCGAAAAATCCCTGCTGTAAAACGCTCGGCTGCGGAATGTGGATTGATCCCAACGAACCAATCGTCGCCGGAAGCCCGGCCCGCGCCTGCGGCCTGACACCGTTTTGCAGTCCCATGAAACCCTGCGGCCTGACGCCGTACTGCGGTAAACCCGGTGGTCCGGGCGGTTCCGGAGGCGCCGGCGGAATGGGAATGATGAACGCGATGAGTCCGAACACCCTCATGCTCGGCAACGGCAGCATGATGAACGGCGGATATATTCCGAATCCGATGATCACGACCACGGCAACAGCGACGGCGACGCCGACGTTTCCGCAACCGACGCTCGCTCCGCCGGGTGCTCCTCAACAGTCGCCGTCGAAAGTTCCGACCGTCGCGGGGCCCAATGGGATGCGAGTCGGAGCCGTCCCCAATCGAATGATGCCGAACAGTCCGATTCCGGGCAGCGCCGGCGGCTCGTTGATTTCCATGGGCATCGTTCCCGGCGTCTCGACGATTACGAGCGGCGGCCTCGTCGTCGCGGCCGGAGTCGCAACCCCAGCCGGTGTGATGACGCCCTCCGGCGTGCTGTTGCCAAACGGAATGCTCCAAAGCCAAGGCGTCCTCCGCGCCTGCGTGATGCATCCGAACTGCACGGCGGCCCGACCTTGCGGTCTGACGGCCGGTTGCGGAATGATGGTTCCGCTCAATGTCGTCTCCAACAACGCCGTGATGCTCGCCTCGGCCCTGAGCGCCCCGGGAATCGCTGGAAACGTGATGCAGGCCGGCGGAGTTTCTCCCGCCTACGCAGCGGCTTATGGAACCGCCTACGGAACGCCGGGATACGTCAACGGAACCGTGATGTCGGCCGGCGGAATTCCCACCGATCGAACCGGCACCGGAATGATCGTCAATCCGATCACCGGACAGCCCGTCGCCGGACTGACGATGAACGGAACCACTCAGATGGGGTATCCGCCGATCGGTTACGCTCCGACCGGATACTCACCGGGATACCCACGGCCCGTCCCCGGAGCCCCGGAAGCCGCCGTCGAAGAGGAAGAAGAGGAAATGTCTCCCAAAGCCGCAGACGCCCCCCTGCCGAACCAGTCCCAGATGCCGTTTCCCCGTTTCCATCCGGTGCCGTCGAAACCGACCTTCCAACGGAGCGAAGGTCTGCCGACCACGCCGCCCCAAAAACGAACCGTCAGCGGAACCGGAAAGGTCCTGACGCGAGATACGCTCAATGCCGCGATGGAACAAGCATATCTCGAAGGAATCGCCGACGCCATGGACGACGTTCAAGAGGAAATCGACGCCCAAAATCAAGAACTCGTCAAGGCGGAACTCCAAGCGAGAATCCTGCGGCAAGCTCAACAGGTTCAAGATCAATTCGAAGCCCGGCAGGAGACGAAGTTAAAGATTCAGGAAATGAAACTCCAGGAAGAAGCGGCCCGAGAAAAAGATGTCCTCCAGACTCAATATCGGCAAACGCAACTCCAGCAGGCCCAACTTCAGCAGGTCGCGCTCCAACAGGCCCAGCTCCAGCAAACTCAACTTCAGCAGGCCCAGCTCCAACAGGCTCAACTCCGTCAGGCTCAATACCAGCAAGCTCCTCAAGGAAACGGCAAGGGATTTTTCGGTTTCTTGACCGGTGATTCCACACCGAAAGGCATGAGATACGGTCAACCGACTCCGTCGCCAAACGGAGGAATGTATGTCGTTCAACAACCGAATCCCGTTCAGCGTCCCTCCCAAGCCTCGCCGATTCCTTTGGCCGCGTCTCAGCAATCGGGAGCCGGTTTCGGTCTGCTCGATTCCGCGAAGGCCGCAGGAAACGATCTCGCCTCCATGGTCTCTGGAACCGTTTCGCCGCTTACCAGTCTGTTTTCGAGCGGGCAACAGAAAATGCACGCGCCGGCTCCGCAGTATCACTATCCTGTGCCAAACCCGCAATCGAGCGGAGTAAATCCGCAAACGGTGAGAAAAAACCCGCAAATCGTCGGAATGAATTCGCAATCGGTTGAAATCTATGCGCAACCGGTTGGAACGAACCTTCCGTCGATCGGACTGCCTGTGTTCGTTCAAAGTCCGCAACAGGCTCAACCAATTCAAACGGTTCACGTCGAGTCGGCTCCTTCCGTTCGAGGCAAGTCCCAGAAAAAACCTAATTATCCTTGTCCGCCCTGTCCGCCGTTTGACGCCAGTCCGTCGGCTCCGGTCGCCAAGGTTCCCGTCTTTGAATCGGCGATTGAACCGACGCTGGTTCAGAACTCGCTTCCCACGCGGCCGCCGACGGCCACGAAAAAGCCGAAAAAAGTTTTGGATGTCGACGACGAAGAGGAACCGAACATGATCCAAACGGCCAACTTCATCGAACGTCGATGATTTTCGGCGTTTCTTGAGGGCGGGGGGGAAAAAGTGAGAGGGTGAAAGGGTGAAAGGGTGAAAGGGTGAAAGAGTGAAAGGGTGAAAGAGTGAAAGGGTGAAAGAGTGAAAGGGTGAAAGAGTGAAAGGGTGAAAGGGTGAAAGAGTGAAAGGGTGAAAGAGTGAAAGAGTGAAAGAGTGAAAGGGTGAAAGGGTGAAAGGGTGAGAGGGTGAAAGAGTGAAAGGGTGAAAGGGTGAAAGAGTGAAAGGGTGAAAGAGTGAAAGGGTGAAAGAGTGAAAGAGGGAGAGGGGGATATACTGAAAACGGGAACAAATTGTTTGTTTTAGCCGCTTCACCCCCTAACTTCCGACGCCGTATTGTTTTTTCGGCCGCCTATGCTTGGAGCTCCTTTTCGGTCGAAAGCGGAAACGCATCTTTTCTATTCTTCCTCCTTTTTCACCCTTTCACCCTTTCACTCTTTCACCTTCACTGCTATGGATTTTTTTCGTGGAATTCGGCATAATTCCCCGAATTTTGTCGGTTCCTCAAATTGAGCTTTGTCATGTCGCGTTTGTTGGGATTTTTTTTGTTGACGCTGATTCTCGTGCTGGCGCCGGTCGGACTTCGATCGGTCGGCGCTCAGGGTTTCGTCGTCAACGAAGATATTCTCGTTCGCTTCTCCAACGGCAACGACGTCTTTTCGCCGTACGAAGTCATTACGTTGGAAATCCTTCCCCGATCGCCGAGAATCGCGGCGGAGAAGCTGAATCTGCTGACCGTGTCGCTGCATCGGACGAACGAATCGGTCGGAACGGTTCGGACGCCCGGAAAAAAGAGCCTCGATGATTCGACCCGTTTGACGGCGACGGAACTCGAAATTTTCGTTCCGAACGCTCCGCAAGCCGTTCAGTGGATTCCCGTTTCGCTCATCATGCCGGCAAACGAAGGCGTGTACGAGATCGGCGTCTCATTCCAACGGAAAGGAGAACCGAGTTCCGGATACAATTTGCTGGCGAATCCGCTGCAACGCCGTCCGGCGAAAATTTTTCTTCAGACCGTGGTTTCCTGCGTTGTCGTCAACTCAACAGCCTTACAGCGACCGGTCGGCGAACTGCAAATCGCCGTCGACACGGAGCAACCGGAGACCGTCGACACGACGAATCCGGCCTGGTGGAAGCGATTCACGAAAGTTCCGGCTCTTCCCAAGGTTGCTTCGCTTCCGAAGATTCCCGGTCTCCGTTCGGTGGGTTCTTCGTCGAATCCGGGCAATCCGCCCCTTGAGATTGAGCGGTTGCCAATTCGTTCGGGTCCCATGGTCGAACTGCTCGAACAATGGAAGGTTCACGGCGAAAACTCCTTCGGCAGCGGACATTTCAAGGAACAGACGACGATTCCGATGATCGCGACGCCGTTGTCGGCGCTTTCGGCTCCGGACTCTTCGGACGCGGTGCCTTGGGAAGCGATTCCGTTGTCGATCAAGGAGCCCGGCAAACCGCATCTTTTGGAGCTCGAATATCCGTCCAATGTTCCGCAGACGCTTGGCATCACGGTCGTCGAACTGATTCCGTCCGACAACGGCATGGTTCCAACGGTTTCCGTCGAATCGGGAATCGATGTCGCGGAGGAAATCGTCTCCGATTCCAAGACGAACCGACTGCTGAAGCACCGAATCGTGTTTTGGCCGAAGACGAAATCCCCAATGCTCCTGTTGACGAATCGTCGGCCGTCCCGGGAAGCTGTTTTCGGCAAGGTCAACACGTTCCGATTGGCCGATGCTCCAGATCGTTTGGCGCAACCCTTTGACGGCGAACCGCAACGGCTCCTCGCCGGATACGTTCATCGCCCGGATTTTTTTAATTCTCTGGCGTCGTCCGTTGGAGCGGCAGACTGGGAGGTTTTGTACGAAGGAGCAACCCGATTTACCGATTTGCTCCGGCACGGTGGATACGACGGAACAATGCTCGTCGTCGCGGCGGACGGCAAGACGCTTTATCCGTCGACCAATCTCGGCCGGGCCGCCGGCGCCGGGCCCTTGGTCGGTGTCGACAACCGTCCCGTTTCGAAAGACGTTCTCGAACTTCTTGCCCGACTTTTCGATCGCGACGGTCTGACGCTGATTCCGGCGATCGACTTCAATTCGCCGCTTCCCGTGTTGGAGGCCGCGATTCAACGGAATCCGAACCTCGCCGTCGAATTGTCGTGGATCGGTCCGAACGGTCCGGTATTCCTGCCGTCCGATCGTTCCGGGAGCGTGAGCGGTCCCTATTACAATTTGCTGCATCCGTCGGTCCAGGACGCGATGATCGACTCAGTAAAAGAGTTGGCGAGCCGTTACGCTCGCCATCCGTCGTTCGGCGGCGTCTCCGTGCTGCTGTCGCCGGATGGTTTCGCGCAAATCCCGGATCCGTTTTGGGGAATCGACGACGTGACGATCGCCCAATTTCAACGGGAAACGGACGTCAAACTTCCCGAAGGCGTCGGAGTGCCGACGGAGAATTTCTCTTCGAACCGTTTCGCGGCAAGGGTCCAATATTTCCAGACGAACGCCGCCGGTTTCGAAACTTGGATTCGTTGGCGAACGTTGAAAGTCAACGAATTTTATCGTCGGATCGCTCAAACATTGACTGAGATTCGTCCCGACGCGACGCTGTACCTGGCCGGAGGAACGATGCTTGACAGTCCGAACATGCAGCAATACTGTTCGCCGTCGCTGCTTCGCCGGACGACCTTGACGCAGGCCCTGCGTTTGACCGGGTTCGATCCGGCGCTGTACACGGATTCGTCGTCCCTCGTGTTCCTGCGTCCGAGTCGACCGGAAGCGGCAGGGGCTCGAAACACGGCGACGTATCGGGAACTGGAATCGACGGAATACGGAACGGCAACACGGGATGCCGTCGCGGCGGGAGCCCTGTTGTTCCATGAATCGCCGCCGAATGAAAAAGTCGTGATCGTTCCCGGCGACGCACGCAATCGCCGCCGTTTCGTTCAACGCTTGGCTCAGGAAGACGTCCTGACGTTCTTCGACGGCGGCGACGCCTTGCCGTTGGGTGAGGAGGAGGCGTTTTATTCCTTGGCTGCGGCGTTCCGACAGTTACCGAAAGCACCGTTCCAGACCTTCGTTGCCAAAGACTTCGGCAAGAATTCATCGAAAACGGACGGCGACCAGGAAAAGACGCTCCAACCCGTTACGGTTCGATTTCTCGAAACGTCGTCGGGGCTCTTCGTGTATCTGCTCAACGACGCGCCCTTCGGTGTCGACGCCAAATTGACGTTTTCCGTTTCGCCGACCGTTCCCATGGAAGAACTTAGCGGACGCCGTCCGATCAACGCGGCGTTCCTGAAACGGAAGGACGGGCAATTATCCTGGTTAGCCTCGTTGCAACCTTACGATCTCGTCGCGGTTCGGCTTGCGGAACCGACCGCTTCGCTTGTCGACGCCGAAATATACCGCCCCATGGAGATTTGTGGGCCGAACGGAACCCTGAAACGGAAGATCGACGAACTCGGTGAACGAATCCAAGCGGCGAGGAACGGCGTGCCGTGGAACAAACTGGAAAATCCCGGTTGCGAGTTAATGGTCGACGCGACGACGGAACTCGTCGGTTGGACGCGGTACGGCGGAGAACATTTCGTCGCCGTTCATGATTCGGCGACGAAAAACTCCGGCAACGCGAGCTTGAAACTGGAATCGAAAGCCGCGACCTCGGAGCCCGACGCGGTCTCCAGCAACATCGTCTCCAACAACATCGTCTTCAGCAACATTGTTTCGGCTCCGGAAACCGGTCGATTGTTCGTTTCAGCGTTTCTCGGCGTTTCGAATCAATCGGCGGCGCCGACGGTCAACGTCCTTTTGACGGCCAAACATCGGGAAACGCCGCTGTACCGATCGTTTGCGATCGAACCGACGATCGAACCGAGTCCGAGTCTGAGTCCGTCGCCGGGTCCGTCGCCGACCGGCAGCGTTCGTTGGCGAAAAGTCGTCGTTCCCTTTGATCGACTGCCGCAAGATTCTCTTGACGAACTGCGGATCGGATTCGAACTGACCGGTCCCGGAACCGTTTGGATCGATGACGTGATGCTCTATCAGGTTGCGTTCACGAAGGAAGAGCAGATGGAGCTTTTCAAGAGGGTTTCCGTGGCCGATTTTCGTCGATCGACGGATCGAATTTCGGACCTTCTTTCTTTGATGGACGGCTATTGGCCGCGATTTCTTTTGGAACACGTTCCGTCGCCGGCTCCGGCGCCGCCGCCGATGGTCGCCGCCGAACACCGTCCGGCATACACGGAAAACAGGGCCGTGACGCCGCCGCCCAAGCCCGTGGAGCCGTCGAAACCGGAATCATCGGGCTTCTTCGGCCGCTTCAAAGGCTGGTTCTCGAAATAGGATGAAACCCTCTACTACAGCGTCAACGAATTGATATTCGTCGAATAGCAGCCGGAAGGAAGGCGTACTCGCCGTACTGACGGAGAAACGAGAGCGGTCCCATCCCCTGTGTTCCGTCAGTGCGCCGGAGTACCGGCTCCCTTCCGGCTGTTGCATTGAAAAGGGGGGCGAATTCCTTACCCTTTGGGACGTTTCGTTTAACTTTCTTCAGTGTTACGACGATAAAACCGAATGATACAGCCTTTTCGGCTGGGATGCGCTATCGTTAACTCGGCAAGGAAGTTGTCCTATGTCACGCAGACTGCCCAGACATCTCGTTGTTCTCGCTTCGGTAATCTTTTTCGCCATCGGTCTGCAGCCGATTTACGCAGCGGATTTTCATATCGGCCCGAGCCAGCAATATGCCTCTCTCGAAGCACTTCGCTTGGCCCATCCACAAGGCGCCAACCAACTGAAGGACGGCGACCGAATCATTCTCCATGCCGATGACAGCAGTTTGACACAACAGCTGTATTTCGGTAACAACGTGTCGATCACGGTCATGTCAAGCGATCTTACGGATCCGCTGGCGAGGAGAACGATCACACCGGCCGCCGGAGCGCAAACCCGTTTCGTGTACATGGACGGCTCCGGCAGCACTTATTGGTCCAAAGTCTATTTTGAGGGAATCAAGGAAATCGCCGGTTTCGAAGCTCGGGACGGACGAGGGGGCGGCGTGATCTACGCTTGGTGGAACCAGTATATCTATACACAGGACGGCAAAGGGGTAACATTTCGGAACAACTTTTCCAACGCTTCTTATGACGGCGGCGGCGTGGTCTATTATTGGGACGCCATCGATTGCGATTTCACGGACTCCAATTTTTTTGACAATAAAACGACCGGTCCCGGCGGTGCTTTGTACATCAACGCTTCGGGAACGCTGACGATGACGAACCACACGGACGTCACGATCGGCGCTTCCGACGGCAACATCTCGACGTTCCGCGGAAACAAAGACCATGTCAACGCGGATGGAACCGGTGGGACGGCGAACTCCATCGACTTTACCGGTTCGACCGGAAAAACGGCGAATCTATACATCAAAACGGAAGGAACCGGTATCCTCGACATGGAGGATCCGTTCCGAACGAACAAGGGAAGCGGAAATTACACTGTCAACATCATCAAAACGGGAACGGGAACCTGGAAACTGGGCGGTAGTTCCGTGACGGCTGATTCCGGAGGCACGAAGATCGAAATTCAGGAAGGAACACTGGAATTTTATTCCGGCGCCTCTTTGAACGCTCAGGGAGCGAACGATTCGTTCACGGTGAAAAAAGATGCGACGGTCAAAATCGTCGGCGGCAACAAAATCGAAGGAACGACGGTTCGATTTGAAGAAGGAGCGATTCTCGCCTTCAACATGGACTTCTATTTTCCCGGCGGCGTCGCAGGGGACAAAACCCAGCAAATGCTCGATTTGGCGGGTGGTCTGAATATCACCAAGACGACGGTCGACATCCTGAATCTTCCAGGCGGCAACGAGCGGAAGGGCGATTACACGCTCATCAAATCGGACAAGGACATTCAGGGCGGAAACTTCACGCTGCTCTTCAACGGTTCGGTCATCGAAACGACGGCCAGCGATCGACTCGGTTACGGACTCCAAATTCCGACCGCCGCGAAAAATACCTTGGTTCTCCATGTCGGCGATACCTTCAACACCGTTCTCGTCTGGAACAATCAGGATGCCGCCCATTCCGGACAATGGGGCTACGACGCCGTTAATTGGTACGACAATTACGTCAAACACGCCAACGACGCGTTCATTCCGAACGACACCGTGATCTTCAATCTCGCATCGGGAGGAACGATCACATTGACGGGCCCCATGTCGATTTCGAAGGACGCCAACCGACAGACCGGCGACTACAACACCGGCGAACGCGGCATGCGCGTTTCCGGCGCGGGAAACTGGACGTTCAACGGCGGCGCGATCGGCGACGCCTATTCCACGACGGTGGGCGAAGTCACCGGACCGGATTTCCTCGCGGCGCTCGTTTTCGACGGCTCCGGTACGTTGACTCTGAACAACGCCGAAGCGAACACCTATCACGACGGAACCGTGATCTCCGGCGGCGGCACGATGATCGTCAACGGCGTCAACTCGCTTGGAGAATCGAAATACGCCGGTTTCGATACCACCGGACGCCTCGTTCAGGACAGCGGTTACGGAATCGAGTTTTTGAGAAAAGCCGGTCTGTCGACGGCCGGCGGCGGAATCCTCCGCTTCAAATCGGGAACGACCATCGATCCGACGACCGGCCTTCCGACCGCCGGAGTTCTGGATCAACGAATTTCCGTCGGCAACAACTCCTCGGGAGCACTGGTTCTCGACGGCAAGGTCGGCGAACGACTCGTCGTGACGACGAACAGTGTTTATCAAGGTTATTCCGCTTCCGATAAGAGCGGCGGCGCCGTCAACGTTGGAAGCAACGCAACATTCGCTACGGTCGGACAATTAGTTTTCGCCGGAAACACGTCGTCCAAAAACGGCGGAGCGATCTTCGCCGGAACTAATTCCAAAGTCGCTTCCACGGGAGCGGCGTTCTACGCCAACTCGGTCAGTACGACAACCGGCCAAGGCGGCGCGATTTATCTGACCGGCGGAGCCGGTTCGTCCCTCAACGTTTCGGGGAGCGTGTTCGGATCAACGACAGCGGGAGCCGCCAACACGGCAACGGCCGGTGGAGCGATTTACGTCGCTAACGGAACACCGCGTATCGACGCCAATCGGACACAGTTCATCGGCAACACAGCGACCGACGGCGGCGGCGGAGCGATCAATGTCAACACGGTCCTCGCCAACTCCGTCGTCAACGCCGACAATTCGGTTTTCAACGCCAACACCGCAACCGGAAACGGCGGAGCAATCCTCCTGAACGGCGACGGCGCAACGCTCAATATCGGTTCGAGTACCATCACGGAGAATATTGCCGGTCAGTCCGGTGGAGCGATTTACGCCGGCAACTCGTTGACGCTCAACGCCGATCGAAGCAACTTCATCAACAACGAAGCCAAAGCCGGAGACGGCGGAGCGATCCGAGCCGGAGATTCCAGCGTGATCAGCGCGTCCGGTATCGCCGGAGCGCTCAACAAGTTCACGGCAAGCACCGCCTCCGCGTCCGGTGGGGCAATCTACGCCGGAGTCGAGTCGACCGTTCGAGCCCGTTACGCCGACTTCGCTAACAATACGGCGACGACGGGAGACGGCGGAGCGATCCGAACCGGCGCCAACGCGACGATCGACGTTTCCGGCGCGTCCGGAGCCGCCAACGTGTCGCGATTCTCCAACAACGTCGCCGGTGGAAGCGGCGGAGCGATCTACTCGGAAAAGCTTGCCTCGATTACGGCGAATTTCGCGAACTTCGACGGCAACAAGGCAAATACCGGCGACGGCGGAGCGATCCGAGCCGGAGACAACTCGAAGGTTTTCGCTTCCGGTACGACCGGCGTGGCGAATCGAAACACGTTCACGAAAAATACCGCCGCTCAATCCGGCGGAGCGATCTACGTCGGTGATAATTCAGAAATTACGGCGAAACACGTCGATTTCACTCAGAACACGGCGACCAACGGCGACGGCGGAGCGATCCGAGCCGGCGGCGGAGACCAAACGGTGATCGACGTCTCCGGAACCGCCGGAGCCGGAAACGTCTCCCAATTCTCGAAAAATAGCGCAGGTCGGGAAGGCGGAGCAATTTTCACGCTGGACGATTCCACGATCACGGCGAATTTCACGAACTTTCTCCAAAATCAGGCCAAGGGCGGCGACGGCGGAGCGATCCGAGCCGGAGACAACTCGAAAGTCTACGCTTCCGGTTCGGCCGGAAATCATTCGTTGTTCACGGCAAGCACCGCGGCCGGTTCCGGCGGAGCAATCCGCGTCGGCACCGCGTCGACCGTTCAAGCTCAATACGCGAAATTCGAGGACAATCGGGCAACCAAAGGATCCGGCGGCGCAATTCGGGCCGGAGACAACGCAACGATCGACGTCAACGGTTCAGCCACGTCGAAGACTCTGTTTGCACGCAACGTCGCTTCAACTTCCGGCGGCGCGATTTCCGTCGGAAAAGAAGCCAATGTTTACGCGGATTACTCGACCTTCGACCGGAACCGAGCTGTTTCGGGAACCGGCGGCGCGATTGATGCCGGCGACAATCTGACCTTGTCCGCCAAATTCTCGACGTTTACCGCAAGCACGGCGGCAGCGAGCGGCGGAGCGATCAACGCCGGAAAGGAAGCCGTCATCACGGCGACTTCCGCGACCTTTACCGGAAATACGGCGGCGACTCGCGGCGGCGCGATCAACGCCGGAGAGGAAGTCGTCATTACGGCAACATCCGCGACCTTTACCGGAAACACGGCAACGGCGACCGGTGGAGCGATCAACGTCAGCAATTCGGCAACACTCCATCTCGACGGTTCGACGTTCTCGAACAACACCGTGAGCAATGTTTTCGGAGCGGGCGGTGCCGTCTACGCCGAAGACAACGCGACAATCGATGGATCCGTGAAATTCCATGACAACTCGTCCGGAACGTTCGGCGGAGCCGTTCGTGTCGGCAACGACGCCGTCTTGAGACTCGACCATTCCGAATTTCTCGGTAACGTCACAGGATTGGGCGGCGGCGGAATCTACGCCGGAGCCGGAGCGGACATCGTTGCGACCCATTCAACATTCGGCGATTCCGGTGCCGATCCTGCTCGCGGAAACACGGCCGCTCTCGGCGGCGCAATCTCGGTTAACGGAACAGCGGACAAGACGGGCCAGCTCGATGTCTCCGGATCGACGTTCGATCGAAACCGGGCGTCGATGATCGGACCGCTCCAAAAAGAAACGGGAGCCGGCGGCGCGCTGGCTCTTCTTCATACGACTTTGATCGCTGAGGAAACAAGCTTTACCGGCAACACGACCGTCGATTTCGGCGGAGCGATTTACGCCGCCGGTTCGGGAACCTTGACTCTGAAAGAATCGACCTTTGTCGACAACCGCGCGACCGCCGGGGCCGGCGGAGCGATCCGTGCCGATTCGGGAATCACCAAGCTCGACGTTTCGGAGAATTCGAGATTCGTCGGCAACAAAGCCTTGTCGGAAAACGGCGTCGGCGGAGCGATCTCCGCGTTGGACGGTATTGAAATCGACGCCCGAAACGCGACGTTCAACGCAAACGAAGCCGGAAAAACCGGCGGAGCGATCGCCATGGAGGCGACGGTTGCCAAGCCGTCGACGCTGAAAATCGCCGGCGCGACGTTTTCCGAAAACATCGCAGAGAACGGCGACGGCGGGGCGCTCTACTTGGTCAACACGAATTTGGAATCCGACCCGCAAACCGTTGCGACCTTCTCCAAGAATAAAGCGGAAAACGGACTCGGAGGCGCGATCTATTACGAAAACGTCGACGGCAGCGAGTTGAATCTCGACAAGGCTCAGTTCGAGAAAAATAGCGCTGACGGCGGCGGAGCGATTCTTCTTGCCAACGAAACGAAAGTTTCCGTTCAGGAAGGAATCTTTATCGGCAACACCGCCTCCGGATTCGCCGGAGCGATCGGATTCGCCGTCGGTAATTCCCAACTCGACGCGACCGGCGCCCAATTCAGGAATAACGGCGCAGGCTTCGCCGGCGGCGCAATCCTGATGGGCTCAAGTTCCGAATTGACGGTCGATGACGCCGTGTTCCAGTCAAACACGGCCGGCGACCGTGGTGGAGCGATTGCTCTCTTCGGCCAAACCGACGAAATTTCGACATTGCTCGCCCGCAACGCAACCTTTGAGTCGAACACCAGCAAGGAATTCGGCGGAGCGATTTTCGCGAGCCTTGCGACGATTGACGGCACCGGAACCATGTTCCAGAGAAATACCGCTACGACGGCGGGCGGAGCGGTCCACGCGACCGATTCGAAGACCGCCGATTGGACCGACGCGACGTTCAAAGGAAACTCCGCCGGTCTGTTCGGCGGAGCGATGCTCCTCGACTACACGACGACCGAACAGTATACGTTGAGTTTCGGAGCCTCGGAGGGTAAAGTTTCGGAGTTCTCCGGCAACCGTGCTGGAGGAAAGTCCTCATCGATCCATTTTATGGGATCCGGTCCGGCCGACAGTTTCGTCGACATGACGATCAACACGGCCGAGGGCGGCGAATTCCGACTCCTCGACGGAATGACCGTTGACGCAACGAACAATAACATCGGCTTGAGCATCACGAAGAGTGGTGTTGGAAGCTGGACGCTCGGCAACGTTCACGATCTGACGGCGGCAACCATCGGCGCGACCGTCGCCGTCGACGAAGGATCGTTCATCATGCAGAACGGAGCCCAACTCCTTCTCAAGAACGCCGCGACCGATACGGGTTCGCAATTCGTCCTGGCTGCCGACACCGACATGTTCCTCAACGGAAAAAATGTGATTTCCGCCGAGACGATCGATTTGGCCGGGCGCCTCGACTTCAACTTGCAGACCGTCCGCTCCAACTCGACGGACATCGCTCTGACGCTAACCGGTTCGAGTTTCACAACGGCTGTCGGTTCGCAGGAGATCAACGTCACGAATCTTGCCAGCACCACTCGGGGCGTGTACAACCTGATCGGCGCCAAGGGGGCGAACCTCGACGAATCGGGCAAACTCTCCTACAAAGGAAAGGTGGTCGAAAATCTCGATCGTTTGAATCCATTCTGGACGCTTCACGCGGATTCGGCCAATTCGCTGCTCCAGTTGATCATCGACAAGTCGCCGAATACCACGATGACATGGGTCGGCGACAAGAACAATCGCTGGAATCAGGAAGACAGAAACTGGGTCGGTTATATCAGCGGCGTTGAATACAATCAATTCTTCGACGGCGACGACGTGGTTTTCGGCGATACCGGAGCCGGAACGATTGACATTGATCCGACCGATGTCGTGGTCGGAACGATGCTCATCGATTCGACGGAGGATTATACCTTCACGGGCGGAAGCATCACGGGAACGCAGTTCGACAAATACGGGTCGAGTACCCTGACGCTGAACAATAAAAACGTTTTCGACAACGTTTTCATCCACGAAGGAACCTTGACCGGCGGCAACGGCAGCAATTGGGCGGTTGAAGGCAGTCTGTGGTTCAACGGAAATACGAGTTTCCGGCCGAACGGCGAGTTCCGTGTGTTGAACGACATCACGTTCGATGCCGGATCGTATATTTATCTCGACGTGAGCAAAGTCGCCGGCCAAAGCGATTTGATCGCGGCCTCCGGCGTGATGGAATTCGCCAAGAACGCCGACGGCGACGTAACCGTCGTGGTCGGAAACAAGGACGCAAAGAGCGGCGAGCGAATCTCGACGGCTCCGGTTCTTTACGCGGCGAGCGGATTGTATCTCGGCGACGAACGAATCGCCGACGGTGTGTACGGAGCGGCGGAACGGCAAATCGTGATCGCCAACGACGACGCGTCGAAGCAACTCCTGTTCGTGACGGACCGATCGCTGGCGCTCCAGGCGGCAACGGTCGGCGGCGGCTCGACGAACCTTGCGCTGGACGCTTTCGGAACCGGTTTCGGTCCGCTCGGACCGACATCGGACGATTTCACGCAAAACCAATATTCCGTGTACGAAGCTCTGGAAAACGCGCCCTATCTGACACCGGCCAACGAACTGTTCGCTCAACTGGCGTTGCTGGACGAACTCTGGGCCAAGCGGGAGTTCCTCGACACGCTGATTCCGACGGCCAACGGCGCAGCGATGTTTGCCGTTCAGCGAGGTATTGCCCAAACGAGCAACGCCCTCTTCGAACGCGTCAAGTTTTTCAACGATCAGCCGCGTGACTATGAACGGTTGATGACGACGACTCGGGGCCAGCAAGGCCGACATCGTGGATTTTGCATCGGAGCCAATCCGACGCCGTGGTTCCAACAGATGGGCGATTTCCTTCGTCAGGACGATACCATGGGGGTTCGCGGTTACAAAACCTGCGCTTACGGTTTCATGCTGGGAGCCGACAAACGAGTCAGTCGGGAAACGATGATCGGATTCGGAGTTGGAGGTAATTTCGCGACCGTCGAATCCGCGTGGACGCAACGAGGAAAAGCGAATTCGTTCCTCTTGACCGGATACGCCGGATATACGCACGACGACTGGACGGTCGCCGGAAACATCGGATACGTCAGCTCGGAATACATTATGGAACGCGGAATGTCCGGAACGATGCTGGAAGCCTCGTACGGCGGCGACTCGTTCCTCGGAGCTGTCGAAGTGTCGAAGAAACTTCGTGCCCGGTATCTCGACATCACTCCCTTTGCGTCGATGCAGTTGATCACGTTGAACGTCGGTTCGTACGACGAGTATTTCCGTGGCAAGGTCGCCGCCCATGTTCAGGGCGAAGACTCGAACGCCTTCCTCCAGACGCTCGGCTTGAGGTTCGGACGAACTTGCCGTGGACCGCGAGGAACGGTTTGGAATCCGTCGATCTCGGCTGGTTGGGTGCACGATTACGGCGACGGCGACATCCGATCGATCACGACCTTCGGCGGAGCGACACCGGTCGCGATTGTCGGAGCCCTGAAGCATCGCGATCGGGGATTGGTCGGATTGAACTTGAACGTTACGGTGAAACGTCTGAGCATCTTCGGATCCTACGACGGTGAAATCGCGAACGGATATTACGGAAACACGATTCAGTCCGGCTTCACGTTCGCGTTCTAATTGTACTGCGCAAGTTCACGACTTTGTTTGTTAACGCAACCTTGATGTTGTCGCAAGGCTGGAGACCGGAGGGAACGGTTGGAAACCGGGAACTCCAGCCTCCAGCCTCCAGCCTCCAGCCTCCAGCCTCCAGCCTTCGGTCTTCGGCCTCCATTGCGATTCTCGTCTTCCCAAACCGTTCGTTTTCCGTTATAGTTTGTGTTTGGGCTTTCCCCGAACGGATTCTTGCGTGAGCATTGGCGAACGCCGGGGCGCCCGACGCTCTTTTTCGGAGACGCCATGCGATTTCCCTTTTCCCTGACGCGCAGCATGACGCAGTACATCATGCGGCGCAAGCTGTTCGGTCCGAAATACTTTCCGCTCGTCTTAATGCTCGAACCGCTCCATGCCTGCAATTTGCGTTGCAGCGGCTGCGGTCGAATCCGGGAATACGCCGATTCCGTCTCCAAACGGATGAGCGTCGCCGAATGCCTCGACTCGATCACCGAATGCGGAGCGCCGATCGTCAGTATCTGCGGCGGCGAACCGTTGATCTATCCGGACATCGTCGAGCTCGTCGACCGGACCTTGAAGCTCGGCAAGCATATTTATCTTTGTACCAACGGCGTCCTGTTGGAGGAAAAGCTCGACGATTTCATCCGACTGTCGCACAAAAACAAACGGGTCAAGGGTCGATTGTTTTGGAACGTTCATCTCGACGGCATGGAGAAGACCCACGACGCGATCGTCGAAAAGGAAGGCGTGTTCGCGAAGGCCGCCGAAGGAATTTCCGGTGCCAAGGAAGCCGGATTTTACGTCTACACGAACACGACGCTGTACCGGCAAACGTCGGTCGACGAACTGGTCGTTCTTTGCGAATACCTCGAACTGCTCGGCGTCGACGGCATGATGTTCGCCCCGGCCTACGGGTATGAAGCGGTCGTCTCGCAGTCGCCGGAGTTGCACGGAACCTCGATGTTTTTGACACGGGAGGAAACGCATGAAAAATTCCGAGAGATCCGCCGCCGTCTCGGAAAATTCCGGATGACGGCGACGCCGATTTATCTCGATTTTCTCTGCGGCGACATCGAGCTTCCCTGTGCCGCTTGGGCGAATCCGACGCGAAACGTCAAGGGCTGGAAGGGACCGTGTTATTTGGTGACCGACCGGCATTTTTCGACGTATCGAGAATTGGTGAGCGAAACCGATTGGTCGCGGATCGGTCCCGGCAACGACAACCGTTGCGAACACTGCCTGATGCATTGCGGCTTCGAACCCGCCGCCGTTCTGTTCTCGAATCGTCTCCGCGACGTCCTCCGCATGGCCGTCTGGCAGATGTCGTAGAAGATGTTAGTGAAACAGTGTTCGTGGTGTGAACAACAGCCGTAATGACGGTTCATAACGGTTTCCGCCGTCAATCCGGCGGCCGAAAAATTAATCACGGCGTCTCCTTTCCGGCTGTTGTTTGACGAACATTATTTCGCTAACTTTGTGCTGGCACCCCCCAATCTTTTCCTACAATCCGCAGGCTCGCTTCGGAAAAACCGAAATAAACGGTCAATCTCCCTTTTTTTGCTTGCCGATAAGGATAGTGGCAGAGTAGACTTTATCTGAAAGTCGACTTTATTTGTACTGTGCAAGTTCTCGGCGTTGTTTGTGAATGCAACCTTGATTCTGCCGCAAGACTGGAGGCTGGAGACCGGAGGGAACGGTTGGAAACCGGGAACTCCTGTCTCCGGCCTACAGTCTCCAGCCTTGTTCAGTGTTCGATGCTTTGCAACTTGCACAGTACAATTATTGTGCTGACCAAAAATAAGAACGGAGCAGCGCCCGTGCGCAGCGAAGCGGAGCTAAGGAAGCTGCGGCCCGCGCAGGTTGGGTAGAAACCACCAAGCACGTTTTTCCGCGCAGACCAATAAACAGGAGAGAATCATGAACCTGCCTTGGGGACGTTTTTGGAGTGATCGGAAAAAGAAAGCCCCCGAACGGTTTCGACGACGGCTCGGCATTGAGTCGTTGGAAACTCGGGAGCTGTTGAGCGCTTCGGTGTCTGAGCTTCCCCAACCGGAATATTCGGCGGCGGTTGCCGTGAGTCAGGAATCGGTTTCGGACTCGGATCTCGTCGTTCAAACAACCGCCGCGACGACGAAAACGAAACTTCTCGCTCCGAAAAGTATTTCGAAGGGAGTCGTCGCGACGCCGTCGACCTTGACGGTCCGTTGGTCGGCGCCGACTTCGACGGACGGAGTCACCGGCTATGAAATCACGATTCGGAACTCGAAGACGAAGGCGGTTGTCGGCACGGAAACGGTCGCCAAAGACGAAACGTTGAGCTGCAAATTCGTCAATCTCGATCCGAAGACGAAATATGAGATCCTCATCACGTCGTTCGGCGACTCCGACACGACGGACAATTCGAAGGCGACGTTAAAGGTCAATGCAACGACGGCGGCGTTCCCCAACGTCTCGATCAAGGCCGTGAAACCCGGATTGACGTCGACCGACGTCATCATCACGGACAAGGACAAAGCCTTGCCGTTCGTCAACGGCAAAACGGTCAAAACCTACACGATTCAGTATGCTCCCAAAGCGACGTCGATCAATTGGGACACCGCTCAGTCTGAAGAAGTTCCGGTCGGAACGGCCGGCGATTCGTCCAAGGGAACGATCGCTTGGACGATTGCCGGACTACAACCGGGAACATCTTATACATTCCGGGTCATCGCGACGTACACCGAGGGCATGGGCGAGTCCGCGAAGACGTTGACCTCCGCCGCGAAAACGTCGACGTTCAAAACGGCGGTTCTTCCGGCGCCGACCATTTCGAAGGCGTCCTACACGGTGGTCGACGGCGAGTTCGGACTTTTTACGACGTGTAAACAGACGAAAACGGATCTGTTCCAGAGCGGAACGGTAACCTATTCGCTGTATTTTTCGACCTCGACCGCGAAATCCGGGTTGATCCCCAACGCCCGGCATATCGGCGAAGATCTATCAGGAACGGCGGCGACGTTTTCCATGAAACCGGTCGCCATGAAAACGATCGGCGAGTTGCTCGGAGACACGTCGTCCGACAAACCGGTCCTGCTCGGAATGAAGGTAATCTATCTCCAACTCGTCGCCGAATACTCCGACGGCAACGGAGTCACGGCGAAAATCTATTCCAAGGTCGCCAAGCTCACGCTACCGAAATGGTACGTTCCGGTATGAAAAATTGTCGTTAGCCGCGTCGGCCTCCGACGCGCGAAAGGACGGGATTACTGAAGCAGCAGGCCGTCGAGAAGAGCGGCGGAGGTCGCCAACGTTTTTCGGGAGTCGATGTAGCGAATCAGCGTCTCCATGATCTGGTTTCGCTGCTGGTACAATTCCAAATAGGTCTTGTTGCCTTTTTTATAGGCTTCGGTCGCCAAGGTCAACGATTGATAGGCGTCCTGAATGACCGATTCTTCGTACATCGTGACGAGTTCCGCCGCGTTTTCGTAGTCGCGGTACACGTCGAGCAGGCGTTTGCGCAGCTCAAGTCGAACCGTTTCCACGGCGTGGATCGAGGCCGCCAAGTCGGCTTGCGCTTTGGCGATATTTCCCTGATTCCTGTCGTAAACCTTCAACGGAACGGCAACGCTGACAAAGGGAACGTTGTTTTCCGGAGTAATGTCCCGCGCGTAGGAAACCCCGGCCGTGATGTTGGGGATCTTTTCCTTTTGCTGTCGGACCAAATAGGTTCGAGCCTGCTGAACCTTCAACTGCGCCGTCGCGATCTCCGGACTCGTCTGTTCGAGGACTGCCCAAACGGCTTCCATGTTGTGTTGCGGCAACTCGATCAGCAACGTTCCCCTGACGGACTGGTTCGGCCAATCCGGTCTGCCGACCAGCGCGGCCAAACGCCCCCAAGCGATGTCCCAATCGTTTTTCGATTGCCGAAGACGAATGCTTTGCTCGTTTTGGATGAGCCGGAATTGCAGCACGTCGATCGGTTCGCCCTTGCCCTTTTTCCGAAGATCCTCGGCCGCTCCAAGCTGTTCGTTCGCAATGGCGACGCCGTAACGATGAATATGATAGTTCAATTGGGCGTGTAACAGACCGTAATAGGCGATTCGAACCTCGTTCTGCAACCGCAGGTATTCCATCTCATAATTCGTCCGGGCGACCCGGACATCGTATCCGGCAACGGCCCGATCCAATCTTTTCTTCCGTGCGGTAACGATTTCCTGCGAGAGAAAGGCTCCGACTTTGGGGCCCGTACCCACGCCGATGTTATCCATCGTCGGCGTGAAGGTCGGATTCAGGTAGAGTCCCGCCTGTACGGCTTCGCCCCGCGCCGCCGCAATGCCGCAATAAACCTCGCGGATTTTCGGATTACATTGTTTGGCGACCTCCCATAATTCTTCGAAGGAATATCCTTCCTTCGAAACGGCGACCTCCAGAAACCGAACCGGAAAATCATGATGATTGAGCTGCGAGGTTCCTACCAACGGCGGAACTCTTTCTTGCAACGTTGGAATTTTTTCTTCCAACGGCGGAACCGGGGCCAGAGTTTGCGCCGAAACCGTTGCGACGCCCAAAAAAACAACAAACAGGAAAAAAAGCGAGGGACGTGGCATGGCGGCTGTCGGGTGGGAAAACGATGGAAAAATCATTCCTCTTCGAATAATCATCGGTTTTGCTCCTGCAATTTTTCGACAGAAGCCCGAAAGGCGGCATTTTCCTTGAATCCCCTTCAAGTCAGGGATTCGGCAAGACCGATACAGTCGATATATCTTGCCACGCTATTGAATTTTCAGATGGAGAAACGCGCCATGCGCCTCTCGCCAACCATTTTTGGGGTTTCCCTCATCGTCGGAACGTTTTTCAGCTCCACTGCGCTGCCTTGCGTATTCGGTGAGGATACCGTTCGCGCTCCTCGTTCCGAATCCACGTTGCGCTCCGAAAAGCCGGCGGAAATCGATCAGACGCTTCCCGCCCATCATCCGCTGCTCGCTCAGGGACTCGACGCGGAGCGACGAGGCGACGATGAAGCAGCCGAACGATGCTATCGACAATTTCTCGACGAAGCCTCGGGAAACGAAAACGATCGATCGCTGGTTCTGCCGTTGCATCGTCTCGCCGTCCTCCATGCCAAACGAAAGCAATTCGACGCGAGCGAACAATTTTTTCAGCGAGCGGTCCGATTGGATAACGACAATCTCGCGTTGCTCGGCGACTTCGCCCAGCTTCAGTTCGATCGGAAACGTTATCGGGACGCGGAAATCATCTTAAAATACGCTTTCCTTCTCGACCCGGACAATATTCGAGTTCTTTACAATCTCGGATACTCGGTCGGCCTGCAACCGGACCGGCAGACGGAAGGACTTCGATACCTGAAACTCGCGTTGGGCGAAATCAAGGCGCTGCGTGAGCTTGCGAAGATTTATCGGGTTCTCGACGAGAACGAACAGGCGGAATTCGCCGAACAGCGAGCCGCTCAACAGGAGATCCGACTCAAGGCTTCCGGGGCGACGACGGAACAGTTGCCGAATCTGGAAGCAAGGAAAGAGCTTTACGAACAGATCAAACGGGAGCTGATCCGGGCAAAATCCCTTGAGTTCGCCCAAGAACTCGAAAAGGCGGGAATCCGAGCGATCGAAAGATTCGACGCCGACGAACAGAAAAAAGATGCTGAGAGCGCGGCTCTGAGAAAAATCTCGCCGACGGAGTCGTTGAAAGCCGATCCGCTTCTTTCTCAAACATCGCTTCTTCCTCAAGTAATGTCGGGTCCCGACGAGTCTTTCGATCCATGGGGTGTTACGTCGCAGCCGGCCCAGTATGTTTGTCCCGTATTGAAGACAACCCCGGCGGCGAGCATTTCTCCTGAACCGCAGCCGCAGCCGCAGGCCGAAATGTCGCGGGCTCGACCGATTCCGTCGACCATCGACCAACGGTCTCGAATTTCCAACGGTCCCACGGCGATTCCGTTGCCTCCTGTCCATGAAAATGAGGTCGCCAAAGAAAAATCACTGAAAACGCTGCCGCCGTTTTCGGATTCCGCGTCTCCCGCTCATTATCCGAAATATGCCGAAATTGGCGTGAAACCGTCGCCGTCGCCGTCGCCGGCGCCCGTTCAGCGTTCGGCGTCTCAACAAACGCTCCAAGCGGCGTCTTCCCAACATCCTCAGGGAGCGTCCCGACAAATCAACGTTTCCAATGAACGAAAAACAGGAACCGGAGAAACATCGACTCCTCCGTCGCCTTTTGATCTCGTTCAACCGGTCAACCTGGTCGCCTTGGAGGGACATCGGGAACGGAATGCGGCGACGACAACGGCTCCGACACCGGAAAAAATCGACGAAATCGCCGTTCGATCGCTTCCGATGATCGCGCCGGACCCAGCGGACCTTCCGACGGGCGCCCCGACGCTCCTTCAACCGAACACGCCGCTGAGTGTTCCGCAAACGGCTTCGAGCAAGAAAGCTCCGGCTCCGGAAAGCGTCGTTCGACGAACTCCGAGCGCTCCGCCCCGTAACAACGCTCCGAACAACGCTCCGACGCCTGAAAACGTTTCTCCGCTGGCCTTGGCTCTCGCCGAGAACGTGTCCGGCGACAAGCGGACGGTCGCAAAGGAAGAACCCGTCGGCCCGAAAAGCTGGAAGGAAATCGACGTCGAGCCCTACGTTTACGTCGAAAACGTTCCGCCGAAGCCGTCCGAACAACCGACACCGGTCGAAAAAACGAAAACGTTCGTCGCGGTTTACGATCCATGGACGACGCAGCGACCGGCGGCGGAGCCGACTGCTGAATTTCGTGGAGGCAACGTTCTTCGTGAAACCGAAGCTGCGCAACCGGCGCCCGCCCCGGAAGCGTTGCTCGCGGTTTCAAAGCCCGAACCGAAACCGACGCCCGAAGTAAAGTCGACTCCCAAACCGACACACGAACAGACGCCCGAACCGAAAACGGAGCAAAGAGTTGCCGTGGCGGCAAAACCGGTCGTCGAGAAACCGCTTGCTCCGGCGCCGCAGCCTGTTTCCGAAAAGAAAGAGGAAGTTCGACAGATCGTTCAGGCAACGCCGAGTCCCGCTCCGGAAAAGAAAGAAGAACCGCGTTCGATCGTCCAAACGAAACCGGCGACCGCTCCGGAACCGGTTCGCGAAATTCCAAGAAAAGAAAGGGAAATCGTCAAATTGGTTCCCGTTCCGGTGCCCGTTCCGATGCCGACGCCTTCCGAACCGACGCCGAAGGAATCGCCGTGGAACGAACGGGAGATCGTTCGGCAACCGGCTCCGATTTTGGAACCGCCGGCGACGCCGCCGAGTTTCACGGAACCGAGAATCGCCGAACACCGTCCGATTGCGCCAACGCCGGTCGTGATTCCGGAATCGGTCGAGGTATCCAAACCGATCACGGTTTCGGAGTCGATCGCTCAAACTCCCAAACGCGAACGTGTGGGATTCGTTCGACCGATACCGGCCGTTACCATGCCGGAACCGCCGGCGCCGGTCGTCGCCGCTCCGACGCCGCCGCCGCCGCCGCAACGGGAAGAGGAATCGGCCGGTGTTGCGCAAACACCGACCAAGGTTCGGATCGTCAACATCGTCGACCTCGAACCGCCGCCGGACAACCGCCCCGGTTTCGCCCGAAGCGGAAACTACGTCAAATAGGGGATGGGGATTGGGGATTGGGAGATGGGGCGATGATATCCAGTTTTCGAGAATTAATCGTCTGGCAAAAGGCGATGAACTTGACGGAAGATATTTATCGCAACACGAAAAATTTCCCTTCCGAAGAAAAATTCGGCCTTGTTTCCCAAATGAATCGGGCTGTCGTTTCGATTCCCAGCAACGTCGCGGAAGGACACGGAAGGAATTCGACCGGTGAATACATCCAGCATCTTGGAATCGCGAAAGGATCACTTTGCGAGCTTGAAACTCAGATTGAAATATCGAAACGACTCGGCTTTCTTTCCATCCAGACCGCCTTCGATCTTCTTGAAAAATGCGCCGTTGTGAATAAATTGCTCGTCGGATTAATCAAGTCTCTAAAAAACCGCTAACCTCAATCCCCAATCCCCAATCCCCAATCCCCAATCCCCAATCCCCAATCCCCTATCCCCTATCCCCTATCCCCAATCCCCAATCTCCTATCCCCTATCCCCAATCCCCTATCCCCAACCATGCTCCACGAAGAATTCACGGATTCGATTCGTCCGCATCCGACGGGATCGCTGAAATTGCAAACGAATCCGTTGGACGAGCTGGATACGCTCAATCATTATTGTTGCGCCGGGCGACGGGACTTCGTGCGGGATTTCTCCGTCGTGACGATCAACTCGCATGCCGCAGGCGACGAGACGATTTTTCTCGCCGTGCAACTTTCCGGAACGGAATCGACGATTTTGCATCACGATTCAAGTCCGGCGGCTCTCGAAGCGGTCCGTCGACGGGCGAAGCAACTCGGGGTCGCGGATCGGATTCGGTTCGTCGGAGGACCGTTGACGACGTTTGTTTCTTCGGTGTTGGGAAATCCCGCGTTTCAACGGGAGCCGGAGTTCGGACCCTTCGATTACGTGCGATGTACGAGCGGATTGAACGACCAGGACGACTTCGAACGGGGTTTTTCGTTGTTGCTTCGCCTGCTCAAGGAAGATGGAGTCCTCGGAATTTCCTGTTTCGGATATTATGGTCGGGAACCGTATCGGCAAATGCAGCGACTCGGTGAAAGCCTCAACGGCGACCGCCCCGGTATCCGGGAAGAAGTCGACCGTCTGAAAGAAATCTTTCCGTTCACGCCGGAACGAAATTGGACGAGATTGGCGTTCGACAATTTGGACCCCGCGATTCGTTCGATGAGAGACGACGCCGTCGTTACGGAATTTCTTCGCAAGGACCGTTTCGCTTTCAAGGTTCCCCAACTGTACGAATTGCTCGACCGTCACGGACTCCGGCTTTCGCAGTACTCGCGGCAGACCCGGATGCTGTACGAACCCTGGTTCGCCCGAGCGGACCGCGAACTGATCGAGATGCTGGAGCGATTACCGACCCGGGATCGTGAAGCGGTCTCGGAGATCGCGTGGAACACGATCGAACGGCATCAATTTTGGGCCGTTCGGGAATCGGCGTTTCATGTCGACCCCGGCGACACGGACAACGTTCCGTTTTTCAATCCGTTGACGACCGCGTCGAAAAACTGGCGAAAGGCGTTCCTTGACGCCGGACCCGACGTCTCGCCGGAATTATTGGTCGAGTTGACGCCGTTGGAAAAATATCACGTTCCGATACCCTGGGGAAAAATTCCGTACCGAATGGTCGAACTGATCGACGGATACAAAACCCTCGGCGAAATTTTCATGTTGATCCGCGAGGAACAGCACGGCGAAATGGGATTGGAAGAGATTTCGACGAAATGTATTCGATTTCTTCTCGCCGTGGAGCGTGAGGACATGATTCTGTTGCGCCATAAAACCTTGTCGCCGCTTCCGTTCACCGCCCGTCGTTTGGCCGGATAAACGAACGCAAAGAGCCGGAACCTGCGATCCCGGAGAGATCTACCCGCCATGACGCAAGACAACCGAAACCCGTTGGAACTCTTGACCGAAAAACTATTCGGTCGAAAACAGGAACTTCCGGTTCCGAAGCCGCATCGCCTGAAGGGACGTTCCGTGTCGCCGCCGGAGGAACGTCTCGTTGCCGAATTGGCGACCGTCGGCGGTCGCTTTTTGGAGTCGACGCCGTATGGAGGGACGAACCGCTTCAACGACGAGGGAGAGGCAGCGGGCGACGATTCCGATTCCTCTTCGACATTTCGTGCCGAAACGAAAACGCATCTCATCCAACCCGGCGAATCGGATCGGTTGTTCGATCGGACATTCCAAGGCGACGTTCCGCGGCCCTCGAAAATATTAAAACGGGAATTGGACGTTACGGAAACCGTCCGTCGTCAATACGAGAACCTGCCGTATCCGTTTCGGAATCCGGACGACGACAAGCGGATGATCCGCCTGACGGTGATCGACAACCTCGCGACCTTGAACCAATATTGTTACGGCGGTCGCCGCGACTTCGACAAGCCCTTCCGGATGCTCGTCGCCGGCGGCGGAACCGGCGATTCCCTGGCCTTTCTCGCCGTCCAGACCGCTTGGCTGCCGAACGCCGAAATCGTGTATCTCGATTTGAGCCGCGAGTCGATGAAAATCGCGCAAGAAAGGATTCGCAACCAGGCGAAACGACTCTCGCAACCGAACATCGAAAAGATCATCGACTACCGGATCGGCTCGCTGCTCGACCTCGAAAGAATGGGGCTCGGAAAGTTCGATTACATCAACTGCTGCGGCGTCCTGCATCATTTGGCCGATCCGTCGGAAGGGTTACGAAAACTCGGCGACGCGTTGAACGACGACGGCGCCCTCGGAATCATGGTCTACGGCCAACTGGGCCGGACAAGCGTCTATCAGGTCCAGGAGATGATGAAGCTCGTCAACCGGGATGTCGTCGACATGGAGAAGAAGATCCGCAACACGAATCTCGTGCTGAGATGTCTCCCGTCGACCAACCTACATCGCAAGAACGGCCGCTGGTTGTCCTGCGATCCGATCGAAACGTACGATTTATACCTCCACGAACAGGACCGGGCCTTTACGTTTCGTGAAATCATCGACTGGGTCGCCGCTGCCGGATTGACGCTCAGTCAATTCACCTCGACGATGAAACCGCTGCTCGTCCCGGAGTACCTGCAATGCAAGCTGCCGCGCCGGATTCTCGACCGGCTCGAAAAGATGAGTCCGCACGAAGCCGCCGAGTTTTGCGAACACCTCGTCGGAATGATCAACCGCTACGAATTTTATGTCGCGAAAAACTCCGGAACGACCGTCGATCTCCGGGATTGGGATTTGATTCCGTCGTTTTCCTGTTACGCGATCGGCAATTCGCTCCGCAACCGTCTCCAGAATCCACCGAAAAACTTCGGCGAGGCGCCGACGTTTCGCGTCAAGGTTTATCAGGGAGCGATTCAGGTTCCGATCAACGTTTCGCCGCTCGCCTTGACGTCCTATGCGTTGATCGACGACAAGCGGACGATTCGGGAACTGGTTCATCAACTGGCGTCGAAATTTCCGCTTCGGACGCAGGAATCGCTCCGCAACGAGTTGCTCGAGGTCTGGCGGCATCTGATCGCGTTTGATATGATACAGTTTCGACACGTTTCCAGTCGCCTTACCAATCTCAACCGTTACAATTTCTAGATCCCGAACAAGAGCCGGGACCTGTGGTCTCGGAACCTGTGATCCCGGAATTTCACCCCATGCCGAAAAAACTTCGAGTCGATTTCCGCAAGAACCGGGCGGAGCGAACACGAACGACGGATTGGACGCAACAGTTCGCGGAACATGCGTTCGCCGAGGAAACGGACCTTGCCGAGGAGCGGATCGGTCGGGATGAACAATCGCGGCGGCGAACGGTCGTCGGCGAAGCGACCGACGACGCCGGACGCGGCGGCTTCGAAATTCTACCGTCCGTCGATCCGACCGCGACGCAACCGGGTCGGGTGATTCGGGTTCACGGAGCGAGCAGCATCGTGGAGGCGGAGGACGGTCGTCGATTTCGCTGTACGACACGCCGAATTTTGAAAACGCTTTCCACGGACCAACGGCAGCCGGTCGTCGCCGGAGACCGCGTCCTGTTTCGAACGGCAAGCGGTTCCGAATTGCTCGAAGGAATGATCGAACGGGTCGAGCCGCGAACGGGAACGCTTTCTCGGGAGAGCAAGCAGCGCAAGCATATTCTCGTCGCGAACGTCGATCAGATTCTCGTGATCGCCAGCGCCGCGGAGCCGGAATTCAAACCGAACCTGATCGACCGGATGTTGATCACGGCGGAACACGCGGGAATTCGTCCGATTATCTGCATCAACAAGGTCGATCTGGTCGACGTCGCCGAACTGCAGCCCGTCGTCGGCGCCTACGCCCAGATGGGATACAAGGTCCTGCTGCTCAGCGTCCGCAGCGGCCTCGGCATGGGACGGCTCCGATTCCAGTTGAAGGACCGGGAAAGCGTCGTACTCGGCCAAAGCGGCGTCGGCAAATCATCGTTGCTGAACGCCCTCGACTCCTCCCTGAACTTGCGAACCGGCGAACTCGGCAACGCGATGAAGGGAAAGCACACGACAACGACCGCGGAACTTCTCAAGTTGTCGTTCGGCGGTTTCGTCGTCGACACGCCGGGCATGAGGCAGTTCATGCTCTGGGACGTGATTCCCGAAGAGGTGTTCGGGTTTTTCCGGGATCTGCGACCGTACGAAAATCGCTGTCGTTTTCCGGACTGCACCCATTCTCACGAAGAGGATTGCGCGGTCCAGAACGGAGTCGCCGAAGGACGTCTCGACCTGCGACGTTACGAAAGTTATTTAACGATCCGCGACTCCTCTCGGGAGCAATGAGACTTCCGCCAGAAATTAACGAGCAAGTTCCAGAGCCCGACGCGTCAGCGAGGGAATATGCTCAAACACCATGCCTCGAAATTTTCGTACCCGTTGAGCGACCCGCTTGCGTTTTAGCCGCGAAGCGCGCAACTTGTTTAGAGCCCGGGCAGCCGTTTTTTTCGGGCGGTGTTTTCCGGATCCTTTTCGTTGAATTCGCCCCAAAGAATTTCCGTGCCGGAAGACGTTCGCAATCGAAAGATCGTTCGGTTTCCTTGCGGCGACTTTTCGACGACGGGAAGAATCGTCGTCAGTTCGAGTTCCGCCGCGACGTCTTCGAGGAACGCCGCGAGCTGCGCCGAAGCGTGAACGAGCGGGTCGCCCCAAGCGGTTCCGACGCCTCCGAGCGGCGTCGAACGGATTCCCGAGACACGAAGATAATCGTTCTTCTTTTCCGGAGCGACCTCGATGAAATAGTCCGTTCGGAGCAGCACGCCGTTCGCGTCGACCGGCAGGAGCCCTTGTTCGACTTCGACGACCGCGACCGGACGACGATAGACCACGTCGATTTCCGCTCCCGAGGGAAATCGGATTTCAACACGAACGACGCTTTCGACCCATGAATCGGCGGCGAACGCCTTCGCCAGTTTTTCCGGCAGCGCGGCGTCCAGCAACGACGCCGAGAGCAATCCGGCGCTGCGGAGTACGGCTTCCGTGAAATCCGTCGGAACCCACGGTGGAGCCTCGGAAACCCGAACCATTTCCGGTGAAAGTCGGTATTCCGTCCGCTCCGGCAGCGAGCTTCGAACGGCAAACCAACCGAACACGCCGACGCCGACGAACATCGCGAACACGAGCAGAACCCAGGAAATGTTTCGTTTGCGAGGCATGGAACGGAGTCGTTAGCCGCGTCGTCCTCCGACGCGCGAAAGAACGGAATTGTTAGCCGCGTCGGCCTCCGACGCGCGAAAGAACTTGACAGTTTTCGGTTTCCACTGGACAATGATCGGCGAGAATCGAACTTTCCTTGAAAACCTTTTGAGAACCTCTGAAAACTCCGAAAACGAGCTGCGACCTGTGGTCGCAGACCTAAAAAATCATGAGTTGTTTTCGGTCCCTTCGACACTCGGAGGGATTTTTCGAGGTTCCCTTTTAAGAAACGCCGACCCGATGGATATTGATATTCTTTACGAAGAGGGAAACTGTCTGGCGGTCAACAAACCGGCGGGGCTCTTGACGCAGGCGCCGCCGGGCGACATCGACTCCTTGGAAAAACGCGTCAAAGCGTATTGGGACAGCGAGTATCTCGGCGTGCCGCATCGGCTCGACCGGCCCGTTTCCGGCGTGATTCTCTTCGGCAGGAATTCCCGAACGACGCACAAAATCTCCGAACAGTTCGAAAAGCGGCAGATCGACAAAACCTATTGGGCGCTCGTCGACGGACTCGTTGCCGACGAATCGGGGACCTGGATCGATTACATGAGAAAGGTTCCGAATCAGGCAATCGCTGAAATCGTTCCGCCGATCAATCCCGACGCTCGGGAAGCGGTCCTCCAATTTTCCGTGCTTCGACGGTTCGCGGACTGCACGCTGTTAGAAATCCGACTCGAAACCGGCCGCATGCACCAGATTCGGCTCCAAGCGTCCGTTCGCGGACATTCGATTCTCGGCGACGCGATGTACGGCTCCCGGCGTTCCTTCGGCGAACAGTTCGACGACGAGCGCCGTCGCGCCGTCGCTCTACACGCCCGGTCCCTGGAATTCGTTCATCCGGCGAGCAAGGAACCCGTTCGACTTCTTGCTCCGCTCCCGGCGGCGTGGGAAGAATTTGAAGGGTGTCGATAAAGGTCGATAAAGTTGAGTGTAATCGCCTCCCCCGACACGTCAAACTCACCAAAGACTGGCGACATCATAGAGACGGATATTCGTATCTGCTGTAATCAAACACATTTCTTCCGTCATTGCCGACGCGACAAGAATTCGGTCGAACGGATCACGATGGAGAAACGGAAGAGTTTCCACCCGTTCGATGTGTTCTTCTCTGACGGGGAGCAGGCAAAAGCCGTTTTCGGCGAGCGTCTCAAAAAATTGAGCGGTACCGCCTTCGAACGAGAGTTTGCCCAGACTGACTTTTATCGCCAACTCCCACGCCGAAGCCACGCTGACATATTTTTCGTTCGACGGATCAAGAATGGTCGCCAATACTACTTTCGAAAGTTTTTCAACATCACCGAAAAACCAAAGAACGGTATGCGTATCCAAGAGGCATTTCATTCCGTATATTCCTTGAAATCCTGAAGCGGCGCGTCGAAATCTTCCGCCATCCATATTTTACCTTTCAGGCAGCCCGGCTGTGGAATTTTCTTTGCGGGTTCCATGGACACGGCGAACGGAATGCCATGTTGCCGAATCGCTTGCCTCAGAAAAATATTGATCGCCGTGGTCATGTCAAGCCCTAAGGACGTAAAAACGTCCTGCGCTTGGGTTTTAATTTTGCTATCGACCCGAATATTGATGTTTGTTGCAGCCATGAATCGTCCTCCGTTAAGAAAAGAATATCACGTCGTTGGCACGCCGTCAACACAGGCTTGAGTTTCACGCAGATTGCCTGAGAAATTTTCGCGAAGGCGCCGGAGTACCGGCTAAATGGGGCCGCCGGTCGCTCCTTGGGCGGGATGCGTCGCGAAAATCGTTGCTTCGATTCCCGTCTTCTTTTTGTACGAATCCGCGATCGCCGCCGAAATTTGATCGATCTTGTCCGTTTCGACCAGCGACACGGTGCAGCCGCCGAAGCCGCCGCCGGTCATCCGGGAGCCGACCACGCCGGAAACGTTTTGCGCGATCTCGACCAGCATGTCGATTTCCGAGCAACTGATCTCGAAGTCGTTCCGCATGGAATCATGACTCGCGTTCATTAACTCGCCGCAGGTTTTCCAGTCCTTGCGGGTCAGAGCCTCGGCCATCCGAACGGTCCGGTCGTTTTCCGTAACGATGTGTTTCGCCCGGCGGAAACAGATTTCGCCGTCCGATTCCACGTCGAAGATTTTTCGAGCGGCGTCGAGCATTGGAAGCGTCGCATCCCGGAGTTTTTCGACGCCGAGCAGTTTGGCGGCCTTTTCACATTGGCGACGGCGATCGGGGTATTCGCTGCCGGTCAACTCGTGTTTGACGTTGCTGTTGACGATCAGCACCGAAACGCCGGGATCGTCCAGCGGAACCATTCGGGGCTCTTTGCTTCGGCAGTCGAGCAGCATCGCGTGTCCCTTTTGGCCGAGCGCCGAAATGAATTGGTCCATGATTCCACAGGGCATTTTGGCGTAAAGATGCTCCGCTTTCTGGCAGGCGAGCGCCTTGTCGACCGGATCGAGATTCTTTCCGGCGATCATTTCGATCAGCGTCGCCGTTGCGACTTCCAACGACGCGCTGCTGGAGAGTCCGCCGCCGAGCGGAACGTTCGATTGCAAAACGGCTCGAAACGGCTTTTCCAAACGCAACCCCTTTTCGGCAACGCAGGCAACCGCTCCCTGAACGTAATTCGACCAGACGACCGTTTCCGGCGGATCAATCACGCCGTCGATCCGGATTTCGGCCGCCGCCTGTTTGGTCAAGCTGAAAACTTCCGACGTCGCCGCATCCGTTGGCCCCGCGACGATCACGGTGGAGCGTTCGATCGCCATCGGAAACACGAAACCGTCGTTGTAGTCCGTGTGTTCGCCGATCAGGTTGACCCGACCGGGAGCCGCCGCGAACCAAACCGCCGGAACGCCGTAGCGACGTCGATATTCATCCGTTGCCGTTCGAAGGAGCTGCTTGAATTCGTTCATTGCGGTGTGTGGAAAAGTTTAGCGACCCGTTTGCGTTTTAGCCGCGGAGCGCGTCTGGGAAAATGTCATTTCTCGGCGAAAGCCTTGGAGATAAAGACAATTCTACAGGAAAAAAACCAAAAGTCAGCGAACAAACATTATTTTTCAGCGTAAATATTCTCGTTGCCGGATCGTGGTGATCCGGTTTTGAATATTCTTGGATAAATGGAGAGGAGACATAAAATGCTCAATTCAAAGAAACTGCTCGGCGGTTCGATAATCACCCTTCTTAGCGTAGTTTTTCTAACTTGCCTGATTTTCGTCGTTCAGGCGGAAAACACGCCGAAGCCTGAAAAGGGAAAGCCGGAAACCATCGGCCTTTCCGTTCCGGCGCCCAAGGAAAACGCGGCGGATAAAGAGAAAACGGAGACCGTCAAGCCGGCTCCCGAAGCGACGAAAACCGAAGCGGCGAAATCCGAAGCAACGGAGTCCGAAGCAACGGAGTCCGAAGCCGTACCGACCGGATTTTGGATCGGCGTCCAAGTCGTTCCGGTTCCGGAGCTCTTTCTTTCCCATTTCGGCGTGAAAGACGAAACGGGAAGTCTCGTCGCCGTGGATCGGGTGCTTCCCGACGGTCCGGCGGCCAAAGCGGGCGTCAAACGGGGCGACATCGTCCTCAAATTCGGCGACAAAGAGATCCGCTCGTTGCCGGACCTGATCGAACAGGTCTCGAAGGCCAAGGAGACGGCAACGAATCTCGAAGTTGTCCGAGACGGCGCCAAAACGACGCTCAGCGTGACGCCGGTTCCGCGTCCGGACGACGTCCAAAACGTCCCGGGAATCCTGAATTTACGGGAGATGCCCCGAATGCCGCATCTCGGACACCGGTTGCCGCCGAACGCGTTCCAAGGCGGACAGGATCCGCAGCAGATGATGCGCCAGATGGAAGAATTCTTCCGTCAACTGCAAGGCGGAGCCGATAGCGACGACCTGCTGATCATGCCGCCGACCGCCCAACAGCAGAAAGACGCCGACAACGGCAAACAGCTTTCCGTCGCCACACTGACCGACCAGAGCGGCAAGACGACGATTAAAGTTACCCAAGTTCTCAAAGACGGTGAAAAGACCGATAAGAAAACTTGGGAAGTCGAAAAAGTCGACGAACTGCCGCAGGAAATCCAAGCCGAAGTCAACATGCTGCTCGGAAAATGAGGAATAAAATACCGTCATCCCCGCGCAGGCGGGGATCTAGAGAACAGATATTAGTAGGTTCTTGCACACGTTATTGACGGATGCAAACGGTCAATAACGCCTTCCGTCTAGGTCCCCGCCTTCGCGGGGATGACGAAAGGTTTTTTTCCCGATAAAAAGCCTTTTGCGTCTACCCCAAAAATTCTTCTCATCGCGACTGATGAAATCGCGATTCTTGACCGATTTAGTCGGGGAGGCGGAAAGCCGTCATCAAATTTTCGCGATCGACACCGTTCCCTCAATCCCCCATCTCCCCCGATGCGACCTATTCGATTTATTCTCGCGCTGCATAATCATCAACCGATCGGCAATTTCGGACACGTTTTCGAACAGGCTTATCAGGACAGTTATCTGCCGTTTCTCGACGTCTTCGAAGCGTATCCGAAAATCAAGTTGACGCTGCATACCAGCGGCTCGCTCGCCGAATGGTTGTTCGAGGAACACCCCGAATATCTGGAGCGAGTTGGAAAACTTGTTCGACAGGGCCGCATCGAAGTCGTCGGAGGACCGTTTTTCGAACCGATTCTCGCAATGCTTCCGTCCCGGGACCGGGTCGGCCAAATCGAGATGTACTCCGACTGGTTGAAACGAAAAGTCGGCGCCGACATCGCCGGGCTCTGGATTCCGGAACGTGTTTGGGAGCAGAGTTACGTCAGGGATCTCGTCGACGCCGGGATGCGGTACACGATCTTGGACGATACTCATTTTCGTAACGCCGGGATCAGGGAATCCGAATTGACGCGGCATTATCTGACCGAAGACGACGGCCGGACGATCAACGTGTTCCCCGGCAGCGAAAAGTTACGTTATCTGATTCCGTTTGGAAAAATCGAGGAGACGATCCAATACCTCGCGGAAATTTCCGAAACGGATTCGCAGGCGGTCGTCGTCCACGGAGACGACGGCGAAAAATTCGGTTCCTGGCCGGAAACGTTCAAGCACGTTTACGAGGACCAATGGTTGCACCGATTTTTCGACGCGCTGTCGGAGAACGCCGATTGGATCCAGACGACGACGCCCTCGGAAGCGATCGCTTCGGTATCGCCGTTGGGCAAGATTTACATTCCGGACGGCAGCTACCGCGAGATGACCGAATGGGTCATGCAACCGGAGCGGCAGCAGGAACTCGAAACCCTGCGGCTCGACATGGAACACGACGTCCGTTGGCCGAAAATCAAGCAGTTCCTGCGCGGCGGCTTCTGGCGGAACTTCAAGGTCCGTTATCCCGAGTCCGACGAAATGTATTGCCGGATGATGAGCGTCAGCGCCCGGTTGCAGAAATCAATCGACGAGGGTTGGAGCGGCGCCGATATCGATCTGGCGAAGGAATCGTTGTACCGCAGCCAATGTAATTGCGGATACTGGCACGGAGCGTTCGGCGGAATTTATCTGCCTCATCTTCGCAACGCCGTGTACCATGAATTGATCAAATCGGACAACCTGCTCGACATCGCGACGGAACGCCACGGAACCTGGGTCGAGTCGCAGAGCGCCGACTTCAATTTCGACGGCAAGAACGAGGTTCGCTTAACGAACGACAAACTCCATCTTCTCGTTGCGCCGCATCTGGGCGGCACGCTGTACGAAATGGACGTCAAGTCGATCGCCCATAATCTGTTGGCGACGTTTTCCCGGCGGCCCGAGGCGTATCACCAAAAAGTCATCAACCGGCAGGGAGCGAGCCAGAACGCCCTCGATCGGATCGTGTTCAAGCAAGAAGGACTCGACCGCCGCGTGCAGTACGACTGGTATCCGAGAAAGAGCCTCGTTGATTTGTTCTACGATTATGATACCGACATCGACGCCGTTCGGCAGGGCCGTGTCGGACAACACGGAACCTTCGTCCAGAGCGAATACGACGCCGTGATCCGGAAAAAGCAGGGCCGGATGCAGATCCTGCTGTCCCGGGAGGCGACGGCCTATGGACGGCCGATCCGCATCGACAAGGCCGTGACGCTCAGCGAAGGGAGCAACGTCGTCGAGATCGCTTATCGTTTGGAAAACCTGCCGAAGGATTATCGTTTCCATTTCGCGGTCGAGATGAATTTCGCCGGAATGCCGGGCGGCGCCGAGGATCGATATTTCCACGGCTCGAACGGTTTACGCTTCGGACATCTCGGGAGCTGTCTCGATTTGACCGGCGGCGACGAACTCGGTTTGTACGACGATTGGCTCGGCTTGGACGTCAACTTGCGAACGAACCGGCCGACGGACTTCTACGCCTTTCCCATTGAAACGGTCAGCCAATCGGAGGGCGGGTTCGAACTCGTTCATCAATCGGTTGCAGTGCAGCCTCATTGGCGGTTCGTTGCCGACGAAACCGGCGTCTGGACCGTCGAAATGAGCCTCGAACTGGATACGATGGTCGCCCGTCAACGGGAGATCAGCGCCCACGCCTTCCTGAAGGACGCCGCACGGATCCTCGTCGACGAACTGCAACGTTGAAACCCTTGGGCTTTTCCATGACCGAGATTGCGGTTATATTAAACTTCGGTAACTGGTATACTGAAAACGGCTAGAATTTACCTTTTCGTTTTCGACTTCGTTTTCGACTGAAAAGAGCCCCAAGTGCAGGCGGTACTCCGCCGGAACTTGGGGGTTGAAGCGAGGAAAACGTGCCGTTTGTCCCCGTTTGCAGTATAGCTGCGGATGTCCCGGCGGCAGCACTCAAACCCAGCGCGGCTGGGCCGTCAACAGGAGCTGCCGTTCCGGCGCCGAAACCCGCGAAATGGTCGCTCCGCTCCCGATTGCGCTGACGCTGCATGAAAAATTTCAACAACGAGCCGGGCCTCGTGGTCCCACAGGAAAAATGCTGAAACGCCGTCTTATTCCGTGTCTGGACGTCGTTAACGGTCGCGTGACGAAGGGCGTCAAATTTCGCGACAACATCGATTTGGGCGATCCGGTGGAGTTCGCGACACGATATTACGTCGACGGCGCCGACGAACTGGTCGTCTACGACATTACGGCGTCGGCGGAGCGGCGACCGATCGACTTGGTGATGGTTCGTCGGGTCGCGGAAGCGATTCGAATTCCGTTCGCGGTCGGCGGTGGAATTTCCGGGCTCGCCGACATGGAGAACGTTCTCAAGGCCGGTGCCGAAAAGGTTTCGGTCAATTCGCTGGCCGTGACGAATCCGGCGATCATCGGCGAAGGGGCCAAGGCGTTCGGCAGGCAGTGTATCGTACTCGGCATGGATCCGATTTCGACACCGGACAGGATTCGTTGTCCGAGCGGTTACGAAATCACGACCCGGGGATTCCGTGACCGAACGGGTTGGGACGCCGTCGATTGGGCGAAGCGGGCCGTCGACCTCGGCGTCGGCGAAATCGTCGTCAACTCGGTCGACGCCGACGGAACCCGGCAAGGTTTCGAGCTGACGATTACCGGACTGATCGCGGAATCGGTCGGCGTTCCGGTCGTCGCATCCGGTGGAGCGGGCTGCGCGGAGCATCTTCGAGACGCCTTTCTCATTGCCCGAGCCGACGCCGCGATCGTCGCCGGAATTCTGCATGTCGGCGAAACGGATATTCCGTCACTCAAACGTCGTCTGGCCGCGATGAACGTTCCCGTCCGCTAAAAATCCCTTTTCCCAACTCGTCGGAACACCACCATGGCAAACATATTCGAATTCAAAGAGTCGCTTCCCAAGTTGACGGCGAAGATCATCCAAACCTACGCGGAAACGAATTCGACGCATCATTTGGGACATTGTCCGCTCCCGAACCACGATTCGGTCGTTTCCGTGATCGAAGACCTGAAGGAAATCATTTATCCGGGATACCGGCACCGCGACCGCCTGCATTTTTCCAACGTGATGTATCACGTCGGCGATCTCGTCGACCGACTGCACGATAATCTCACGGTTCTCTTCGAACGGGCAATCTGTCACGGAAAAGGGGAGAATTGCGACTGCTCGCCGATGAAAAAATACGACATGGAACTTCTCGGCACCCGCAAGGCGCTGGCGTTTCTCGAAACGATTCCCGACATCCGCCGCAAACTGGCGCTGGACGTCGAAGCGGCGTACGCCGGAGATCCCGCCTGCAAGTCCCTCGACGAAGTCATCTTCTGTTATCCCGGTCTGGAAGCGATTACTGTTTATCGTTTGGCTCACGCCATGCATCGACTCGACATTCCGCTGATTCCCCGGATGATGTCCGAATGGTCGCATAGTAAAACGGGAATCGACATTCATCCGGGCGCAACGATCGGCGACCATTTTTTCATCGACCATGGAACCGGCGTCGTGATCGGCGAAACCTGCGAGATCGGCAACTGGGTCAAGCTCTATCAGGGCGTCACGCTGGGCGCCCTCAGTTTTCCGAAGGACGACAGCGGTCAGCTCGTTCGCGGCACGAAACGGCATCCGACGATCGAAGACAACGTCGTCGTCTACGCCAGCGCAACGATTTTAGGCGGCGACACCGTGATCGGAAAAGATTCGGTGATCGGCTCCAGCGTCTGGTTGACGTATTCCGTTGCGCCGGGAACCGTCGTAACGATCGAGAAACCGAACCTCAACGTTCGCGAAGGCAAAAAGGCGTAAAACAACGCTTGCGTTTTAGCCGCGCAGCGCGAATCATTTCATTCTTCCGGAGACGCCGGAGTACCGGCTAAATGGAGGAAGCGGCGTTCCGTTTCGATTTCGAGGAACCAGCGACCGGACTCCTCCAGACGCTGGAGTTTATCGAGAACGGCGACCGCTTCGTCGAAACGCTTCGTATGCCGATACAGCGTCGCCAGGAGCAGCAACGCTTCGACGTCCCGGGAATTCTTTGCCAACAACGTGTTGAGGATCGTTTCCGTTTCGAACCAATTGCCGCGCAGATAATGAACGGTCGCCTCGGAAAACTTATTTTCTGTAACGTCCGCCGTCCGAGCCGTTTCAAGACCGCGACGCTTCGTTCCAGCGACGACGCTCAACACGATCCACGCCGCGGCCAGTCCGGCGAGAAAACCGTTGCGCTGTCCCGGCGTGAGATACGCCGTCCAATAGAAATTCAAGACGATAAAAACGTCCAGGAGCAACGCGAACCCCAAGGCGACGAACAGGAACGTCCATCGTCCGTACTTAACCAGTCCGTCGTATCCCGGCCAAAAGGAAAGCATGGAATTAGGGGACAGGGGACAGGGGACAGGGGACAGGGGACAGGGGACAGGGGACAGGGGACAGGAATTAGTCGAGCAAAGCTCGAAGTATCTTACTGTCCCCTGATCCCTGTCCCCTGGCCCCTAACCCCTACTTAAAGACTCGTGTACTTTCTTCCTTCGTGATGGGCGCCCGGAGTTCGTCGGAATGAACCTTGACGCTGATTCGATGATCGCCGTCGGCAAGACATTTCGCGGTGATCCGGTACACTTTTTCGCCTTTCGATTCGAGCTGCGTGAGCGGCTCGAATTGGACCACGCCGCCGTTGGCCTGATGTCGGACCGGACCTTCGGCCGTCACGTAATTCATCCCTTCGGAGAGGTTCGCGGTAACGACGACGTTGGCGGAGGATTTCGTACCACGATTCGAAACACGGACTTCGTAAACGGTATCCCGACCGACTTCGATCAGGTTCGACAGGCACGCGACTTCGAACGACAAGGCCGCAAGGCCGTCGATCGCCAGGGTTTGCGACTCTTCGGCTTTCAGACCGCTCTGCCCGTTGCCGGCAAAGCGAATCGTGTGTTCGCCGGATTTGATCGGAAGAACGACCAATTCGATTTCGCCCGCTTCCTGGGCCGGAAGCTCTTCCAAAGCCCAATGGACGGTATGGGTCGACTTCTCGTACACGCCGCTCTGGTTCGTGCTGACGAACTGGACCGCCGTCGGGAGATAGACGACCAAATCGACGTTTTTCGCCGACGCGGTCCCCGGATTCGAGACCACGAGCCGATATCCGGCCTTGCGTTCGAGGAAACGTTGTTTCGGCCCAACGATTTCGAGATTCAACATCGGCGACAAGGCGCGGATCGTCGTTTTCTCTTCGACGGACAAATTGCCGTTTGCCCGAACGACCAACCGATTGACGAGGGTACCGGATCCGGTGCAGGACAACGGCAACGTCAATCGCTTCGATTCCTTCGGTTTCAGCGTGTCGATGTTCTTGTTTTCGAGAATTTTTCCGTCCTTGTGGTACAGGCCGTCGGGAACGTATTCCGTCAGGACGACGCCGGTCGCCGTTGCGGAGCCGGGATTCGAAATCGTGATTTCGAGGTTCGCGATCTGTCCGAGTTGGACTTCCTGCGGCGCTTTGACGTCGACCTGGAGCATCGGCCGGGTCACGGAAATTCTCGTCGACGCTTCGGCGGCGTATCCGACGGACGCGACGCTGCCGATTTCGCCTTCACGGTACGGCAGGATTCGCATCTCGACGGCGATTTGTTCGTTGCCGTTCAGGTTGCCGAGGGACCAGATGATTTCGCCGCTCGCCGTCGCCGTTCCTTCCGGCGACGTCGACAGCAGACGGGTTCCCTGCGGCACCCGGTCCCGGAGGACAATGTCTTTCGCCGTGGAGCGACCGACGTTGCGAAGAACGGTCTTGATCGTCAACGGTTGGTCGACGACGACTTCCGACGGCAGAACCTTCTCGATCGTTACGTGGGGCGTTTGCGGACCTTCCAAGGCCGACGGTCCCGGAGTTCCCGTTCCCTCCACGCTGTCGGCTCCAACATCGACGGCGTTCCGTCCCGACGGGTAATTGTTGGCAAAGGAGGGAGCTTCATTCGCCCGGCTGGGAGATCGCCGGTTCTCGCTTTCATTACGAACCGGTATCGATCGCGCCGTGGTCGGCGTTTCCGAAGTTTCCTGTACCGATTTGGCAATCGGCGGCGGAACGGCGGCGGAATGCGAATTCTCTCCAAACGGATCGGCGTTACGGAGCGGTGTCGGCGACGGTTTGGGCGGTTCGCTGACGGTGATCGAGGACAATTCGTCGTTCGGCAAACGTTGCTGTTCCTGCTGCCGGATCGGAGCCGAAGTCGATCGAGGAGCCGGAGTCGGCGGCAACGGTTGCGGTTCCGGTGTATTCGCAAAGGATGGAGCCGGAGGCGGCAACGGTCCCGGCGAAGCCGGAGCGGGGGCTTTCGAAGAAACGGCGGAAGGAAATCCGGCGGATTCAAGCAAACTGTCTTGAGACGGCGGCGGAAGGACGTCAAATCCCTGCGACTTCGCCGAGCTGGTCGACGCCGAATTGTCTGCTGCCGGACGCTCCGGCGGAGTCGGAAATTCAAACGGCGAGGGTCCCGGACCGGCGGCAAGGCGAACGTCGGCGTATTTTGAGTCGATTTCGGAGGGAATCGGACTTTCCGTGGACCGTAAGGGATTCGCCGGCAGCGGTTGCGAGGAGGACGTTCGCAGCAGGTTCGGCGGTTTCACCGGATCCTGACCGCGAATCACGACCGGAGCTTCCGTCCTCGGATCCAAGTTCGTCGGGTCCAGAGTCGCGGAACGGTCCGACCAAGGATCCTCGGACGGCGTTGGTTGGGGTGCAGCGACCGTTTCCCGTTCGTCGTTGAACGAATCGGCAAAAACTTGCTGATCGGGCGTAAAAAATTCGCCGGGGTTGTGTTGCGAACAGAATCGAATTCCGATTCCGCCGACGATCAAAAGGAGAGCGACCGCGATTCCAAGCGTTGAATGTCTCATTGTCTCGATTCCAACTCGTCCATGAAGGCGAACCCTTCGATTTCCGAGGAAAACGGAGGATCCGTAGGTTTGTCTTCCTGACAATCGCTTCCCGTTCGGATGCCTCCGGGGAAACGATTCGCGGCAAGATACCAAATTTCCGTCGAACGGAAAAGATCAATTTTCAACGAAAGACGTTTTTTCCGTGAACGACTGGGCGAGCGGGAGCGTTAGCCCTATACTAGTACGAAGTTAAGGAAATAATGTTCGCGGTGTGATAACAGCCGGAATGGAGGCGTACTCGCCGTAATGACGGTTCATGCCGTTTCCACCGTCAATCCGGCGGAGTACCGCCTCCTTTCCGGCTTCTGTTCAAAACATTCGTTTTCCGTCCGTTTGCAGTATTACCTCTAATCCCCCAATCTCCCCAATGCAGCGTCTCGGTTGGATCGGTCTTGGAATCATGGGTCGGAGCATGGCGTTGCATCTTTTGGACGCCGGTTATCCGTTGACGGTTTACAGTCGGACTCGGGAAAAGGCGACGCCGCTGCTTGACAAGGGCGCCGTTTGGGCCGAGTCGCCGAAAGCCGTTGCCGAAAGTTCCGAGATCGTGTTCTCGATGGTCGGCTATCCCACGGACGTCCGCGAGGTGATTCTCGGCGACGACGGCGTCCTCGCCGGACTGCGGTCCGGAGGAATCGTCGTCGACATGACGACCAGTTCGCCGACCTTGGCGGCTGACATCGCGGAAGCTGCCCGGCAACGAGGCGTCGTCGCCTTGGACGCTCCGGTCTCCGGCGGCGACGTCGGAGCTCGCAACGCGACGCTTTCGATCATGATCGGCGGCGACGAGGCAACGGCAAAGCGTCTGGAACCGCTCTGGAATCTTCTGGGCAAGACGATCGTTTATCACGGTCCTTCCGGCAGCGGGCAGCACGCCAAGATGGTCAACCAGACCTTGATCGCCGGAAACATGATCGGTCTCTGCGAAGCGATTCTCTACGGCCGACGGGCGGGCCTCGACATGGACAAGGTCCTGCAATCCGTTTCCAGCGGCGCCGCCGGAAGTTGGTCGCTGTCCAATCTCGGGCCGCGAATCTTAAAGGACGACTTCGCTCCCGGTTTCATGATCGAGCATTTCGTGAAGGACCTTGGCATCGTTCTGGAGGAATCGTGCCGAATGGGGCTGAACCTGCCCGGTCTCGAATTGGCGGAGCGGCTTTACGTCGCTGCTCGGGACATCGGTCTTGGCAAAGCCGGAACCCAAGCGTTGATCAAAGTTGTTGATCGAATGACGTGAACGATACCGTAGCACGGTATGGCGGTTGCTTCGGCTATGTCGCCGCCGCCTTCCGTTGGTCGGCTTAGGGAGCGGTCAAAAACAATCGATCGAAAAGAGCCCCGAGTGGAGGCGGCCGAAAATCAATACGGCGCCGTAACTCGGGGGGTAAAGCGGCAAGAAACGAGCAATTTGCTCCCGTTTACGGTATACCACGAAGGTCGATCTTGTGTTCGATCCGACCTCCGCTCGCTGGTCGATCCGAATTCACAAACACACCCGACGTTCAAAACGAACTTCCGTTACACTCGCATGACGACAAGGGCGGTCGTTGAAGCAGCCATTGGTGGGGCTGTTGTAAAAGTCAATCACGAGTCACAGGACGATCCTTTCCTCGTTGCGTTTGATGCCGAAAATCTTGAAACCGACGACCGAATCACGCCTCGCCGGTTCCCTTGCCCCGCCACGGACCGACGGCGACCCTCTGGACCATCGCGGTCACGCCGCGATCCGCGCTCGGATTGCGCAACAATATAGGAATAAGTGACATTCGGGTCAGAGCCAGCATGTTTTGATTCGTAAGAGTGATTCATAACGGTCCGTTCAAAGACCAGCGGTTCTGATACGCCGGCAAGACTGTATCAGAAATCTAGCTCACGATCAAGATCGGCGCAGAAAAAAAGCGGGCACAGTGTTCTGTGACCGCTCTGCGGCTGAGTAGTTGAACGGCGGTTCGAATCTTCACCATGCTGATAGTGAATTTTCCGCTGCTCCATCTCACGATCGGAGCCTTCTCAATACGCCCGGAGGGATTTGAACCCCCAACCCTCGGTTCCGAAGACCGATGCGCTATCCAATTGCGCCACGGACGCCCATTACACGTAAAGAATACCCGAATGTCGACAAAAAACAAGCCCCCCGAATTCGAAATGCCGTTGCATCCCGCCTCCGTCGAACCGATCCCACCCCCAAGTTACGCGGAGTACCGCTCCACTTGGGGCTCTTTTCAGCCGAAAACAGGTCGTTTCTCGCCGTTTATAGTTGTACTGCGCAAGTTCACGACTTTGTTTGTGAACGCGACCTTCAATTTGCCGCAAGACTGGAGACTGGAGACCGGAGGGAACGGTTGGAAAGCGGGAACTCCAGCCTCCGGCCTACAGTCTCCAGCCTCGTTCAATGTTCGATGTTTCGCAACTTGCGCAGTACAAATAGTATAACGCTGATCAGTCCCTCGCTGACGCGTCGGGCTCCGTTTTGTCGGGCTCCGTTTTCGTTTTTCGTCAAACTTCACGCTTCCATTGTTTGCGACCGCCGAATTCCTCTTTCGGCTTCTTCGGCGGAGCATTGAGCAACCGAATCGCGTCGCCGCCGAGAAGATCAGCAACTCGTTTTCGTAACTCGACGTTCAAATCAATCCGCATCTTCACGCCGCGAAACAACGCCAACGCGCCGTTCGACAACCGAATCGACAACTCCACGTCGCCGGAGCCGGGATAACGACGCAAAATTTCATGCAGCTTTTTCGCTCCGTCGATCCCGTGTTTCGTTTCATCCAATGTGATCGCGATGCCCCGGGTCAGCTTCTGCATGCCGTCCTCCACCGTGTACAACTCGTCGACGATGAAATTCGCGTCCGGCGACTGGTCGTCCTGGCAGCGGCTGCGGTCGATCTTGCCGGTCGCGAACACGATCGACTCCGTCTTGACCAGCTCCTTGTAAATATCGTACTGTTCCGGCCAAATAATCGAACGAATTCCGCCGTCGGCGTCTTCCAGCGTGAAATTCGCGTATTGGCTCGGCCTGCCGGGCTTCGGATTTTTCGTCACGGCAAGTTTGATCTCCCCGATCATCCCGGCAAGCACGACGGGAGCCCGATTCGCAAGGACCGTCGCTTCCGGGCAGGTACAGGTCCGGAATTGTCGGAACGCGGCCTCCATCTCCTTCAGCGGATGCGTCGAGAGATAGTATCCGAGCGTCTCTTTTTCGTACGTCGCCTTTTCCTTGTCCGACCACTCCGGGATGTCGGGCAATCCGGCGGCCGCTTTCTTCATCGCCGTTTGCGGCGGCTCGTCGTCTTCGAACATCGAGAAAAGACTCTTTTGTCCTTTCGCCTTGTCCTCGGCGGCGTTCTGCGCCGACTTGAACGCGCCTTCGAGAGCTTGGACCAATTGCGAACGAAAACAGCCGAACGAATCGAAGGCCCCCGCCTTGATCAACTTTTCGATACTCGCCTTCGGACAGGCTTTCGGATCGACCCGTTCACAGAAATCAAACAGGTCCTTGAACGGTCCGCCCTCGTTTCGGGCGGCGACGATGTTCGCGGCGGCGCCCACCCCGCAGCCGGCGATCGCCGTCAACGCAAAGGGAATCGCTCCGTCCTTCACGGCGTAAATCGCCTCGGAACGGTTGATGTCCGGCGGCAGCACCGTGATGTTCATCCGCTGACAATCCTCGATATGCTCGACGGTCGAATCCTTCGACTTGAAATTTCGTTTCGAAATGTCGCCGCAGAGCAGCGACGCCATGAATTCCAGCGGATAATGCGCTTTCAGGTACGCGGTCATGTAGGCGACCAAGGCGTACGCCGTCGAATGCGATTTATTGAAACCGTAACCGGCGAACTTGATGATCAACTCGAAAATCTCCTCCGCCTTTTCCTTGGCCAAACCGTTTTCGACGGAACCCTCGATGAATTGGCCGCGAGCCTTCTCGATCTTCTCCTGGATCTTCTTGCTGATCGCCTTGATGATCGTGTACGACTCGCCGAGCGGGATCTTGCCGAGCTTGTTCAAGATCCGCATGATCTGTTCCTGGTACACCATGACGCCGTTGGTTTCCGCGAGGACTTCTTCCATCACGGGATGGTCGTACACGGCTTTTTTCTCGCCGTGCTTCACTTCGACGTATTGCGTCACCATGCCGCCCTCCAAGGGACCGGGACGGTACAGGGCCAAAGTCGCGATGATGTCACGAAAACTGTCCGGCTTCATCCGTTGCAACAATTCGCGGATTCCGCCGCCTTCGAGTTGGAAGATTCCCTTCGTCTCGCCCCGGCAGAGCAGGGCGTAGGTTTCCTTGTCGTCCAATGGAAAACGGTACGGATCGATCGTTTCGCCGGTCGTCTGCTTGATGATCTCAATCGCCTGGGCGAGGATCGCGAGATTGCGCAACCCGAGGAAGTCCATTTTGAGCAGCCCGGCCTTCTCGACGTCGCCCATCTGCCATTGCGTGACGGCGGCGGGTTCCTCCTTGACCCGTTGCAACGGCAAATACTCGGTGAGCGGCTTGTCGGCGATCACGACGGCACACGCATGGACGCCGGGCTGTCGGACCAATCCTTCGAGCTGTTTGGCGTAGTCGATCAGTTCCTTGATCTCCGGCTCCGTGTCGTAACGTTTTTGCAGTTCCTCGTTTTCCTTGAGCGCCTTGTCGATCTTCATTTTCGGCACGTCGGGGACCAGTTTCGTGATCGACTCGACCATCGAGCCGGGATGACTGAGGACGCGGCCGACGTCCTTGATCGACTGCCGGGCCGCCATGGTCCCGAAGGTCCCGATTTGCGCGACGTTTTCCTCGCCGTATTTTCGTTTCACGTATTCGAGCACCTCGCCGCGACGGTCCTGGTCGAAGTCGATGTCGATATCCGGCGCCTCGACCCGGTTTTCGTCTAAAAACCGTTCGAAAAGCAAATCGAACTCCAGCGGGCAAACATGGGACATGTTCAGCGCATAGCAAACCAAGGCGCCGACGCCGGAACCCCTCGCCGTCCGATGGATGCCGTTCTCCTCGGCAAATCGTACGAAATCCCAGACGATCAGGAAGTAATTTGGGAAACCGAGCTTTGCGATAACGCCGAGTTCCCGATCCAAACGGGCGAGAACCTCTTCGGACAGTTCGCCGTCCTTCAGCCGTTTTGGATTGCCGGCGTAACGCCGTTTCAAACCCTCGATGCAGAGTTTCCGCAGATAGTCGTCCGACGAAAGTCCTTCCGGCGGCGTGAAGACGGGGAAATATCGTTTCTTCAAGTCGAGCTTGCAGTCGACGCGTTCGGCGATTTCCGCGGTCCGACGAATCGCGTCTTCCTGGCCCGGCATCGCTTGCAGCATCTCCCGGCCGCTACGGAGGAAAAACTGGTCGGAATCCATTTTGAAACGTTTTTCGTCGGTCCGGAACTTGCCCGTACTGAGACAAAGCAAAATATCCTGCGCTTCGGAATCCCGCTGGTTGACGTAATGGACGTCGTTCGTCGCAACGGTCGGAATTCCAAGCTCCCGGGAGATTTTCGACGCCTCCTCCAGGATGATTTTCTGGAGCTCCAAACCGTTGTCCTGGATCTCCAGATAATATCGGTCGCCGAACAAATCGCGATACCAAAGGGCGACTTCCTTCGCCTTGGCGTAGCCGTCGCTCTCGCCGGTCAAAATGCTGCGGGAAAACTCGCTGGACGCGCAACCGCTGAGACAGATCAGTCCCTCGTTGTATTGACGAAGCAGTTCCTTGTCGATTCGTGGACGAAAATAAAATCCCTCGTTGAACGCCAGGCTCGACATCTTGATGAGATTGCGATATCCCGTCGGATTCATCGCCAAGAGCGTCAGGTGATAGCTCGATTCCTTCTGCGAGCCCGCCGACTTGTCGAACCGGCTGCCGGTCGCGATGTACGCCTCGAATCCGATGATCGGCTTGAGTTGGACCGCCGTCGCCTTTTGGTAGAACTCCAAGGCCCCGAAGAGATTGCCGTGATCCGTCAGCGCCAGCGCCGGCATCTCAAGCTCCTTGGCCCGCTCGACGAGCTTTTCGATCTTGCCGGCGCCGTCGAGCAGCGAGTAATGACTGTGACAGTGGAGATGAACGAAAGGGATTTCCATAGGGCGTGGTTTGTAGTCTGTGAAGGGGCGCCGGGGTACCGGCTAAATGGGGAGGGGATTTATTCGGCGAACATCGGCGTCGAGAGATAACGTTCTCCCGTATCGGGGAAGAGGACGACGATCATTTTTTCGGCGTTTTCCGGCCGTTTGGCAATTTCCGTTGCCGCGTGAAGAGCGGCGCCGGAGGAAATTCCGACCAACACGCCCTCCAACCGGGCGACCGACTTTCCGACGGCGAACGCGGCGTCGTTTTCCACGGCGACGATTTCGTCGTAAATCGACGTGTTCAAGGTCTTCGGAACGAATCCGGCGCCGATTCCCTGGATTTTATGGGGCCCCGCCGCTCCACCGGAAAGAACAGGCGACGCCGCCGGTTCCACGCCGACGATCCGAATTCCGGGATTCTTCGATTTCAAAAACTCGCCGACGCCGCTGATCGTTCCACCGGTTCCGATGCCGGCGACGAAAACGTCCAATTTTCCGTCGGTGTCGGTCCAGATTTCAGGGCCGGTCGTCCTCCGATGAATTTCGGGATTCGCCGGATTCTCGAATTGGCTCGGCATGAAACCGTTCGGCGTCGCGGCAAGCAGTTCCTCCGCTTTTTCAATCGCTCCCTTCATTCCCTTGGCTCCGTCCGTCAAGACGAGCTCCGCTCCGTAAGCCTTGAGCAGGTTCCGCCGCTCGACGCTCATTGTTTCCGGCATCGTCAGCACGATTTTATAGCCCCGGGACGCCGCGACGGCCGCCAAGCCGATTCCCGTGTTGCCGCTGGTCGGCTCGATGATCGTCGAGCCCGGCTTTAAGAGTCCTTTCGACTCGGCGTCGTCGATCATTGCGACGGCAATTCGGTCCTTGACGCTGCCGGCGGGGTTGAACGACTCCAGTTTGGCGACAAGCGGCGTTTTCAAGCCGTTAGCCTCCGAGTAGTTGGAGAGTTCCAAGAGCGGCGTGTTGCCGATCAAGTCGGAGATTTTTTTGGAGATTTTCATCGGTTCGCGGGGCTGTCCGGGGACTGCGCCGAGTACGGCTTCGTCCCCGGCTCTTTTTCAAGGATTATTTTCCATGTCGCGGAGAGTCGTTTCGAAGGGGATCTCCGGACGCCAACCGGTTTCATTCGTCAATTTTTCGTTGCTGCCGATGAAAGATTTCACGTCGTTCGGTCGCAACAATTTTTCGTCGACCACGATCTCGACGTCGAGATCCAACAGTTTCGCCGCCGTTTCGATCACGCTTCGCAAGGTTCGGCCCTCGCCGCTGCAGACATTATACACCTCGCCGGAGCGGCCCTTTTCGAGCAGCAAGAGATAGGCCCGGACGACGTCGCGGACGTCGGATAAGTCGCGGATCACCTCGACGTTGCCGGTACTCAAGACGGCTTTCTTACCGTTCCGCTGCTTGGCGTCGACCAATTGCCGAACGAACGACGGAACCGCAAACCGGGGACTCTGGCCGGGACCCGTGTGGTTGAAGGAACGTGTCGAGATAATGTCGAGCCCGAAACCGTCGACGTAAACCCGTCCCAACTGTTCTTGAGCGAGTCGGCCGATCGCATAGGGATTCCGGGGATTCAAAATCATCTCCTCCCGCAACGTACCGGTTGAGGAGTCGACGCCTCCGTAAACTTCCGCCGAACCGACCGAAAGAATCCGACAGCCCGGTACGGAGTCCCGAACGGCGTCCAAAAGATTCAGGAACGCCGTCATATTATTCAGGAAACAACCGGCGGGGTCTTTCCAGCTCTCCGCGACGCTGCTTCCGGCCGCCAGATGGATCACGAAATCGGGTCGGAATTCGGCAACGAGTCCTCGCAATCGGTCGCGGTCCAACAGGTCAACCGCTTCCATCCGATTTTTCGTTTGCGGCGTCTCCCGAACCAGGCGATCGATTCCAAGCGTCTCAATCGGTTCGTTCGAGAAGTCGAGCAGATTCAGCAGATGTCCGCCGACGAATCCGCCGATCCCTGTGATTAAATATCTTTTCGCTCGCACCGTTTCGTCCAAGGCTTCGCTAAAAAAGCGACAAGCAAAAGGTTTTTGAAAGGTTCAATCGTTTCTCGCCCCTGCCGGTATTTCAGAACAAAGCGTTTTTTCGCGTCGAGGAACGAGCGGCTCACGGCGTCGCCGCCTTGCCGCGCCGCAAAAGATTTACGCCTTCACGGGGCGGATCCAACCTTGTCGGGTATCGTAAACCCAACCGGGGGACCAATAATGGTAGACGGAATCCCGCTCCGCCTGTTCGTAGCCCAATTTCTCACAGAGAGCGATCGTTGCGACGTTGTCCGACTGCGTGACGAGCGCGGCGGTCGGAATGTCGAGCGAATTGCACCAAAAATCGCAGGCGTTCAACAAGCCGCCGGCGATTCCTTTGCGACGAAAAGCGTCGTCGACCGCCAACATGCCGATTCGGGCTTCGCGTTCCGTTTGACCGTTATCCGGACGGACACGACGGGCGCAGCGAACCGTTACCAGACCGACCATTTTACCGTTTTCCCGCCAAGTCCAAATACTGTCGGCCAATCCCCCGGACACGGAATTGTTGATCCAAGTCAAAAACAGGCGTTCGTATTGCAAGGAAAGCTCGGGATCCCGTTTGAATCGCGACATCGCACCGGATTTGATCGCCAAGGCCTCGATCTGCTTCGAACAGATCGTCGACGTGTACGGCTTGACGTGTTCGTCGACCGGCGACACGACCTGCGGAATCGTTTTCTTGAACGTGATCCGTTGGTCGTATCGGAAACAGGGCGCATCGAGAGAATCAAGGGATTCCGGGCCGAATTCCTGTAAGTTGACGTAAATCAATCGAAAGCGTTGCTGAGCCGCCCGGAGCGTTTCCTGAAGTTCCATCGACGAAAACCCTGCCGGAATGTCGAGCGATCCGATCGGAAAGCCGAAAAACGACGATTCCCAATCAACGGGATGTATCTGGTAGATCATAGAAACTCTCGGTAGGGACAGGGTGGATTTGACGCAAAAAAACATTGACCAAAATTCTACCCTTCCCCAATGGAAAAGAAAAGGCAGGTACTCGAATTCATCCCATGTACACGACACCCGCCGCCCGGCCGGAGCCTCGTCGCCCCCTCTCGTTTTCGGCGGCCCCTGGTGTAAAATGAAGCGGCCGAATTTTCACGCCGGATGCCGTCCGGTGTCCAAGCGTTTTCCTCTCCAACCCTCGCGCAATATGCCTTTAGATCCCTATTCGCTGTGTCCCGGCGGCCGTGAAAAGAAAATCCGATTCTGCTGCCCCGATATGATCAAGGAGATCGAACAGATCGAACGGCTCCTCGAATCGAAGCAAACCGGTTCCTGTCTGACGTTCATCGAGAATCTGGAGAAATCGCATCCGGATTGCGCCTGCCTGGCCGCCGCGAAACTTTCCATCTTTCGAACGGAAAACCGTTGGGAAGACGCCTTGGCCCTGGCGAAAACCTTTGCCGGGAGAGAACCGGAGAATCCCGTGGCGGCCTCGGAATACGCCTTGGCCCTTGCCGCGCACGCCGATTTCAAACAGGCGGTCTCCGTCTTGATCGACGCCTTCGAACGGAGCAAGGAGGGAACCGTCCACAGTTCGTTGCTCAGCGGCATGTTGCAGGTCGCCGCCCAACTTTTCGTGACGGGACATATTCTGCCGGTCATCGCGATCGGTAACCGGCTCAAGTCGTTTCCTTTGGTCGCCGAACAGGCGAACGCCCTGCTGTTCAAAGCGACGTCGCTGAACGACATTCCCTTGCTGCTCCGCGACATGTTGACCGACAACGATTGTCCGGACAATTTTCCCGATAAAACGACGTTTGAAGACGGCATCGAGTTCCTCAGCCTGATGCAATGGAAAAACGCCCTCAAAAAATTCGAATCGCTGACCGCTCACGCCGCCGTTTGGCCGAATATCTGGCGAAACATCGCCGCGATCCGGTATTGGTTGCTCGACGACGCCGGCGGAAACGAAGCGTTGCGGACCTTCGCGTCGCTGCCCAATACCTCGGCTGAAGACGCCGCCGACGCCGAAGCGATCCGACTCTTCATGTCAGAGGACTCGCTCGGCGACAAAACAGACGTTTTCTTCTTCGAGATCCCCGTTTCCGATTTCGACGCGGTCCGGGAACGCCTGCTGTCGACGCCGAATTTCGTGACGACCGATTTCGACAATCGGGCCTACGCTTACAACAACGTGCCGCCGCCGCAGAACGCGTTGATCGTTCTCGACAGGCCGTTCGTCAAAACGGCCGGAGAGCTTACGCTGCAAACCGTTTCGACGCAGATCGCGACCTGCCTGCTGTTCGGCAAGGAAACGGATCGGCCCGCCCGACTCGAAGTCATGGAACTGCTCGGCGACGACCGGTCGGCCTTCGATTCGCTGCTTCGTTCAACGCTCGGCGACCTTTACCGGGAGCCATCGAAGACCGAAAACCATCGTTCGATGTCGAAAACCCATTCGAAAATCCAACGCCGGTTCCGAATCCTCCCGGAAATCGTGTCGGATCCCGAAGCGATCAACGGCATCGCCAAGGAATATTTCAAAACGGAATTCGTCGATTTTTGGTGCGACCATCCGCTCGGACTTCTCGACGGCAAAACGCCGAAACAGGCCGCAAACGATCCGAAATATGTTCCGCGCATCCAGGGAGCGATTCAAGTCATCGAGTATTGGTTGGTCGACGAATCGACCGACGAAGTCGTCGACTTGCTGAGGAAAAAGCTCGGCCTGCCGCAATTCGGTCCGATCGCGATTCCCGAAGGTTCCGACAAGGATCCCATGGAAGTTCTCGACAGCCAACCGGTTTGGCGCTGGTTCCGCTTCGACGTCGAAAAACTGCCGGTCAACGCCTTGATGGACGGCCTCCAAATTCTCGCCGTGATGAAGGAGCCGCGAGCCCTGTATAAGTTCGGCAAAGAACTCCTCAATCGGTCGATGAAGGAAACGCCGGCTCAGGCACGGCATCTCGCCTTTGAAGGAATCCTCGACGTCTGCTTTGTGACGGGCAAGCTCGAAGAAGCGTTGGAATGGATCGAAAAGGCGAAAAACGAAGCGATGGAGGAAAAACGGTCCGACGCCGTTTGGAACTTCCACGAAGTCTCGATTCTGCTCGGACTTGGACGCGCCGAAGAAGCTCACGCGCTGATCGGACATCTCGTCAACGAACACGGTCGGGAAGAAGGCGTCATGCAAGCGTTGAACAACCTGTTCGTCCGCCTCGGCCTGATCAATCCGGACGGCACGCCGACGATGCGAGCCCAACAAGCTCGGGAAGTTCGACAAGAAGAAGCGGCCGTCGGCGGACTCTGGACCCCGGACGCCGAAGCCGGAATCCCCGCCGGAAACACCTCGAAACTCTGGACGCCGGATTAGAGAGGGGGTAGGGATCAGGGAACAGGGGCTAGTAAAACACGAAAGAGTGAATTTGATGCCGGAACTGTCGTCGTTTTATGGAATCAAGGTGATGATGTTTACCTATGACAATAAACAACATCATCTGCCGCATATTCACGCTTGGTATCAAGGCGAAGAAGCCGTGCTTGCAATTCCGTCCGGCAGACTCCTCGTCGGCGATTTGCCGACGAAAAAGCTCCGGATGATTCGTACTTGGATCGATATCCATGAAGACGAACTGCTGAATTGTTGGGAAATGGCCGTCAATGGAATTGATCCGCCCAATATCGACCCTTTACGATGATTTCGACCGATGAGAACAAAATTATTATCGACGAAGCTTAATCCGCGTGTCGTAACGGTTACAGTTAACTCCGATTTCACGCTGACGTTGACGTTTGGGAACGGCGAAACGAAAAAGTTCGACATGACGCCGTACATCGGTCGCAGTCCGTGGTTCGAGGAATTGAGCGATTGGAACTATTTTTCCCAGGCGCGTCCCGATCTCGGAACCGTCGTTTGGCCGCACGGTCAGGACCTCTGTCCCGATACGTTTTATCTCGACTCCGTGCCGTTGGAATAAATTTCGAACAAACGCCCAAACCTTCCATGAAACCGATCACCGCGAACGATTATCTTTGGGACGCCGGAAAGGTCGAGATTCCGGCGGTCTGCGCGGTGTACGGCGGCGATTCGTTCCTGAAATTCCAAGCGATCCGCGCGATCCGGGATCACGTCCTGACCGACGACGACGCCGAGTTCTCGTTGTCCCGTTTCGAAGGGGCGACGGTTAAAATCGAGCAGGTTCTCAGCGAAGTCTCGACCCGGGCGATGTTCGGCAACGGACGGCGGCTCGTCTGGATCGAAGATGCCGATCCGTTTCTCACGAAGTACCGCGATATTTTGGAGGATTACGTCGAAAAACCGGCGACCGGCGGCGTGCTGCTGCTGGAACTCCAAAGTTTTCCGTCGAACACGCGGATGTTCAAAAAATTGGCGGAGGTCGGATTTCTCGTCGACGCCGCGCCGCTGCCGGAAAAAGAGGTCCCGAAATGGATCGTTCGCTGGGCGAAGCGGCAGCACAAAACGGTCTGCGAACCCGATGCGGCGGCCCTGCTGGTCGATCTTGCCGGAGCGGAACTCGGTCTGTTGGATCAGGAACTCGCCAAGCTTTCGCTCTGCGTGCCGCCAAAGAGTCCCATTACAACGGAAGTCGTTCGCCAAAACGTCGGTTCCTGGCGAACGCAGACGACTTTCGAAATGCTGGACCTTGCGTTGTCCGGAAAGGCGGCCGCCGCGATTCGGCAGCTCGACAACCTGCTGCTTGCCGGAGAGAATTCGATCGGAATCCTCGCGCAGATTGCGTTTTCGCTTCGAAAGTTCGGCGCGGCGACGCAGTTGATCGTCGACGGCGAAAAAACCAATCAAAGGATTTCCGTTGCCGCCGCCTTGGAAAAAGTTGGAATCAAGAAGTTTTTCGTCGCCAAGTCGGAACAGCAACTCAAAACGCTCGGACGCCGTCGGGGAGAAAAGCTGCTGCAATGGTTGCTGCAAGCCGACCTCGATTTGAAAGGAGCGAGCCGCAGCGATCCGAGACTGATCCTCGAAACGTTGTTGATCCGACTTGCCGATCCGCGACTGAAATAGAAAAAAGTGTAGAGTGTAGAGTGATCAGTGTAGAGTTCGCGTACACCACTCTACACTCTACACTCTACACTCTACACTCTACACTCTACACTCCACACTCCACACTCCACACCCCCATGCCCTGCCGAGGAATTCGAGGAGCGACGACGGTCGAGGAAAACAGCAGCGCGGCGATTCTCAAGGGAACCCGTGAATTGTTGGCGCTCTTGATTCGAGCCAACGGCATCGAACCGGAAGACGTCGCCAGCGTGATCTTTACGACGACGCCGGACCTGAACGCCGAGTTTCCGGCCCTTGCGGCCCGGCAGTTCAACTGGATGAACGTCGCTTTGATGTGCAGCCACGAAATGGGCGTTCCCGGCGCCCTGTCGAAATGCATTCGAATCCTCATCCATTGGAACACCGACAAAACGGCGGACGACGTCGTACACGTTTATATTCGCGGCGCCGAAAAGCTGCGCCCCGACAAGGCGTCGCTGCCGCCGGTCGATTGGGACGGCCTCAATCAATGGATCGCCGCGAACATCAATACCGCGATTCAGTCGAAACGCTAGCAGGAACACAGAGCCCGACGCGTCAGCGAGCACAATCCCTCGCTGACGCGTCGGGCTCTGAAATCGCGTCGGGCTCTGAAATGATTAGCGGTCGATGCGGCAATAGGCGTAGAGCTGGTTCGGAACGCCGACGATGACATAGCGACCGTCTTCGGAGAACGTCGCGTAGCACCAATCGCCGGACTTGTCCAGAAATCGGAGTTGCTCCACCTTTTTGCCGTCCGCTCCGAGAATATCGAAACATTCCCAGCTTTCGCCGCGTGCGGAAACGGTTCCTTTCGGACCTCGCTGCAATGTATGTCGAATCGTCGATTGCAGGATCGGATCGCCGCCGTTCTCGCCCAGCATCCGGCTCTGTTGGCCTTTATAGTCGAGGATATTCGCCTCCGTGTCGAAGATTTCGTAATCCTCGGCGTGGTTCGGATCCGTCTGGACCGTTGTTTTCAGGCCGAGTTCGATCTTGTGAAGTCCTTTCTGCGACATCGCCCAGACGACGTTCGACTCGGGAACGGAAAAGCCGATGATTCGATCGCAAAACGACGGAATAATGATCTCGGTGTACATGGGTAAGGTTGGTGTGCGGAACGAAACAATCCGTCATCCCCGCGCAGGCGGGGACCTAGACGGACGCCGTTGTTGACCGTTTGCATCCGTTAATTACGTGTGCAAAGGCCTAATTGTAGTCTACTCTCTAGGTCCCCGCCTGCGCGGGGATGACGAACAATTACACATAACACTCAATTGCCGCAGGCGGTGCCGTCGTCGCCGCCGGCGCAACGGACGGGAGCCTTCGGTTTCTCGTTCGGCTTGTTCGGATCCGGCGGACAGGCGACGAATTCGAACGGCGCTTTTTCCGGCAGTTTTCCGGCGGCGGCCAATTTTTTCCGGGCTTCGACGAACTTCGCGATTTTGTCGTCGCTCAGTTCGAAACCGATCTGCGTCGGCATGCCTTCCCAGAGCACGGCTCCGAACACCGGTTCGATGACGACGACGTGTGGAATGCCGAAGACGCCGAGCTTGTTCGCAAACCGGCGCGACGTGTCGACGGCCAGCGGAACCTTGATCTCGGACAATTTGAGCGAGCCTTCCATCGTTTTCAGGGCTTCTTCGTCCGTTTCGCAGATTGAGACGACGACGAGATCGTCCTTGTACTTTTCCTGATAGTATTCGAGCAACGGCAGACTGCGGCGGCAGGGCGGACACCACGTCGCCCAGACTTCGATGAGGACGAACTTTCCGGCAAAATCTTTCGGCGGAGCGTTGACCCAGCGTTCGACTTCGATCGGACCGCCGACGACGTCTTTGATATTCTGGAACCGCACGGAATCGGCCCAAAGCATGCGCTGCCGGTTCTTGGTCTCGCTTCCCGCCGGCAACCGGGCGCTCTCGACGAGCCAAGGTTCCGCTCCGAACAAGGAAAGCGGCAGCAAGAGAACGAACAATGTCAACAACGTCGATTTCATCGCTTTCTCCTTTATTATTTAGCCGGTACTCCGAACCCCTATTTAGTCGGTACTCCGGCGCCTCGTTTTCTCAAACTTCAGCGCGTCGCGGGCGACGCGGCTAATTTCGTTTAATCCTAAACCCGGAAACACGAAAAATCAACCCCGGAATCAAGATTTCGTGAGAATCGGCGGGGGTTGCGAAAGGCTGGTCCTACGCTTATATTTGACAGTGGTTCTCTTTGGGACCGGCCGTGTTCTCCGGGACCAATAGGTCCCGGCTCCGGTTAAACATTAACTTTCAACTTCAACCCCCCGTGAAAATAATGAGAATATTCTTTTTTGCCGCTCTTTTTCTGATTTCGACCGCCGTCTTCGCTCAAGACGCCGTTCCGGAAAAGAAACAGGACGCCGCCGCTGAGAAAACTGCGGATAAACCCGCCGATAAACCAGCGGATAAACCCGCCGACAAACCCGCAGAAAAACCAGCGGATAAACCCGCAGAAAAACCAGCGGAAAAGCCCGTTGAAACGTCTACCGAAAAAGCTTTGGAGCCGCAATACGTCAAGAGCCTTGCGGAAGCCGAGAATCTCGGGCCGAAGAACAAGGAGTTCATGAAGGTCTATGCCGCCTTCCAAGCGATTGCCAAGCAACTCCAGGATTGGACGATCGAGAATCAGGACGCCAAGCCGGAACGTCAGATCGAAATCGACAAGCTGTATCACGAAAAATACGCCGAAGGCGAAAAGCTGATCAAGCAGATGATCGAGGCCGGTTTGAATGCGTTCGACGAAACGCCGAACAAGAATCCTTGGGTCACGAACTGGCTTTACAGCCTCGTCGAATGGGAATACCGCCGCGACAATTTCGAGCCGTCCGTCAAGATTTTCAAGCGACTCGCGGCCAAAGGAATTTCGCCGGAAGCCAGCGTGATCTACGTTTTCGCCGGACTGTCCGCCATGATGACGATGGATCTCGACGACGCGGAAGCCTGGCTGAAGATCGCCAAGGAAAACGGGTCCTTTGAACGTTTCTTCAACTCGTTCCCCAAGAATCAAAAGGGAATGCAGCAGGCGATGTCGCTCCAGATGATGATCGACGACATTCCGACCTACAAAAAGGACTGGGCCAAGGAACAGGAGGTTCGCAAAGCGGAAACCGAAGCCGGTGAAAAAGATCCGACCAAAAAACTGCCGCGAGTCCTGCTCAAAACGTCGAAAGGCGACATCACGCTGGAACTGTTCGAAAACGAAGCCCCGAACGCCGTCGCGAATTTCGTATCGCTGGTCGAGAAAGGTTTTTACAACGGCGTCGTCTTTCACCGCGTGCTGCCGCAGTTTATGGCGCAAGGCGGCGATCCGACCGGTTCCGGACGCGGCGGACCCGGTTACATGATCGACTGCGAATGTCAGAAACCGGATTACCGACGACATTTTCGCGGATCGCTCAGCATGGCGCACGCCGGTCTGAACACCGGAGGATCGCAATTCTTCCTGACCTTCGTGCCGACGAGCATGTTGAACGGTCGACATACGGTTTTCGGTCGCGTCGTCGACGGAATGGACGTTTTGGCCGACATTCAGCGAGTCGATCCGGAAGACAAGGACGCCATGGTTCCGACGATCGACAAGATCATCGAAGCGAAAGTCCTCAACAAACGGGACCACGCCTACGAACCGAAAAAGAACGGAGGCCGATAAATCATGTTTAAACGAATTCTCATCGCGAATCGGGGTGAGATCGCTCTGCGGATCATCCGGGCCTGTCGGGAAATGGGCGTCGAGTCCGTCGCCGTGTACAGCGAGGCGGACCGCGGCGCCGCGTATCTCGACCTTGCCGATGAAGCGATCTGCATCGGTCCCGCGAAGTCGGCGGACTCGTATCTGAAAATCGACCGAATCATCAGCGCCTGTGAAGTCGGCGGCGCCGAAGCGGTCCATCCGGGATTCGGCTTTTTGTCCGAAAACGCTCATTTCGCCGACGTCTGCCGGAGTTGCGGTTACGAATTCATCGGTCCGACGTCCGAGGCGATGGCGCTGGTCGGCGACAAGAATTCCGCCCGGGAAATCGCACAGAAAGTCGGCGTCCCGCGAGTTCCCGGCAGCGACGGACTGATCACGTCGGAAGCCGAAGCGCTCAAGTTCGCGAAAAAAGTCGGTTTTCCGGTGCTGATCAAGGCGACGGCCGGCGGCGGCGGACGCGGCATGCGCATCGCCCGGGACGCGGACCAACTCAAAACGGCGCTGCAGCAAGCCGCTCAGGAAGCTCAAGCGGCGTTCGGAAACGGGGCCGTTTACCTCGAAAAATTCATTGAAGGACCGCGACACGTCGAAGCGCAGATCATCGCCGACACGCACGGCAACGTCGTGCATCTTTGGGAACGCGACTGCTCCATGCAGCGACGGCACCAGAAATTGATCGAGGAAAGTCCCGCTCCGAATCTCAAGCAGAGCACCCGGGAGGCCCTGTGCGAAGCGGCGACGAAACTCGTCAAGGAAGCGAAATATACCAACGCCGGAACGATCGAATTTCTCGTCGACAAGGACGAGAACTTTTACTTTATCGAGATGAATGCTCGGATTCAGGTCGAACATCCCGTCACGGAACTCGTTACGGGAATTGATTTGATCAAATTGCAGCTCAAGGTCGCGGCGGGGGAAAAGCTGCCGTTCAAACAGAAGGACGTCGTCCATCGGGGCTGCGCGATCGAATGTCGGATCAACGCCGAAGATCCGGACCACAATTTTCGTCCGTCGCCGGGCAAAATCGAGAAGATGATCGTCCCCGGCGGTTTCGGCGTCCGTTTCGACTCCCACGCTCACGCCGGATACACGGTCAGTCCGACCTACGATTCGATGATCGGCAAACTGCTCGTTCACCAACCGACGCGGCGGGAGGCGATCGACTCGATGCGGCGCTGCCTCCGGGAAATGAAAGTCGAAGGCATCAAAACCTCGATTCCGTTGCAATTAAAAATCCTCGAAAGCAAGGATTTCCAGGAAGGACGGATCGACACGCTGTTCATCGAACGCAACTTCATGAAATGATTAACGAGCCGGGACCTGTGGTCCCGATATTGAAAACCATGAAACTCGCGATTTGTAACGAAACGTTTGAATCCTGGACCACGGAAAAAGGCTTTCCTTTTGAACGAGTCTTTGATTTCGTGAAGGAAATCGGTTACACCGGAGTCGAAATCGCTCCGTTTACGTTGGCGGAGGACGTCCGGCAAATCAACGCCGCGAAACGGGACGAAGTCCGACGCCAAGCGGAGCGGACCGGTCTCGAAATCACCGGACTTCATTGGCTGCTCGCCAAAACGAACGGATATTACCTAACCTCGCCGGACGCCGCCGTGCGACGGACGACGGCCGATTATTTCAACGAACTCGTTCGGCTCTGTGCCGATCTCGGAGGGAAATTCATGGTGCTCGGTTCGCCGAAACAGCGCAATCTGCTGCCCGGCGTTTCAAGGGACCAAGCGTTTTCGTACGCTGCCGAAGTTCTTTCCGGCGTGCTGCCGATGCTCGAAAAATGCAATGTTCGAATCGCCGTCGAGCCGCTTTCCACGAAGGAAACCGACTTCCTGACGACGGCCGCCGAAACCGTCGAACTGATCGAACGAATCGGAGCTCCCGAACACGTTGCGCTGCATCTCGACTGCAAGGCGATGTCCTCCGAAAGCCTGTCGATTCCCGAATTGATCCGACGAAATCGGGAACACCTGATCTATTTTCACCTGAACGACCCGAATTTGCGGGGTCCCGGCTTCGGCGACCTGAAATTCGAGCCGATCGTCGAATCGCTCCACGAAATCGGTTACGACGGCTGGGCGTCCGTCGAAGTGTTCGATTACGCCCCGGGTCCGGAACGCCTCGCCCGGGAAAGCTTTGAGTACATGAACGATATTCTTCGCTCCTGATTTCGCCGTAAAGTGCGGAGAAAAAACAAAGGCATTCCCTCTCGGTATCTCTGTACCTCCGTGTGAAATAAATAGATGACTGAAAACGAAATTGGAACCATTGTCGTCGACACCGCAGTCCGATTGCATCGCGAACTCGGTCCTGGTCTATTGGAATCGGTCTATGAAATCGTTTTGGCGCGATTCCTCGAAAAGCAGGGGCTTAGCGTTCAGAGACAGGTTGGAGTTCCCATTATCTTTGGCGGAGAGCGATTCGACGAAGGATTTCGTGCGGATTTGATCGTCGACGGCAAAGTTATTCTCGAAATCAAATCTGTTGAAAAATTGCATCCCGTCCATTCGAAACAACTGCTTACGTATTTGAGGCTAACTGAAACGAAGCTCGGTTACGTATTAAATTTTGGCGACGAGTTGATGAAAAATGGTATCAATCGGGTAATCAACGGATACTTTTGATTTGTTTTTTCGAAACTGTAGCATCGACGTTGATGTTTTTCTCTCACACGGAGGCGCGAAGAGGTTGAAAACAGAGGCTTTCTCCTCCGTGACTTTGTGCCTCCGGGCGAAAAATAAATCCAGGCTATTTTTTTGTCACAATATATTCATTGTTGTATGATTGCAGCGAGATTTAGCAACTTGAATGCTACCGTCTTGTTTTTTTCTCACACGGAGGCACAGAGGCACGGAGAGGTTGAAAACAGAGGCTTTCTCCTCCGTGACTTTGTGCCTCCGTGTGTAACAAAATCATCACCGTGTATTGTGGTATCAAAACAACCGGACAATCCGATGCGAAAAACGCCAACACTTGAAACGAAAATTGACAACGGCGAACCCTTGTCGTTCGAGGACGGCGTTTTCCTTTTTCGAGACGTCGACCTGCATCGGGCCGGAGCCTTGGCGGATTCCGTGCGGAAACGCTTGCACGGCGACGCGGTTCGCTACGTCGTCAACGCCCACCTGAATCCGACGAACGTCTGCCGGATCGGTTGTCCGCTCTGCGCGTTCGGTTGTTCCGACGTCGATTCACGAGCTTATGTTCTGGATCTCGACGACATTATGCGGCGGGTCGACCGGGCCGTCGAATTCGGAATCACGCAACTTCATCTCGTCAGCAGCGTGCATCCGGAAAAACCGTACGGTTGGTACCGCGACATTCTCCGAACGGTGCACGAAAAATATCCGTCGCTCCGTCTGAAAGCGTGGACGGCAGTCGAAATCGTCAATTTTTCACGGCTCTCCGGGATGAGCGTCCGAGAAGTGTTGCGCGATTTGCAGGATGTCGGTTTGTCGAGTCTTCCCGGCGGCGGCGCGGAGATTTTCAACGCCGATGTTCGGCAACGGATCGCTCCGAACAAAATTTCCGCCGACGATTGGATCGCCGTGCATCGGACCGCTCACGAACTCGGGATTCCGACGAACGCCTCAATGCTCTTCGGACACGTCGAAACGCCGGAACAGCGAGTCGAACATTTGTTGCGGCTCCGCGAATTACAGGACGAAACGAAGGGATTCGATTGTTTCATTCCGCTCGTTTTTCATCCGAAGAATACGCAACTCGACGTCTCGCCGATCTCGCCGCAGGAAATTTTGCAAACGATCGCCGTCAGCCGATTGATGTTGCAAAATATTCCCCATGTCAAGGCGTATTGGATCACGCTTGGCGAAGCGTTGGCCCAGGTCGCGTTGTCGTACGGAGCCGACGACTTCGACGGAACCGTGTTCGAGGAACGGATCCATCACGACGCCGGTTCTTCGGCCCCGAAAGGACTTTCCGAACAGCGGCTTCGCGAACTGATCCTCGGCGCCGGTCGACAACCGTTACCCTGTTAGGCGTTTCAGAGTCCGACGCGTTAGCGAGGGAATGTGCTCAAAACACTCGCTGACGCTTCGTGCTCCGTTTTGTTGCCGATTGATACGAAAAACACCGCCAAGACGCGCTTCGCGGCTAAAACGCAAGCGGGTACGGAACGATCGGCAAAACGGATTCCGTTTTCATTCTTTGTTCCGGCTTTTCACTTTTTCCGGTTTCGCCTTCACCTTCGGCTCCTTGCTGGACGGAGCGTTTTTTGCCGGCATCAGGGCGGCGAGTTTTTTCTTGACGGTTTTCAAATCCGACCGATCCGCCAGGTTCTTCCATTCCGACGGATCGGACTTTTCGTCATATAATTCCTCGTCGCCGTTCGAGTAACGGATATACCGCCACTCCGGCGTCCGCACGGCATGGTTGTCGAATCGGTGCGTCATCAGGGCGAATGTTTCCGTAGCGGAATTCGGATCGGCCAATAAATCCCTCACGCTTTTTCCCTCCAAGGCCTGTTTCGGGAACGGAATTCCGGCCAAATCGCAAAGCGTCGGATAAATATGCATGTAATCGACCGGCACGGCGACGCGGGTTCCCGGCTTCGTCAGCCCCGGCACGCGCCAGATGAGCGGCGCGCGATTCGCCTCTTCCCAAAGAGCGAACTTGCGCCAATGTTGCTTCTCGCCGAGATGCCAACCGTGATCGCTCCAAAGGACGACGATCGTATTGTCGCGATATTCGCTTTTCTCGAAGGCGTCGAGAAGGCGGCCGAGCATCGCATCGCAAAACGTGATCGTCGCCAGATATCCCTGCACGGCGTTTTTCCAGCGTCCCGACTTGAGAATCGCGGCATGATCGCCGTTCGGTCGGGCCATCGCGACGCCGGCGGGCGGCACGTCGTCGAGATCATTCGGATCGACCGTCGGCAAAACGATGTTTTCGAGCGGATACATCGCGTAATACTTTTTCGGCACGTTCCACGGCATGTGGGGCTTGCGCAGTCCGCAAGCGAGAAAGAACGGCTTGTCGTGCTTTTGGTTGAGCTGTTCGATCGCATAATCGACGATCTGGTAATCCTCCATTTCTTCGTCGTCGCAGTCGAGCGGCATGAACTTGATCCCGCCGACGCCGTCCCAATATTGATCGAGATGCGCGTCGTCGTTGGAACCTTGCTTGAGCGCCCGTTTCGTGCTGACGTAGGCTTTTTTATTCGAATCGAGATAATCGTCCCAGGTTTCGTTCACCTTGTACGCTTCGTGGTAGATTTTTCCGCTTCCGGCCGTAAGATAGCCGTTGTCGTGAAAATGGGCGTGGAGTTGCGTGATCTCTTTCGGAACGATTTTCCGCCAATCGTCGTCGTTGTCGTACACGCCGGTCGTCGAAGGACGAAGCCCCGACATGACCGCGGTCCGTGACGGATTACAGATCGGCGCCGCACAGTAAGCCCGATCGAACGCAACTCCTTGGGACGCAAACCGATCCATGTTGGGCGTTTTGACCTGCGGATGCGTGTGGAGATATCCCGTCCAATCGCGCAAATCGTCAATCGCGATGAACAACACGTTCGGCTTTACCGGAACTTCACCTTGGACGAAATCGGTTGCAAACGCCAAAAAGAGAATTCCGTAAAGTAAAATTTGTTTCATGGAATCAAATCCGATTTGAATGATGACATCGACCGAGACGTTTTCATCATATTGCAAACCAAGTCGTGGTGCAATATACTGCAAATGGGAACAAATTGGTTGTTTTTTGCCGATTCAACCCCCAAGTTACGCGGAGTACCGCTCCACTTGGGGCTCTTTGTTGGTCAAAAACGAAAAAGGTAATTTCTCGCCATTTTCAGTATACAACCGGGAGCGTTAGGAGATTAATCGGCTCTGAATGAAATCGATCAATATTTTCTGGCGGCGAAATGAAAATCGTAAATTTTCGTCTTGGCCGATTCGGGGAAATCGTGTATACTGCCGCGTGATTTTGGATTTTGGGCCGAAGGATAGGGCTCGAAAATGCCGGAGTACCGGCTAAATGTAAGACGCCGGAGTACCGGCTAAATGTATTGATCGCGACCACCGAAAAGGAATTCGGACCGATGAACCGCTTTTTTGCCTTCCTGCTGACGCTCCTGATCGCCGCCTCGGCGGTCGCCGACGACGCTGTGAACCGATTCAACGCCGCTAAACAAGCGTTCGACGCCGGACAGTTCACCCAGGCGCGGACCGGTTTCGAAGGCTTTCTTACGTCGTTTCCGAACCACGCCCAATCGGCCGAAGCGAGTTTCTACCTTGCCGAATCCTATCTCCGGCTCCAGTTGTTCGATCAGGCGGCGGCCCAATATTCGAAGTTGATCAGCCTCGGAACGGAGAATCCCTGCGCCAGAGCGGCCCTGTTCCGAATCGGCGAAGTTCCCTATCTTCAAGGCCGATACGACCTCGCCCGGCCTCGATTGGAAGAATTCGTCGAAAAACTGCCCTTGGATTCCAATAATCAGTTCACGCTGTATTATCTCGGCGACATTGCGCTGCAGGAAAATATTCCGCTGGAGTCCGAATTCTACTTTTCGGAATGTTTGCGACTCTATCCGCAGGGCGAACGGCTCGCCGACACCCAACTCGGCCTCGCCTTGGCTCGGAACCGGCTCGGAAAGACGTCGGAAGCCGACCAACTGTTCCAGCAGTTGACGAACTCGACGAACCCGACCGTTGCCGAAACGGCGACTTATCAATGGGGCGTCGCTCAATATGAACGGGGCGCCTACCAACAGGCGATGTCGACGCTCGCGAACTTCCAAGCTCGTTGGCCCCGCAGCGGCATGTTTCCCGAAACGCAACGGGTCCTCGCCCGCTGCAAAGGCGAACTCGGCGACTTCAACGGCGCGTTGGCGATCATCGACCAGATTACGCAGCCGACGACCGAGGATCTTCTCCTGAAGGTCAAGAGCCTTTACGGCCTGAAACGGTCGACGGAAGCCCAAAATTTGCTGACGAGCATCGAACGGAACGCCGAACCGGCCTACCGCGACGAAATCACGCTCCTGAAGTCGATCTTCCTGTTCGACCAGAAAAATTGGGCCTCAGTGATTTCCCTGCTCGATCCGATGCTCGCGCCGCAGTACACCGAGGCGACGCAACGGCTCGTCTTCAACTATTTCGTCATGCCGTCCGGTGGTCGCAAGTTGAGCGAGGAATCCTACCTGAAAGCCTGTTCGCTCTTGACCTTGGCCTCCGCCAACAAGGGCGACACCGCGAAGGCGAACGCCGCAATGAGCGAAATGAGCGGCTACGCCGGTTTGACCGGCGGCACCCGACTGCAAAACATCGTCTCGGACACCTCGTCGCAGCTCAACCTGATCGCGAAAAATCCGTCGTCGCCCGGCGGAAGCGGTCGCTCGCCGTACAATCCGTATCCCGGTGGAAACACGAACCCCGGCGGAAATCCTTTCGGCGGCGGCGGCAACGTGAATCCAGGCGGCAATCCGTTCGATACCGCTCAAAATACGGACAACGATCGGCGAGGCGGTCGACGCGGCGATCGATCGGACCGCAATCCGGATTGGAATCGGAACAACGACCTGAATCCCCGGCTCGGTGCCGACGCGACGGAACTCGACAAGTTTCAAGAAGCGTCGACGCAGTACGATCGACAGAATTGGAGCAGCGCGGCGCAGATTCTTGAATCATTGCTCAACGTCCAATACAGTTCGTGGGGCGCGAAACAGTTTTATTTCAATTTCGTTCCGAGTACGGCGATCGGAAGTCTCGACGAAACGACGTTTTTCCGGGCCTGTTCGCTGGCGATTCTCTGTTACGCCCGGCTCGGCGACATGGATCGGGCCAATGCGGCGACCAACGCGATGGCGGGAATGATTCGATCCAGCGACTTTAGTCAGCAGACACTGCTCCGACAAACGAAAGAACAACTTGCCGAAATCAGTCGCAATGCGTCGCCGCCGGGAGGGGCGGGCGGATATCCCGGAGGAACCGGCGGACCGACCACACCGACCACGCCGACCGACCTGTTGAGCGACACCGAACAGCGGCGAATCCTGCAAGATTGCAACTCGATGTACAAGCTCCGCAAGTTCGAGCAGCTCGACGAAAAGTTGCGAGATCTCATGAATCGATCGGCGTCTCCGGCGATGAAATCCGAAGCGGCGTTGCTCCGCGCAAAGGTCGCCCTCGAACGCAAGAAGGACCGTGAAGCTCTTGAATTGCTTCAGCTCATCGTCAACGACTTTCCGGAGACGGACCAGAACCGCGACGCCCTTTGGTTTCTCGGCCTCTATTATGAGGACTGCGGCGACACATCACGGAGCATCGAGTATTTTCAGCGGCTGGTCGACGAATCGCCGAACGACAAAAACATCGACGGCGCCCTGTATTTCCTTGCTTGGGACGACATCGAGAACAACGGCGGTCGCAAGGCCGCGACGTACCTGAACCGTGTTTACCGAAGTTATCCGAACGGCAGATATTGGTCCCACGCGACTTGGACCTTGGCCTGGTTGGCGTTCAAAAAGAAAGATTACTCGCAGGCCGAACTTTACGTGCAAAAGGTCTTGCAGCATCCGCCGGACTATGCGATATTGGATCGTGTCCTGTATTTGAAGGGCGAACTGTCGCTGCAACGAAAAGACTTCGACATGGCGACCACCGCGTTCCGGGAAGTCTCCCGTCTCTGTCCCGACAGTCCGCTGCGAGACAACGCCGACCGCAACGCCCAAATCGCGGCCAGAGCAACGGTCTCGGTAAAGTGAACAACGAACAGTGAACAGTGAACAATGAAGACGCAAGCGTTCTTCGAACCGTCAACGGTTCGTTTTTCTCGGTTCACGGTTCGTTTTTCGCTGTTCGTTTTTCGCTGTTCACTGTTCACTGTTCACTGAAAAAATGTCCGGAGAAGTTCTCAGTCAAGACGAAGTTGAAAATCTCCTGAACATCATGGCGATGTCGGAGAAGAAGGAGCCGAAACCGACGCCGGCGGCGCAGGCGAAAGGTCCGATCGTCGCGACGACGACGCAATCCGGCTGGACACGGCAGGAAAAGATCACGCCGTACGATTTCAAACGGCCCGAACGCGTCGGCAAGGAGCAGATGAAAACGCTCCAAACGCTGCACGAAGGTTTCGGACGAAAATTCGCCGCCGGACTCTCCGCGATGCTCCGAACGATCGTCGAGGTCAAGCTGACGAGCGTCGATCAATTGACGTACAGCGAATTTATTTTCAGCCTCGACAATCCGACCTGTTTCAATCTGTTGCGGGCGGATCCGCTGGAAGGCAACATGATTCTCGACATCAATCCGTCGATCCTGTATCCGATGATCGACCGATTACTCGGCGGCGGCCGCGAAGGAACCTTGATGGCTCGCAGGCCGCTCACGGATATCGAATTGCGCCTGGTTTCCCGCGTCACGAACCTTTTTCTCAAGGAATTGAAGCACGCTTGGGAAAACGTGATGGATCTCGAATTCAGCGTGGTGCAGGTCGAGAGCAATCCGCAGCTCATCCAAATCGTGCCGCCGAACGAGGTTGTCGTGTTGCTCTGCTTCGAGGTTGCGCTGATCGAAGTTCGCGGCATCGTGAACCTTTGCATCCCATATAATTCGTTCGAACGAATCGCCGGGAAACTGACGACGAACGCCTGGACGACCTACAGCCGGAAGCAGGCGACGCCGCAGTCGATCAAGAAGATCAGCAAGTCGATCCGCAACATGAAGGTCGAGCTGAAGGTCAAACTTGCCGACGCCAAAATGAAGATGCACGAATTTCTCAATTTGCGGGTCGGCGACGTGATCTGTACGCAGAAAAACGTCGGGACGCCGCTCTTGGTGACCGTCGAAGGCATTCCGAAGTACTGGGGCAAGCCCGGAACGTACAAAGGCTACACCGCCGTGCAAATCGACGAACTGATCGAAGATCCGACCGAAATCATCGCCCAGGAATAAGGTCTCCTGCTGAGGGGGTTGCCCCGTTCTGTTTTCGGGAGGGGGCGGTATAATACGGTTTTCCAACTGTATTCATTCGACCGCGATCAAACGGAATGACCCAATATCTCGAAGCAAAGCAGGGCCGCATCACGCCCGCGATGGAACTCGTTGCCGAACAGGAATTTCTCGACGCCGAGTTGATCCGATCCGAAGTCGCCGCCGGACGGCTCGTGATTCCGGCCAACAAGAATCACCTCGCCAAAAAACTGGTTCCCATCGGAATCGGAATCGCGCTGCGGACCAAGATCAACGCCAATTTGGGCAACTCGTCGCTCGCCGGAGACGCGCTCTGTGAAGTCGCCAAGGTCGAATACGCCATTAAATACGGGGCGGATACCGTCATGGATCTGTCGACTGGCGCCGACATCGACTTGTTGCGGCAACGGATTATCGACAACGTTTCCGTGCCGGTCGGAACCGTGCCGCTCTATCAGGTTTGCGAGCAGCTTGACGATATTCTCGACATGAAGCCGCGGCATTTTCTTGACGCGGTCGAACACCAGGCGAAGCAAGGGGTCGACTACATGACGATCCACGCCGGGCTGCTTCAGGAACACCTTCCGTTGATCGACTCCAGAATCACCGGAATCGTGAGCCGCGGCGGCTCGTTGACCGCGAAATGGATGGTCGCCCATAAAAAGGAGAATCCGTTTTACGAACATTTCGACGAGCTCTGCGAGATCATGCGGGACCACGACGTCTGCTGGAGCATCGGCGACGGTTTGCGGCCCGGTTGCCTGCACGACGCTTCCGACGCCGCCCAGTTCGGCGAACTCGACGTGATGGGCCGCCTCGCCAAACGGGCTTGGGAACTCGGCTGTCAGGTAATGATCGAAGGTCCCGGACACGTTCCGATGGACCAGATCGAGATGAATATCAAGCGGCAAATCGACGTCTGTCACGGAGCCCCGTTTTACGTGCTCGGTCCCGTGGTCTGCGACATTGCGCCGGGATACGATCACATCACCAGCGCGATCGGAGCGACGCTTGCCGCCGTCCACGGAGCCGCGATGCTCTGTTATGTCACGCCGAAGGAACATCTCGGGTTGCCGAACATGGAAGACGTCCGAAACGGCGTCATTGCGTACAAAATCGCCGCGCATGCCGCCGACGTCGCCCGAAATCGGCCCCAGGCAAGGAGCCGCGACGACGCCATGGCTCGTGCAAGGTTTGCCTTCGACTGGAACGAACAATTCCGACTGTCGCTTGATCCCGAACGCGCCCGGGAGTATTATGAGGAAAGTCGTCGCGGAACGACCTGTCCCATCCAGACGGAAGACGGCAAGGAGAATTTCTGTACGATGTGCGGCCCGAAATTCTGCGCCATGCGAACGACCGGCGATTTGAACAAACTTCGGAAAGAAAAAACAGAGCCCGAAGCGTAAGCGAGGGATGTACGAGGTTCCTTGCTTACGTTTTCGCTCGAAAGTTTATACCCGCTTCATTGATCGCTTGCGTTTTAGCCGCGAAGCGTGTCCGGGTATTTTGTTTTCAAGCGAAAGTCTCCGAAAGACGAAATGATGAACTTATCCGATTTCGATTCTCGAAGGAAAGACGATCCGTCGACGCAAAAAATTCCGCCGACGTCGAGGGATTGCGTCTTGGCGGCCTTGGAGCATCGGCCTTGTCCTTGGATTCCGGTCGATTTCGGCGGACACCGTTCCAGCGGAATCAACGCCATGGCGTACGCCCGGTTGAAAAATTTTCTGGGAATCGAAACGGGCAACATCTACGTCTATGACGTCGTCCAGCAACTTGCGATCGTCGAGCCGGAAATCCTCGACTTGTTCCGAATCGATACAGTCGAATTGGGACGAGGCTTCTGTCTCGATTCCGGCGATTGGAAACCGTGGACTCTTCCCGACGGTACCGACTGCCTGATACCGTCGTTTGTCGTCATGGAACGGGACGGCCGCGATTGGTATTTGATGGTCGACGGTCGACGGGCCGCCGTGATGCGAAGCGGCAGCGCTTTTTTCGAACAATGTTTTTTTCCGTTGGCCGACCGCGATTTCGAAAACGATCCGTTCGACGATCTTCGGGAAATGCTCCCCAAAACTTCGTGGACGGGAGTCGCCGTTCCCGGTTGGGATTTTCCCTTGGATGAACAAGGAATCGAAAAGTTACGCGACGGAACGAAGCGTCTTCGTGCGTCGACGGATCGGGCGATCATCGGCCTCTTCGGCGGAAACATGTTCGAAATTCCCTGCTATCTTTTCGGCATGGAAAAATACATGTCTTACATGGGGCTTTATCCCGAAGCCTGTCTTCGGTTTTCGGAAAAACTCTGCCGCATCCATTTGGAAAACCTGGCGAATTGGCTCCCGATCGTCGCTCCGTTCATCGACGTCGTTCTCTTCGGCGACGATCTCGGCAGTTCTCTCGGCCCGCTCCTTTCGCCGATGATGTATAAAAAATATTTCCTGCCCTTCCATTCGGCGTTGTGGAAACGGACGAAGGAAATCGCGCCCCATCTGAAAACGCAGCTCCATTGTTGCGGCGGCGTCGCGCCGTTGATCGGTTCGATGATTGAGGGGGGACTCGACAGCATCAATCCCGTCCAGGTCGGTTGTACCGGAATGGATCCCGTCGAATTGAAGAAAAAATTCGGCGACCGCATCACGTTCTGGGGCGGCGGTTGCGACACGCGGCGAATTCTTCCGACCGGAACTCCCGAAGAGGTCCGGGCTTGTGTTCGGGAACGCCTGGCCCTGTTTTCGCCGGGAAGCGGATACGTTTTTCAACAGATTCACAATATCCTGTCGGAAGTCCCCGCCGAAAACATCGTCGCCCTGTTCGACGAGGCGAATAAAATTCGTTTCACGAAATAATTCGAACCATGATCTCATCGACGAAAGATCCTTCTGTCGGCAGCGCTTTGACTCTTTTCATCATCTGCGGCGTCGCCGCCCTCGGCGGGCTGTTGTTCGGTTTCGATACGGGAGTCGTTTCCGGACTGATTTCGTCCGTTCGGACCCAGTTTGCCCTGACGCCGTTTTGGGAAGGTTGGTTCGTGAGTTCCGTTCTGGTCGGTTGCATGATCGGAGCGGGTCTCGCCGGAGTCGCTGCCGATGCTTGGGGACGAAAAACGGTGCTTCTCGTTTCTGCCGTGTTTTTTTTCCTGACGGCCTACGGTTGCGGTTACGCAACGACGTATCTCCAACTGATCCTGTTCCGTTTCATCGGAGGAATCGGCGTCGGCGTCGCTTCCATGGCGGCTCCGCTTTACATCAGCGAGATGTCCCCTCCAAAAATACGTGGACGGTTCATCGCCTTGTTCCAGTTGGCCGTCGTTTGCGGTATTTTCGCGTCTTACGCTTCCAACGCCCTGATCCATCATTTGCCGGGAAAATATCCCTCGCTTTTCGCGGCGGAATCCCTGGCGTATGTTTTTGTCGCGGAAAGCTGGCGTGGAATGTTTCTCACGGGATGCGTTCCCGCGCTGGCTTTTTTTCTTCTCCTTCTTTTCGTTCCGGAAAGCCCCCGTTGGTGGGCCGCGAAAGGAAACGACGCCAAGGGACGGAAAATATTGGAAAAATTACTCGGTCCGACCGAAGCCGAAAGGGAGATGAACGAAATTCGAACGGTGCTCGCCGGGGAGAGCGGAAAATTTTCGGAATTGTTCGGTTCCCGATTGCGGTTCGGTTTTCTGGTCGGCGTCCTCCTCATGTTTTTCTCCCAAGTTACGGGAATCAATGTGATCATGTATTTCGGGAACCAGGTCTTCGAGGAAGCGGGGTTCTCCGCAGGCTTTTCCTTTTGGCTGCAGGCGATCGTCGGTTTCGCCAACATCGCGTTCACCGGTTTGGCGATCGCGACCATCGATTCGTGGGGCCGCAAACCGTTACTGAAAACGGGAACCTGCTTGATTTTCGTGATATTGACCGCGATGTCCGTCCTGTTTTTTTTGAAATCCCGATTCGACGCCGCGTCGCTTCTCCTTGCGGTTCTTCCCGTTCTCAACGTCCTTTTCGTCGCCGCGTTCGCGATGTCCTGGGGCCCGATTCCCTGGGTCGTCGTCGCGGAAATTTTTCCGACACGAATTCGGGGACGCGCCGCGTCGGTCGGAACGCTGACGATTTGGGCTTCCTGTTTTCTCGTCGTCCAAACGTTTCCGCTGCTCAAAAACATTGCGCCGGAAATCTGTTTCGCGATTTACGCCGGCTTCATGATTCCCGCATTGTTCTTCGCATGGAAATTCATGCCGGAGACCAAAGGAAAAACGTTGGAAGAAATCGAAACGGAACTCTATGGAATTCCGAGCCGTGTCGAAACAGATCCCCTTCAATCTTTACCCTCCGGAACCACGGGTCCCAGCTCCTAGAAATTATCGGCTAATTATTTTATGAAAACGAAAATCCTGTTCTTCGTCGTCGCCCTGACGTTTGCCCTTTCCTTGCATGCCGCCGAGGACTTTAACGATCATATCCGGAGCGGGTTGTCGAACACGTTCAAGCTGTTCGACAAGAAGGAATATCAGCAAGTCGCGTTCTTCGGCGGCGACGTGCTGCGGGGAAAGAAACCGTACAGCAACGTCGCCGTCGACTTTTTCAAGCAGAATTTCAAGGACTCGAACATCGGTTTGAAACCGTTTCCGGACCAAGGGGGTTCGTGGTACGGAGCGTTCCGCGTCGCCAGGGGGGAGCCGGTGTTCGGCGCAACGGTTCACAACGCCTGCATCGAGTTCATCGATTTCTGTTCGTCGGACCAAGGCGTTACGGAAAAGCAGGCGATCGATTCTTACGAAGGAATCGTTCGCGGCCTGCTCTCTTTTCGTAACACGATGGACGTTGTGTTCGTCTACACGCTGAGTCCCGACATGTTCGCCGACTTCAAAGCGGGGAAGACGCCGCCGATCATCGAATGGGCCGAAAAAGTCGCCGCGTTTTACAATTTGCCGAGCGTCAATTTGGCGAAATACGCCGCCGACAAAATCAATTCGGGAGAGATTTCCGAAAAAGATTTTTTCGAAACGGGAATTGTTCCGACGCCGAAGGGAGAAAAAATCTATGCCGAAAAGATGCTGGAATTCCTCGACGCCTGTCTCAAAGCACGAACGGCCGACGGAAATCTCGTTCCGAAAAAATTAGCGCAACCGATCTCGCCGACCAACATGCAGTCTGCGCAGATCATCGCTTATGAATGGGGGAAGTATCCGAAAACGTGGAAGGACGGGCAACCGTCGCCGAATCCGTATTTTCGGCATCTTTTGGTCGCCTCGGCACAAGAGCCGGGGGGTATTCAAGAAAAAGCCCCCGGATGGGTGGAAGTAGAGAAAAAAGTCGAATATCCGGGGGCTACGGCGAGTACGCCTACACCCCCGGCTCTTGACGAGTATTCTCTCACGTTCAAGGGAAAACGAATCGGCTTGCTGGCGTTGAGTGATCCGACAAAAACCGACGTTGCGATTGCGCTGCCGGATTATTCGCTTGACGGTTCCCATTGGTTGCCGGTTTCGCCCATTTCGGTTGGTTCAACAATTCCTGCCGTTTGGATTTCGAACATCGCCGAAGGCCTTGACGTCGAGAAGGAGCATGTTCTGAAACTTCGTGTTTCGACCGGAACCGTTCGTATCGGAGCGTTTCTCGTCGATGGAGTAGTAAAGAGTCCGCTTGACGGGATGACGCCTTTAGAAAAAGCCGATGCGGCTTATGCAACGATTCCGCCGATCCAGTACACGCCGCCGACGCCGCGCTGGACGAAAATTCCGAAGACGATGGAAAAGCTCAAAAACGGTCCGTCGCTCAAGATCGTGATGCTCGGCGACAGCATCATGGGGGACACCGGCTCGTCGCAGTACGACAAGATTCTCGAACGGGAATATCCGAACTGCAAAATCGAGAAGATCATGTCGCTGCGCGGCTCAACCGGCTGTTGGTGGTACAAAGACGAGAACCGCGTCGAGGATTACGTCCTGAAACACAATCCGGACCTTTTGATGATCGGCGGAATCAGTCAACGCGGCGACACCGAAGCGATCCGCTCCGTGATTCGACAGGTCCGGGAAAAACAGAATCCGGAGATCATGTTGATCACGCCGGTGTTCGGTTCCGCCAACGATCCGCATATCAAGAACTGGACCTACGAAATCGACGGCGAAAAATACGCTTACCGTGCCGACATGAAAAAGCTCGCCGAAGAGGAAAACTGCGAGTTCGTCGATCTGACCGGCGAGTTCTGGAAATATATTCAGGACTCCGGTAAGTGTTACGGTTGGTTCATGCGGGACGTCGTCCACGCCAACGACCGAGGCTTTCAAGTCATCGGACGATTGCTCGTCCGCTACCTGTTATAAAGCACAAAGTGTAGAGTGGTTAGCGTACACCACTCTACACTCTACACTTACCGCAATCGGGCATGGAATTTTCGAGCGAATTCCTTGTCCTACATTTTATTGACTCGCGTTCCCTGTCCGCCGCTGCGATAACCGGAGTTACCGCCGCGATAACCGGAGTTGCCGCTGCTATATCCTGAGGAGCGTCCGCCGTAATTGGGGGAACTCGTCGACGGCGAAACGGTCGCCTGAACCCTGCGTTCTTGTTCCAACTTTTTGTTGGCGGCCTCCAGTTCCGCGAGCTTCGCTTCCAACTGTTTCTGTTGGGCGTAGACATCGCTCTTGATTCCCGGTTCGCAACGGGCGATCACCAGATTGCCTTTTTTCTCCCGTGTGCTGAAGGTCGGTTCTTGTTCCTTCGAAAGCTTCTTGGTCGCGTGATCTTTCGTATTCCAATGGGCCCATTCATAGAGTTCTTCCATCGTGATCTGGCCGTCGCCGTCGTGATCGGCTTTCCCTTTGAGTCCTTCGATGAGGTAATACGAGAAAACGCCATGTTCAAGATTGAACCCGTCTTCGAGCGACTCTTGCGATTTGCTGCAACTTGAGAGGACGTAAAAGCCTTCGGCCTTGGCGGCGGTCGAAGCGTCGATATCGAAAGATTTCAATCCCATGGAGACGGAGCGGCTGAAAGACTTGGAGTCGAGAGCGGCGCTTCGACTTTGACCGTCATGACGGGCGACGTTACGGCAGGCATCATACACGACGATTTTGGCTCGGGCGCGGGAATTCTCCAGAACATTGTCGACGAACTGCTGGGAAATGAGCGTCTCCGTTTCGAAAAGACTGGACTTTGCGTTCCGAACGAGTTCGGCGTCCGCCGGACAGAGAAACTGTTCCGTTTCCGTGGAGTCCTGTTGGCAGGGAATGGCGATACCATGACCGGCGAAGGCGAACAGGATCGTATCACGAGGTCCCGCCTTGGCGGCAAGGTCTTTCAGTTGCCGCTTGATATTTCTCGCGGTCGGATAGTTATCCGAATCGGCGTCTTCGGAAGTCGTCATCAGACGGATGTTATCCGTCGTCGCATGAGAGCCGATCACGAGCGCTTCCTTCAAACCGCTCATGTCGTTGACGCAAAAACTCAACGGAAACAGGCCGTGACGGAAGTTGCCGTTCTCGAGGAGGCCCGTTTCGGTCGAACGGTAGTCATTGATACCGACCAAAAGGACGTAACTGTCGGCCGAAAGCGGACGAACGAAAACGAGGGCGGCCAACAGAGCAGCGGCGAAGACGAGTGTTCGTGTCATGGAAACCTCCGGTTGAAAGCGAGCGGACAGATAAGACTCTATGCGATCAGGCGCATAACCCGGACGGCAATTGCGAAAAACGACGATATTCTTATTTTTCGTCGAAATCCGGCGAACCTCTTGATATTATGCGGAAAATTTCATACCCACGCAAGCCTTTTTTTGCTTTTTGAGGAATTTTCCTGAATTTTCCTCATTTGAAAACCCCATCACGCCAAAGCCGACAAACTTTACGACGAAGATAAATTAGGGGCTTTAGGAAATGTCTTTGATTTATGCGCTAGCCAACGGCATCAAAAAACCATTTCACGGAAACAGATGGAAGAAAACCAAACTTGGAGTCGTAGAAAACCGACACTAGGAAACATAGGGGTCTCTCTTCGGCGCTCAAGGTGACACTGTTGCGATGTCACGCTTCATCGACGGCGAACCGAACCACTGGGAACATTTTTTGATAGGGGGGAATGAGAACTGTCGTCAACGTTCTCGTTCCACAACAAACAGGAGCTTATCTGTATGAAAACGAACAAAGGAAAATGGCGTACCGTGGTCGCCGGAATGGTCGTTGCCGCTGTTGCCGCGCTCGGGGGCGGAAACGTCTCGGCGGCGGATTACAATCGTGTGGACAATACCGACCTCCATTGGACGGCACCGGCGGCTTGGGATGTCGCGGGAGGACCTTCCGCGCCCGTGAATGTACCGCCAGCGACGGACGGCGCCATCCTTGATGGAAGCCAGCTTACCAATGGCGTCGCGGATACGTTGGTCGGTGCGGGCGAAACAATCGACGGTATTCTCGTCAAGGACGCCGGTTGGGGATTGGACGGATCGTTGACATCCACACAGGGAATCCACGTCGAAAAACTTGGTACGTTGACGTTGAAAAACAACAGCGGCACCGGCACCAATCCCGGCCTTTACAATCTCGGAGGCGTTCTTCTCCAAGGCGCCATGAACGTTGAGACCGGAGCGCAGTTCGGCAGTGCAACACCGATCACCTTGGACGGCGGAACCTTGGGGATCATCCAAGGCAATCCAAGCCTAACAAACGTCAACTCCCCGTCGACCGTCGACGTGCTTGCTACCGGCGGAACTGTCTTTGTCGCCGACGGCATTAATTTGGCCCATACGGGAAATTTGAACGTTGTTCAGAACGGTACGTTGACGAAAACCGGAGCCGGTACACTGGATATGACCGGCGCGGCGCTCAACTTCGATGCGACGTCGAATTTGGCCGTTGACAACGGAACCTTCGACGCCACCGGACAAAGCTTGGAACTCACCAACGTCACCGTCGGGAAGCCGACAACCAACGGTAAGTTGTTGGCCGACAATTTGACGGTGACAAAGAGTTTTGATGACACCGCCGGCAATCCGACTTGGGGACTTCTCGCAAGTGAAACCGTGCTGACCGGCAAAGCAACCTTTGACACTCAGGCCGTTGGAAATATCCGAGGATCTTTTTCAGCCGAACAGGCGTTGATCCAGGACGGCAGCAAAGTAACATTATTTGACGATTCGACAGTCAAGATCAACGACCTTATCTCCACTGACGCCGTGAAAGTCGATGGAGCGGGCAGTACGTTGACGATTCAAACCAGAGCGAATTTTCTGACTTCGCCAAATATCACGTTGAACGATGGTGGTAAATTGGAGGTGACGAAGGTTTCCGGTCCGGCGGTCGTCAATTCGCCGTCCAACATTTTCATTACAGGAACAGGTGGGAATGTCGACGTCGCTTCAGGAATCACGGCGACCGTCGATGGAAACGTCGATGTCGCCGCGAATTCCGTTTTCAACAAAACCGGTACCGGCAACTTGGTTTTTGGCGGAAACTTCACGGATCAGGCGACCAGCCAGACCTCTTTCACCGGAAAGGCCGAGTTCAACAACTTCACGACGATCGAGGGTGCCTTTAATACGGATTACGCCACGTTTAATGACGGCGCCACCATCAACGGTAATTTGAACGCAGCTGACGATGTTGCTTATACCGGACCAATGACGATCAACGGTCGTCTTGGCACCAACGACCTCTCCGGATTCGGCGATGTCATTATTACCGGAACGACCAACCTTCGAGGAAGTAATGTTATTCCAGAGAACGCGTTCGGTCAAAAATTTGCCGGAAATATTGGCGGTAACATGACGATTGACGGGGGTTCTTTGGCAATTGGAACGTTTGATTCCGATAAGTCAAAGAATGTCGCAGCATTATTGGCAGTCGAAGGTAATCTCGAAAGCAATGGTGGAGAAGTCCATCTTGCAATAGATTCCACCGGTACTTTTAGCCAGATTCTAGTGGAAGGTAGCGCCACCGATGTCAGCGGTTCAACGAAGATCGTGCTGGACACACGTGTCAACAATGAAGCCAATATCAATAAGTTGGGGAGCCGTCTGACGGATGCCAGTGGTAACCCAAGTAAGGTAGCCATTCTCGCCGAGGCTGGAAACGGTGCGGGCTCAGATGCCAGTGCGATCAGCATGGACAGTTTTAGCACGTCGAAGTACGATTTTTGGTTGGACCCCAATGGAACTTTCATCAACTCCGACCCGAGTCATATGTACTGGACGATGGGTGCTGAGATGCAGTCCGGTGGTTTGCCGAGCGTTTCGTCGATGTTCTTGGTCAACATCATCGGTTTCGATCTGCCGCGAGCTCAAAACGTCTCCGGTCCGTGGATTCGAACCAAGGGCGGTCACGTTTATGACAATCTTTCCGACCTCGGAAACGTTTCGTATCAGGTCATGCAGATCGGTTGGGACAAGTCGTTCCAAGCGGCCAACGGTAATGGCGAATGGTACACCGGTATTTTCCTCGAAGGCGACTGGATGTACAGTACCGGCGATTACCGAATCAAGCAGAATCGAGTGCTGACGACCGTCGGTGCGGCGAAAGCCTCCAGCACGGGCATGGGAACCGGTCTTTACGTTTCCCGGTCCTTCGAGAACGGTTGGTACTTCGATATGATCGGACGTATCAACCTGTATGAATCGAAGAACTCCGCATGGGCAACCCAAGCCGGAGACGAAAATCGCTACGGTTACAAGGAAACCACTTGGACCGACCAAATGTTCGCGATGGGTATGGAAATCGGCAAGACGTTCAACAGCCGTAACAAGCGTTGGTCGTTCAATCCGTATGAACGGGTGATCTACAACAGTACGCCGGGTAACGAGTTCCGACTTGAGTACAATGACGCGACTGCCAGCGACTCGCAAGTTCGAAACTACAGCGTCGATGCTTGGACGAACCAACTCGGTGCGATGTTGGCGTACAACTCTCTCGACCGAGATGGTAATACGCTCGGAAACGTCTTCGTCAAAGCGGAGTACTTCCAAGGTCTTTCCGGTAATTTCGACACCTATATGCTTAACTACGATGACAGTAACAAATTCGTCAGGGAAGGCAGCAATCAGAAGGTCGAAGCGGGACGGACGAAGAACAATCTGGCGTACGGCAACATGGGCGTCGGAACGATGTACAAGCCGGTTGACAGCGTCGTCGTGTCGGCGCAGACCGACTTCATCTTCGGCGACGTCTCCGGTTGGTCCGTTACCTTCGGCGGACGCTACAGCTACTAAAGCTTCCGCTTGAAAGCTCCACGCCGAAAACGGAAGAGTGAGAGGGTGAAAGAGTGAGGGAGTGAAAGAGAAAATGCAAGATACGTTCCATCGAGCGGTTGCATCTCTTTCACTCTTTCACTCTTTCACTCTTTCACTCTTTCACTCTTTCACTCTTTCACTCGTCCGGGGATTGCGCCGGAGTACCGGCTCCATCCCCGGCTCTTTTAATCTTTTAATCTTTTAATCTTTTAATCTTTTAATCTTTTAATCTTTTAATCTTTTAATTATCCCCGGCTCTTTTCGTGATGTCTGTTTGAAAAGCTGCGTCGGCGACGGCTTTCGACTCCGCACGACGAGCGATCGCTGCCTCACTGAAAATCATCGCGAGGATAATTCCGTAATAGCGCGACGCCGAACTGAAAGAAAGAGCGCAATTGAAACAGCCATCGATCACCAACGTCGTGATCGTGAGTACTCCCAGCTGTTTCCATGGGGAAGGCAAGCGAAACACCAACACGATGCTTCCGCCCAGCCAAAGAAGATAAATCGACAGACCAACGAATCCCGATTGGACGGCGACACATAAATATTCGTTGTGTGGATTCAAAATTTTCCGAGCGTTCGCCTCCCGGCAAACTTCTTCCGTCGAGCCCATTCCGTAGCCGAAGATCGGTCGCTCCATGATCTTTTCGACCAAACCTTCGTAAAGGAGCAAACGTCCGTCCGCAACGCGGCGATACTCACGGCTTCGCTCCAATTCGTCGATATTGCCGGAAGACAGCGAGGCGGTAAACATCTGGACGTCCTGCCAACCACGAAGAATCTTCGTTTTAAATGAAGGCGACAAAAAGTAGGCCGCGGGAAGAACCAAAAACGAAAAAAGAAGCGAATAGACAAGCCCCTGACGCGGATTCCAAAGAATCAGCAGCAGCACACAGGAACAAAGCAGCGACAATTGGGCCGTCCGCGAACTGTTGACGCAAAAAAGATAGTAGACGACGGAAAGGACGACTCCCCAACGAATCAGCGAAAAGAATACCGTCGAACAGGGAAGACGTCGTTGAAAAACCTCTCGGACGATGGTCCATGGATGGAGTCGGCTCGCCGCGTCCATGCCGTCGACACAGAACGTCGGAAGCAATCGACGAATCCAAGGGATCTCACGGGAACAGAATGGATAGCAAATCCACAGTCCGGCCCAAAGCGTCAGGGAGATTCCCGCTCCGATCGAGTTTTTGAAGAAATAAATCTTATGAATCTTCCGGTAAGCGTACCACGATTCCGTCCCCCAGAAATACATTGCAAGAAAAAAGAGGAATCCGATGGCGACGGACAGGTTCAGGACGCAAATCATCTGCGGACGCCGCTCCGGACAATGATAAAGGAGCGTCAACAGAACGGGAACGACGATCATGGTTTGACGTCCATGCCATTCTTTGAGCGTCTCGGAAAGGGAGGCGGAAGAATAGAGGATCCCCAGACACGCAAATCCCAGATAGATCACGGTCAGGGTCAGGAAACGTTCGGATCGAAGAAGGGCGAACCGTTCTTTCCAGTGTCCGGAGAAGAGCCAAAGAAAAATAATGATTCCGGCCCAGATTCGACAACCGGGAAACGAAACGACGATCAGCGCCGGATACCAAACCATGAATCGGCACGCGACGACAAGGCAATGATTTTCGAAACTGGGGGGCCGATCGCCAAAAAAGACCGGCTTCCACCAAGCTTGCGACTCCGACGTGTGGGCTGGAAGAGATTCTGAAGGGTTGGCTGGCATTGCGAATCCGATTTATACTCCACTACCAGCCAAACCAAAACTTGCTTTTAGCCACAGAAAGCACGGAAAAAACACGGAAGGGATTTTGAAGGGATCCTCTCCGTGATTTTCCGTGTATTCCGTGGCAAATATCCGCAAAAGATGATTTGGTGGGGTACTACCTTGGCACAAATTGGTCGTTTTTTTGGCGATACAACCCGTTAGAGCGTCCCAACGGCCCGGAGTACCGGTCAAATGGACAAACGGCCAGTTTGTACCGTGTCACAGTATACACTGATTGAAAACCGTCGAGGACGCAAACCGGGATCGAACATTCGGCAAACACCAACGATCGCATCGTTTCATGTTGGGAGAATTATACCCGACTCAAAGATAAATACAATCAAGCCGAACGACTTTGGCCCATGTTGACATCATTCGATACCTTTGGTAACATGAGAGTTTGAGTGAATTTTTGTTTGAGCCGTATTCTCGGGAAATCTCCGTCACGCGCCCGCCTTTCAGAAGAATTTCCGTCATACGCCTGCCTTCCAGGGGACTCTCCGCTGTTCGCCCGCCTTTCAGGAGAATCCTCGTTATATGCCCGCTGATTCATGAGCGTCGTTTCCATGCCGATTATCGAAGGATTTTGGGTTCGGAACTTCCGATGCCTGAAACAAGTCGCCTTCGGTTCGAGCTTTCAGCAGTCCGTCGTGGTGGATGGAGAACACGACCTTTCCCCCTACGAACTGACGCCCCTGACAACCTTGGTCGGATCGAGCGGTTTGGGGAAAAGTACCTTGCTCGACGTGTTCGCGTTCCTCGCCGACTGTTTGAAAGAAGGCCTTGATGCGGCGCTGACCAAACGCGGTGGTTTCGACGCCGTCTATACTCAGAATGCGGAAGGAGCGATCTCCATCGGTCTGGTTTTCCGTGCCTGTTCGGAGCCCCGTCCGCTGACCTACGCCCTGACGATCGCCAAAGGAGCCGCTGGGGCTTATATCGAATCCGAAGTCCTGGTCTATCGCGGGGCGCAGCACGGTACCGCGGCACAGCCCGTTCTCTTTTTCCAGAACGGGAGCAAATCCGCTCGTCATATTGCTCCGTGGCAAAGCGTGATAGCACGAGATCTGGACAAGATTCGCCGTACCGACACAAAGCATCTCGGACTGGCCGAAATCGGACAGATCGGAGATATTCCGGACGTTCCCCAGCTCATGATGCATCTCGAAGGGTTTCATTGCGCTTCATATCGACCGGACAACGCTTCGGGCCTCTCGCCGATCCATTTCAAACAGCAAGAAGGGCGACTGGCAACGGAATTCAAGCGAATGGAAGAAAAACATCGTTTCGAGTTTCCCGGAATCCTGGAGACGATCGCCAAACGAATCCCCGAAATCGAGAACATTTATTTCGAAAAGACGGAATCTGGACGAACGTTGCTGTTTTTTAAGGACAAACGGTTCGGCAAGCCGTTTGCCGCCCACCAAATGAGCGAAGGCGTCCTGCGACTGTTCTCCCATCTCCTGCTCTTCGAAGACTCGATTCCGGCGCCGCTGATCGCCGTCGAAGAACCCGATTGTTATCTGGACGACGCCCAAATTCGAGCCTTCGCGCACGCTGTCCGTAATCATACCGCGGAAGTCGGCGGCTCCCAGTTTTTGCTGACGACCCATCATCCTCGACTCGTCGACCAGATGGATCCCTACGAAGTCTGGGTTTTTCACGGCGATGCCGGCGGATTTCCCCAAGTCAGTCGAGCCTACGATGAACTCGTTTATCAGGGGGTCGACCTCAACAACGTCGGACCGGGCTGGTATTCCAAATTTCTTCACGGGAAATTTTTCTAGCGAAAGACGCCGGAGTACCGGCGAAATGCGATGTCGATCTTTCAAATCTTTTGTCCTTCGTGCGGCGCCAAACTCAACGCCAAGGAAGAACTCATCGGACAAACGAGAAACTGTCCGAAGTGTTCGAAGCCCGTTCTCATTCAACGGGAAGAGCCGCCGCAAGAGTCGCTGACGCCGCTCACGTTCAGCGAGCCGTCAATCACGGCGATTCCCGTCGGTCCCGGAATCGGCGAAGTCGGCGGATTGATCGAAGGACTGCCGGAACGTCTGGAATACCGAAACCGCTATTTCGTCGTCGGTGTCGACCGAATGATCGCGATTTGGGAACCCGGGAAAAGTTGGCAGATCAACGTCGGCAACGGTTTCGCGTCGGCCAAAAAGAATCCGGCCGCGATTCCCGATCAGGGAGCCTTCGCCCTGGTCGAATTGGTGATCGGCCCGGCGGAAGACGGAAATCGACTCGAAACGCTGAAAATCTTCAAAGTTTCGCTCCGGGGAGCCCTGACCTCGCTCTATCGGGACGACGACGAAATTCTCCGTAAGGTCGACGGCCCCGGGCTGTTGACGAAAAATCAGAAAAACGTCCTGATGAGCTATCTCCAACGAAATTTCATGTTCGAGGCCCTGGCCGAAGCGGTAGAGATCCGAAACATTCTCTCGGATTGAATTTTCGACCGAACGCGGTACAATGAACGACTTCGTTCAAAAGAAATTGCATTAAGTTGCGCCGGAGTACCGGCTAAATGGGAAGAGAGAAAATTTCATGAAACTCGATCGCGTCGACGCTTATCTCGTTCGTTTTCCGTTGAAAAAGCCGTATACGCTGGCTGATACGGCGATCGATCATTTCGACTCGGTGTTCGTTCGCATGCAGAGCGGCGGACTCAGCGGTTGGGGCGAAGTATTTCCCGGCAACGAACCGATCCTGACGTCGGCGTGGTCCACGGCAGTGTTCGCCTGTCTCAAAGACAGCCTGCTTCCGCGATTGGGAACGAATTCTTCGATCGATTCCGCGACGAGTCTCCAGGAACGGCTCCAGACGATTAAAGGCAATCGACACGCCAAGGCGGCGCTCGATCTCGCCTGGTGGGATCTCGACGCCAAAATGAAAAAACGACCACTGCACGAAACACTCGGAGGCGTTGCCGGAAAGGACATCGAAATCGGTCTGACCTTCGATCGTTTCAAGTCGCCGGACGAGTTTCTCGACGACGTCAAAAGGGCCGTCAACGACGGATTTCGTCGCTTGACGCTCAAGATTCGACCGGGTTGGGACCTGCAAGTTCTCGGCGCCGTCCGCAACGAGCATCCGGCCCAGATGATCCAATGCGACGTCGAAGGCTCGCTTGATCTCGACAAGCATTCCGACATCCTGTACCGTTTCGACGATTTCATGCCGGCGCTGCTCGAACAGCCGCTTTCCGCCAGCGAATACGTCGGACACGCCATGCTCCAGGACTCGTTGCGGACGACGATCGGACTCGACGAATCGATCACGACGCTGCATCAGGCCGAAATCGCCTTGGATCTCCGCAGCGCCGGAACGTTCTGCGTCAAGCCGGGAAAAGTCGGCGGACTGACCGAAGCCAAAGCGATTCATGACGCCGCGAAGGCCGGAGACATCGACTGTTACGCCGGTTCCGATATCCTGACCTCGATCGGATACCGTTTCGTCGTCGCCTTGGCGTCGTTGCCCGGCTTCAAATTGCCGACCGATTATCTCCGCTTCGACGAATACTTGGCGGAAGATCCGGGGCAGCCGCTCAAGCCCGTTCTCAAAACCGAAACACCGAAAGAAATTCCTCCCAACGACCACGAACAAGTCGAAGTTCATCCCGATGAACACGGAAACATGGTCGCTGAAAAAGTCGTTCCCTATTCTGGTCCGAACGTCCTCGACGACAACCGACGCCTTGTCCTCGAACTCTGGAACGAACCCGGTATCGGTTTCGATCCGAACCTCGAACTGATCGAACGCTTCGCCCTCCAACAGTATTCGATTTCTTAGAAACACCCGAATATAATTGTCGTTAGCCGCGTCGGCCTCCGACGCGCGGAAGGGGCGGCAAAAGATTTTATTCGAACAGCTCCATGAGGGCGTCGGCGAAGAGCTTCATGCCGGCCTTGTTCGGATGGTTGATGTCGTTCAACATCAGGGTCGAATAGGGAATTCCTTGACGCCAAAGTCTGCCGTATCGTTTCGCGGCGTCGGCGAGGGCGACGTTGTTCTTGGCGCAAAATTCCCGGACCGATTTCGTGTACGGTCGCGGATCATCGTCGATGTTTTTCTGCGATTCGAGCTTCATCCAGTCGGGCCGGACGTAATGCGGCGTCAGGATGATCCATTCGGCGCCGATCTCCTTGAAGTCGGCGAGAATTTCGGAATATCGTTTGTCGAGATAATCTCCCTGCATACCGGAGTCGTTGACGAATTCCATGACGATCAGGTCGGGATTCAAGGCGAGAACTTTCTCCTTGTAATTTTTCGGGCTCCCCGGCGGCTCCTTGCGATACGTATCGGAGTTTCGACCGCCCCACGCTTCGGAAATCAATTCGATTTCCGCTTTCGGATATTTCGCGCGGAGCCGAGCGGCAAACTGTTCCTGCCAGCGTTCCGTTTTCGGATCGGGAAGATAACCGGCGTCGGTTACGCTGTCGCCCCAAGCGAGAACCCGGACTTTTTGACCGGCGTTCAGTTTTTGCATCGTTTTGGGCAGCGATTTTTCCGCGACGTTCGGCTTGACCGGTTTCGGCTCCGGATACGCGGTTTCCGTGATCGGAAACAGGCTTTCCTCGCTCAACTTGTCGATCCGGCCGCTGAGAAAGATATTCGCCAAACGAACGTCGCCGTTTTGGAGTTCGGGAACCGGCGGATTCGCGACATGCGGCGTTCCCTTCCGAAGGACGAGCTTGCCGTCTTTCGTCTGGACGACGGAATCGAGCCGTTTTTGAGCGTAAACGTAATCGATCAACACCGACTGTTGTTCGCCGATCCGTCCGCCTTCGAGCCGTCCGATGCTTCCCCAGAACGAATCAAGTTGAAAATCCTTGCCGAGTTCGTAAACCGTCGAATTCGGTGATTCCGCTGTTTTATCGGAGGAGCGAACAACGACGGAATCCGGTTGCAAGACGCCGGTCGTCGAACATTCCTGCGCCTTGACGCCTTTGAGCGGCAGACCTTTTCGCCACGGAGCGGCTTTCGGATCGAACAACGGCAAGCGGTCGTATTTCTCCGCCTTGACGGTCTCGACGTCCGGTTGAGCGACCGTCAACTCGGCGGTCGTCTTGCCGAGTTTGGCTTGAACGGTCCAGTCGCCCTTCAATTCCAAGGAAACGGCGTCCGCCGCCTCAAGGGCGGGAACCAGCAACAACACGGCAACGAACAACGACAAAATTTTCATCGTAAGGAGCCGGGACCTGCGGTCCCGGAATTAGGGGGTACCGGAACAGTCCGGGACCACAGGTCCCGGCTCTCGAATTTAGAGCAACCCGCCGTATTCTTCAAGGGTTTTGCGCAGTTTGACGGCGTCGGCGGCGTCGAGTTCCGTCATGGGAAGTCGCAGTTCGCCGGCGTCTCGACCGAGCATTTTCATCGCGGCTTTGATCGGAATCGGATTCGTCGCCATCGACAGCATGTCACGGCAAAGCGTATACGTTTTGTAATGCAGCCGTTTGGCTTCGGCAAGATTCCCGGAATCGAACGCCTTACAGAGCGCGATCATCTCCTGTGGAATGATGTTGCCGACGACGGAGATCACGCCTCGGGCTCCGATCGACATCAAGGGCAGCGTCAGGCTGTCGTCGCCGCTGAGCACGGTCAGATCGGTGTTCGCGATGATCGTCGACGCCTGATCCATGGAGCCGGTCGCTTCCTTGACCATCACGATGTTTTTGACGGCGGCGAGTCGGATGATCGTCGACGGCTCGATGTTCTTGGCGCAGCGGCCCGGAATGTTGTAAACGCAGATCGGAAGGTCGACTTTTTCCGCGAGCAGTTTGAAATGTTGGAAAAATCCTTCCTGCATCGGCTTGTTGTAATACGGAGCGACGACCAGCGCGGCGTCGACTCCGGCTTTTTTGGCGTATTGCGTCAGGTGCAGCGCTTCGTCGGTCGAATTCGCTCCGGTTCCGGCGAGGACCTTGATTTTTCCGGCGGCGGCTTCGACGGTTGCGCTGATCACCTTTTCGTGTTCTTCGAACGACAGCGTCGGCGACTCGCCGGTCGTTCCGGCAGGAACCACGGCGGTCGTTCCGGCCGCGATTTGGAATTCGACCTGTTCTTGCAGGGCGTTAAAGTCGATCCCGTTGTTCCGATACGGCGTGATCGTCGCGACGGAAAGTCCGGAAAACTGTTCGGCTCGTGTTGACATGGAATAGGAATGATTCGAGGAAACGTTCTGATGAAACCCCCTTTATTGTGAGAACGTCGTCGGAATTGTCAAGTGATTCCCGTGAACGAGAGGAAACCAAGGAGCCGACGAGTCGGAGCAGCGGCCCCGACATTTCGCTCGTTCCAATCGGACTATTTCATTTGACCGAGTATTTCCTTCAAGGAAATCGACGTTTCGAAAGGCCAATCTTCGTTCCGAAAGGCATCACGGCGGGGAAGCGGCGGCCAACACGCCGTGTCGTCCCAAGACAGAACGATCGGAATCCCTTGATCGCGATCGGCGAGAATCAGCGCGACCAAATCTTTGTCCAACGGCAGCGAAATGTCGTGTTCGACCGCTTCTTTGATTTGATTCCGGGTTTGCATGCATTCAAAGCGTCGGGCCCGTTGTCGATCATGGGGATAATAAATCGCGAAACCGTTGACGTCCCTGTTCGGATTGAAATAGAACAGGACGTACGTTGCGCCTTCCGCCGTCGCGGAGCGTGCGCCGGACATTCGCTGCGGTCGCAGACGCAGCAGATATTTTGCGAGTCGTGGAAGGTCGTCGGGCGGACAACAGAGAATCGCCAAATCGAAATAACGACGGAGATAGACGTTGGCGTCCGGCTCTTGAAACACGGAAAACAGAACTCCATCGAGCCAACGCAGGTCTTCGTTCAGCAAGTCCGACGAACCGGTCCGCCGATCGCGGTGAATCAGGAATTCCAAGGCGAAGAGCCGTATTTCCCGGGCGTTTCGCGAAAAAAGTTCCGGTTCGCTGCTGAGTTCGAATTGTTCGACAAAACTTCGCAGGGGCCTGTCCGTTGTCTCGAAAACACGAATTGCCTCGGTCAACTGGCCGAACAGCGACGTTTGTCGGTCGCTCGATTTTTCGTTCCCGGATGAAGACTTTTCGTTCCCGGTCGACAAAGGACGTTCCGGTTCGAACGGTTCCGTCTTTTCGGGACGTCCGCTTCGACAGCGGCTAAGAATCGTCAATTTACAGTTCAGCTCGTCTTTCAATCCGGGATCCGTCTTGTCGGACAGTTCAAGAGCCTCCTTGTACAACTTTTCCAAACGATCCCATTTTTTGGATGAAAGCGATTCCGAAGCGAGGCCGGAAAAAAAATCGCAATCCCCCGAAGCGGACAACGTCAACGCCAACAGTTTTTGCATCGAATCCGTTCCGTGGAGCGCCGCTTTTTCTCTCAATCGCTCTTCAAGCTTTGCCAAACGATCTCGGGCCTGATCGATATCTCCCTGAAAGCGTTTTTCGACGGCGGCGGCAAAGTCCTCGGTCGCCTGCCGCTCCGTTTCTTCCGGCGTCGCTTCGACTGCAACCGGCGTCGCCGTTGGCCGCGTTCCGTTCGGTTCCAAAGCGATGGTCCGCTGTTCGGGAACTCGTTTCGAAAAAGCTTCTTTTTCGGAGAAATCAACGTTTCGTCGAGGCGGGAACGAAAAAAGAGACAAAACCATCACAAGGCCCAGCAAGGCAAGGACGCCGCCGACACCGAGCCAACCGAAGGAACGAACGGAGGTTGTCGTTTTGAGAAACGCGTCAAGGTCTTTGGCAAGATCGGAAGGCTGCCGATATCGCGCCGCGGGATCGGCGGCCAGCGAACGATCCAAAATCGAACGGAGCCGTTTCGGCAACCGGGTTGGAGCGTTCTCCAAATACCGTTCGACGGGAGAACGGCCGAAAAGAAGAAAAAAGAGCGTGCTGCCGAGACTGTAGATATCGGCTCGAATATCGACGTCCGCCGGAGAAAACAATTGTTCCGGCGCCATGAAACCGGGAGTTCCCAAAAGATGTCCCTGACGGGTTCGCGGTTCTCCGGGTTCCTGTCCGTCAAGGGGCCGACTGCGCAGCTTCGCCAGTCCGAGATCGAGAATTTTGAGCGTTCCGTCTCCGAGGAGCATCAAATTTTCCGGTTTGATATCGCGATGAACCAGTTCGGCGTCGTGGATGGCTTGGACTCCCCAAGCCGCGTCGCGAACGAGTTCGCAAGCTCGAACGAGTTGCGTTCGTTGTCGTTTTTTTCCTTCTTTCGACGAAATTTCACCGCCGTGCTGTTGGAGCCATTGGACGAGATTGATTCCGTCGATCAACTCCATGACGAGATACGGCGCCCCTTCGACGGTTGTTCCGGCATCCGTCGCCTTGACGATGTTTGGATGCGAAATTCGTCCCATCGATTGGATTTCCGTCATGAAACGGTCGATCGCGCGCTGGTCGCGGGCGAAATCCTTATTCACGACTTTGATCGCGACTTCCTGATTCAGGAGATTATGTTTCGCCCGATACACGATTCCCATGCCGCCGCGACCGATTTCCTCGATCAATGTGTAAGCGTCGACATTGGGAAACTCGTCGGCGTGCTCGCTTCCCGTCGCGGACGGATCGGTGGGCCGCTGAAAAACGTTGTAGGCGCCGACCGCGGTCGCGACGCTGACGACGATCGTCGTGTCCTCGGAAAACGCCTTCAAATAGTCGGCAAGGTTGAAGGGCTTTTCGCGAATCCGGGCGAACTCGAATTCGATATAGAGGAGTTCACGCAGATATTTTTTTTTCCATTCCGTCGAAACGTCGGCGACTTCCCGGACAATACGAGCCACGGAAGGAGCGTCCCAATGTTGTTCAAAACGCTCACGGCGATGGTCGATCTCCGGAGGAAGATCGACTTCGGAAAAAGAAAGGTCCGACGACATGTTCACGTTTCCAGGGGCGGTGTGAAATCGGGAAAAGCGTCCCATTCATTTTGGACGTCTTTCTGCCAGCCCTCCCATTCCTTGTGAATTCGCTCAAGATCCCGTTGAACGGTTCGGGTCGAACAACCGAGTTTCGCCGCGATTTCGCTGTTCGACAACCCTTCGTGCTTGAGCAAGACCAATTCCCGGGACTTCGGAGACTCCAAAATACGCTCCCAGGTTTCCGCAAGATGCAACGCCAACTCGGGCGAGGGATCGCGCCCTTCGATTTGACCAATTCCCCGCATCGCTCCGATGTCTTCGCCGGGCTCCGCTTCCCAAACGGATTCGCCTTGCAGCCGATGTTCCTGTCGTTTTCCGGCAAACTGACGTTGACGTTCCTTATTGGCCTTTCGTCGAACGATGGTCGCCAACAATTTCCACAATTCCTGGGAATCCTCGATCGGCGTCTCTTTACGTTTCGCCATTTGGCAGAAACTTTTCATCGCGCTCAGGGCGATATCCTCTTCGTCGGCAGCGCGAAACCGCAGTCCCTGCATCCGTCGCTTGGCCAATCGGACCGCTTTCAAGAAATACTCTTTCCAAAACTGCTCCGCCGCTTTTTCGTCGCCGTCTTGAAGCGCCGGAAGCCAATAAGTCGGACTATCCGTCATCGGTTCTTGCAAGAAAAAGAAAAGGTCGCTAGAATTCATCGTCCCGCTTCTCCGTAAACTTATCAAATATCGCCGTGAAAATCAAGGACCTGTCGCTCATTCCCTTCCACGACAAAATTTTTTTTTGACTTTCTTGTCGCTTTTTTTGTCGCCCTTCTTGTCTTTTCAGCATTCATCTCAATGGGAACCCGATTGTTGAGGTCCCAACCAAGCATTTCCACTCTTTGTCCACCGGGAGAATACCATGAAAAAAATCACGTCTTTCCTCGTCGCCACGCTCATTTTGACCGTTTTGGGAACAGCCGTTGTTACGGCGGAAGAACAAACCGACAAGCGTCGGGCCGCCTTCGAGGAAGGTTTCGACAAACTGCTTCAAAACAGTCGGAACGACCTCGGCAAGCCCGCCGTCAAGGAAACCCTTGCCAAGAGCGGTGAAACCTTCGAAAAATTCGCGATTTCCTCTGTCGCGGTGTCGACCTCAACGGACGGCACGACGACGGCGTGCAATCTCGGCGTGAAGGTTTGGTTCACGCTCGAAAACGGAACCTGTTTCAATCCGGTGAAGCGGAAGATGGGCGTCAAGGAAAAGTTCTACGTTCATCTGCAATCGGCGGTTCCGGTTTACGTTTCGCTGTTCCAGAACTATCCGGAATCGCGTCCGGAGTCGAAGCAGGTTTATCCCGACAAGCAATATGCGGACAGTTTCAAGGTCATCCAGGCCGGCGTCGCGACCCGATTGCCGGTCGTCTTCGAAATGGACGACGACACCCGGGACGAAATCATGGCGATGGTCGTCGTTCGCGCCGACGCTCCGAACATTCAGTCGTCGCTCTCGACGCAGGCAACTTCCAGTGTTTCGACCAACAACGGCGTAACGACGGTTACGGCCCAGGCGAGCGCCTCGACGGCCGGAACGATGAAGGGACTCAACGACCGCGTCGCCAAGGGAGAAGACGCCGAAACGAAGTTCTCGATTGCCGGTCCCGCCGCGACCGCTCCGGCGGCTTCGACGGTTCCGAACGACGTCGCCTTCTTCATGCTTGGTGCTGGATACGCCGGACAATGGCAGTTGACGCTCAAGAAATAGTTGCCACGGAAGCCGGGCGTGAGTCCAAGGACTCACGCCCTCACCATTTTGCATCCACTGCACCCAAGAGCCCGAGAACTATCATGAGCCGCTTATCGATGATTCCACTGATTTGGTTGTTGCTCGTTTCATTGACCGCCGCGGCGGAGCCGACGATCCATGTCGTGATCGCCGCCGACGGTCGGGCCGGTTTCGGACAGAATCTCGTTGCCGACCGTGAAAACATGGAGCGGGTGTTTCGTCAACACGTTCCGAAATCGCAACTCGACATCGTTCTCATGGACGTCAAGGCGATCACACCGGATTCGCTGCTCGCTGCCGTCGCCAAGTTGGAGATCGAGAAAGAGGATACGCTGGTCGTTTACTATTCCGGACACGGAGCGAACGACGACCGCAACGGCGGACATTATTTCCAGCTCAAAGACGACGACGGCAAGACGGCGGAGCTCCAGCGACGAACCTTGCTCGCCAAAATGAAGGAAAAACAGGCTCGTCTCTGTGTCCTGTTGACCGATTGCTGCAATCTTCTCGATCGTTCGTCGGGAAACAGTAAAAACGCCACGACGACGAGTTCGCCGAAAAAAATGTCACCGCTTTTCGAGGGCTTGTTTTTGAAGGCCGAGGGAGTCGTTGACATAACGTCATCGAAGCTGGGGGAGGCGTCTTTTCTGGACACGACGACGAAAAAACGAGGTTCCTGCTTTACGTATCCGTTGGTTGAACTCTTCGAAAAATATCGGGACGACGACAAGATGAGTTGGCCGAAATTCGTTGACGAACTGAGAACGAACGTCAAGAAGGCGTTTTCGGAAAGTTGGCCCGACGGCTATAAAATCGAACAGTCTGGCAGCGGAAGTTTCGTCCAAAAAACGCAGACCGTCGAAGTCTATGGAAAGCTGCCCGGCGAGGAATCTTCCGGCGACTCCCTTTTGCAAGGTCCGAGGTTCGGCGTTCGGGCGGTCAACCGGCAGGGCGGCGGCGTTCGTATTACGGAAGTCGTTTCGAGGTCGCCGGGCCAGCGTGCCGGTTTCGAGGTCGGCGACGTCATCGTGGAGATCAACGGACAAAAGGTCGCCGACGAAAAGGACTATTCCGACCTGATCGACAAGTCGCCGAAAAACTGCGAAATCAAGCTGATCAACGTCAACGACGGCAAAACGATTCTCGTGAAGTTCGAGTTGCGAGATTAACCGTCAACCGTAGCGTCCCGTTACACTGAAAACGGCTAGAAATTATCTTTTTCGTTTTCGACTGAAAAGAGCCCCGAGTGGAGGCGGTACTCCGCCGGAACTCGGGGGTTGAATAACCAATCGATATCGTACGATTGTAAAAGTTGTTTTGACACAGTTCCTTAAACCGGGGGTTGCGCCGAATACGGCTCTTCACGCCTGGACGGCAGGTCCCCCCCGGCTACATTGTTGAACCCCGTTGGGGTTGAATTCGAAACACCTGACCGCCCCTTTTTCGCAAACGCCCTCCATCGAAAACATTCCCAACCGAAACCATCACTCATTTAGCTCTTTTGGCACGGTTTTTCATCCTACAAGGAACTCATCATGTACAGAATCACGATATGCGTCGCGGTGATCTCGACGACGTTGTTGGTCGTCTCGGCCTTTTCGGCTGAGGAAAAGAACGAGGCTCCACGAGACTTCGTTTTCGATCTGTTTCGATCGATCGGCGAGAATCGGAAGGACCAGAACGTTCTCTTTTCGCCGTCGTCCCTGAAAACGGCCCTTGCCGTTCTCCGAAGCGGTGCGGCTGGAGAAACGGAAAAAGAGCTTCGAAACCTTTTGCAGTCTGAGGAATCCTCAGCGAAAGACACGGCGAAAGACGCAACCAAGGAAGCGGACGACGACGAGCCGTTTATTCCTTCGGAGCTTCCGAAGTCGGCGATTTCCAGGGCGACCGCTCTTTGGATGCAATCGGATTCGCCGATTCGGCCGGAGTTTCTGGACGACGTTCAAAAAAACTTCCAGGCCGAAGCGAAGCGACTCGACTTCGCCAAGGACGCCGCCGATGCCGTCCGAACGATCAACGACTGGGTTGCCGGCAAGACCGACGGCAGGATTCCGACCTTATATGATCGGCTTAGCGAGCAAACACGGCTTGTCGTCACCGCGGCGATCGTCTTTGGCGACCGTTGGAAAACGGCCTTCGACAAGACCAATACGTCGCCCGCTTCATTCACGTTGCTTTCCGGCGAAAAAATTAAAATGGATTTCGTGTCGCGGACCGGATCGTTTAAGCATAAGGATGGTGAAGACGCTTCGATTCTCGAACTTCCTTACGAAACGCCGGGTTTTACCATGTTGATTCTCCTCCCGAATTCTGAAAAGTCCCTTGCCGAGCTTGAACGGACGATCTCCGTGGAAAAGCTTGCTCAATGGACCGCCGAACTCAAAGAGAAAGAACTCGACGTGCAACTCCCGAAGCTGTCCTTGGAGATCGAGACGAGCTGCAACGAGACGCTTCACAAGCTCGGTCTGAACCTCGCGTTCACCCGGGAAGCGGACTTTTCGCGGATCAACGGTCTTCACGACCTGTTCCTGAGCGACGTCAAACAGAAGGTTTTTCTTCGGATCGACGAATCCGGAACCGAAGCCGCCGCCGTTGACAGCGCGGTATTGAAACCGAAGTCAATGCACGGCGGACCGAAATCGTTTTACGCCAATCGACCGTTCCTGTTTGTGATTCGAAACGATTCGAACGTTTTGTTCGTCGGACGCTTCGTCGAACCGGTTCAAGCATCGAAACCGACGGAAACGTCGAAACTGAAGGAAACGCCGAAACCGATGGAAACGTCGGATCCCTCGCTCAGCGGCGAAGGCGGCTCCTTCAACTGATTCCCAACGAGCCGGACGTCACGGACGTCGGCAAACCAATTTCCCTTTTCTTCCCTCAATTCCACACGAAAGGAAACCACCATGAAGAACGCAACCATTCTCCTCGCTCTTGGTCTTTTGATCGCTCTTGGCACGGATCGGACCTTTGCCCAACCGGGCAGCGCCGAAGCGCAAATCAAGGCCCAGACCCAGAACTTCAATGAGTCCGACCTCTTCTACAACGTCGACGACGCGACCCAGGACTACAAGGGCGCCGCCTTCAAAGGCGGAGACAACGACGGAACCGTCAAGTGCTGGCGCTGGTACTATCGACCGACGTACTACACTTATTACTGGCGACCGGTCTATTATCGTCCTTACTACTGCTACTATCGCTATTGGTGTGTCCCGTGCTACGCCTACTGCTCTTGGACAACCGTCGCGATCTACAAGGGCGCCGAAAACAAGGGAGCGGTTCTCGACACCGAACCGACCGCCGGATCCGCCATGCAGTCTCTCGATCTGCACAAGGGCGACATCATCACGGCGATCGACGGCAAACCGCTCACCAGCTTGTCCGATCTGAAGAACATCACCGCGAACTCCAACTTGACCGTCCATAAGGGCAACAACGTCAAGTTCGCCGGAAATCTCTTGAAGAAGACCGACGAGCAATACGACAAGCAGTTCGCCGACTTGCAGAAGGTCGAAGCCGGAAGCCTGATGAACAAACGCGACGTCGAGAACGGCAACTACAACATGTACCAGGTGTACGAAAAGTTCGCGATGCCCGTCTTCGGCGTCAAGGCCCTGGACAACGCCGGAAACGGCGTCAAGGTCACCGAAGTCCTCGCCGGACTGCCCGGACAAAAGGCAGGATTCGAAATCGGCGACGTGATTCTCGAAATCAACGGCTCAAAAATCACCGACGAAAAGACCTACTCCGACGCCATCGACTGTGCTGGAAAGAACGCTCGGATGAAAGTTCTCTGTGGCAAGACCGGACAAACCATCGACACCGATGTGGTTCTCAATAAATAAGTCCGATCACGGCTTTAGGTTTCCGCTCGAAAGTTTCATATCCGGTTTGTCTATCGCTTGCGTTTTAGCCGCGCAGCGCGTCCGGGGATTTTATTTTCAAGCGAAAGCCTTAAGCCGTAAAAAACCTCGATGAAGAGTGAGAGAGTGAGAGTGTACGACGCCTCTCACTCTCTCACTCTCTCACTTTCTCACTCTCTCACCCTCTCACTCTCTCACCCTCTCACTCTCTCACCCTCTCACCCTCTCACCCTCTCACCTTCCCACTCCTTCACTCTTTTCTTCTTGCAGCCATGAAAAACATCCTCTTCGCGATATCCGTCATCATTTTAGGGCTTCCCGGTATTGCTCTCGCCCAACAGAGTCGTGGAGCGGTCGTCGAGTCGATTTCCAACGAGCGATCTTCGTTCGTCATCCGGGTCGACGTGGACCGACAGGACAGAGTGTACGCCCGCAACGATTTGCTCCGGGCGACGGTGACGTCGAGCGAAGACGGATACCTCTATCTTTTCTATCGAGACGCCCAGGGAAAGACGTCCGTATTATTTCCGAACAACCACAACAAGGACAATTTCGTCCGAAAAAATCAGCCGGTGACTGTTCCGTCAGACGGAGGCGGTTTCCAGATTCGCATCGACGCACCGTACGGCGACGAATTACTCAAGGCCGTCGTTTCCAAAACGCAGCTCCAAGGCGCCGACCTTGATCGTTGGACGAAATCCGGAGCGACCTCCGTCGACGAAAAGTCGATGGAGCGTTTTGCGAAGAGTCTCCCGACAGGAAACGACTCCTATGAAAAGACTCGTTGGTCGTCTTTTCGGCAACCTTGGGGACAACAACGCCAACAGAACCAATACGGTCAGCAACAGGGCCAACAGAACCAAGACGGTCGGCAACAGGGCCAGCAGGATCAATACGGCCGGCAACAGGACCAACAGAACCAAGACGGCCGGCAACAGGGCCAGCAGGATCAATACGGCCAGCAACAGGGCCAACAAAATCAATACGGCCAGCAACAGGGCCAGCAGAACCAAGACGGTCAGCAACAGGGCCGGCAGGACCAACAGAGTTCCTATGGTCGTCCCCAAGACGGTCAAGGGCAATCGCAGAACGATCAGGAATCGAATCGTCAATCGGAAACGGCTTCTTCCTCGGCGGGGCGCGGCGACTGGGCGGAGCATCAGGTTCGCATTCAGACGGTCGAAACGCGAGGCGGTTCGGCGTCGAACGACGCTCCCCGGGAGCAGCAGCCGGAACGGAATCAACCGGAAGGAACGATGAAAGGAAAACGTTACGCCGTCGGCATCGGAATCAGCAATTACAAGGACGAAAGCATCGGCAACCTCGGCATCTGCCATGTCGACGCGGAAAAGATGCTGGACCTCTTCAAAAAACGTTGCGGAATTTCAGAGAACGACACGATCCTGTTAACGAACGAAAAAGCGACGTTGGACAACATCCGGAAGATCATCAAGGAAACCTTGCCGAAAACGACGAAGCCCGGAGATACCGTACTGATATTCTGGTCGGGCCACGGCGGCCGCTCCGAAGACAAGAAGCACGAATTCATGATTCCGTACGACGGCAAGGGATCGGACATCGACAACACCATGCTGCTCGACGAAACCTTCGGACGTTGGATCCAGGAGCTTGACGGCCGCAAAGTGTTGGTCGTTCTGGATGCGTGCCACAGCGGCGGCCAGGCGAACAGCGCGAAAAGCCTTTCGAAGGCGCTCGATGACGACGACGATTGGCAACCGTTACGGTTCGCTTTCACCCGACTCGCCCTGATGAAGGATATCGGACAAAAAGACGCCGCCGTCATCGCGTCGAGCACCTCGTCGGAGTATTCGTACGTTCGCAAGGAAAAGGACCTGAGCGTCATGACCTATTATCTCATCCGCGCCTTCGACGAAGCCAAGACGCCGCTGACGCACGTCAAATGGTGTGAAACGATCAAGCCGCAGGTTTCCCAATACGTCGACAAACATTTCGACGGCAAAAAACAAACCGTCGTCATGCAGGACGACATGGCCGAGCCGCTCGTTCTCAATCCGTAATCGATCGTTTGTTTCAAGCCGGAAAAGACGAACGTCCGGTTTCTTTTCTCCATATCAGCCAAATATCCCTCTTCCGGAAATCATGAAACGTTTTTTGCTTTGCGTGAGTTTCCTCGCGCTCTTCGTCATCTCGGCCGAAGCCGCGACCTTCAAGGCGCTTCTGGTGAGCATCGAAAAATACGAGCTCGCGCCGCTCGACTTCGCCGAAAACGACGTCGGCAAACTCGCGACCGTGCTGATGTCCCGATACGACTGCCAGGCCCAGGCTTGTATCGATACGGCGACCTCCGGGGACGACTCCGCGAAGGACTCGATCATGAAACGGATCCGCGAATGGTGCGACCTGTTGCATGACGACGACACCGCGATCCTGTACCTCGCCGGACACGGCGTCAAGGACGAACAGGGCAAGCTCTATCTCGCGATGACCGATTTCAGTCGCGACAATTTCGACACCGCGGCGATTCCCCTGGAATGGATTCGGAGACAATTCGAAGGCTGCGACGGCAAGAACAAACTGCTCCTGATCGATACCTGTTTCGCCGGAACCGGAAAAAGCATCGACTTCGGACAGGCGACGATCGAAGAGGTCAGCGCCTCGTTTTCAGGCATGAAAAACGTCGTCTCGATCGCAAGTTGTCATGGAGACGAAAAAAGTTGGCTCTGGGGCGAAACGAAGCATTCCCTGTTTACCTACTGGCTGATCGAAGGGCTCAAAGGACATGCGGACCGGAACGGCGACCAGCACATCACGGTGGACGAACTTTTCGAATACCTCAACGAAAACGTTTCCTGGGCCGCTCGAAAGTCGCTCGACAAGGAGCAGCATCCGACGCCCATGAACATCGAAGCCGGCAAGGATTTTCGGTTGGCGCTCCGTGCGATTTCGTTCCAATCGCTGATCGACGACGTCGCGGAACAGATCGACCTGCAATTACGTCTCGAAAAGTTCGCGACGATCGGCGTTCCGGAATTCACGACGGGACACGCCGACACGTTCGAGCCGGAGTACGGTTCCTTGCCGCGCTGGGGCGCCGAAGCCCTGCGACGGGCGCTGCTACGAAAATCGAGGAACAATCGGAGCGGATACGAAGTCCTCGCCGAAACCGCGTTACAGGAAATGCTCCGGGAAAAAGGAATCACGCCGAACGATATCGGAACGGAAAAAACGAAAGAGCTGACCGTCGACGGTGTCAAGATTCCCTTGTTGATTCGTGGTCGATTTTCGTTCTTCTCCTCGATCGGTTTGTCGTTCCAGGCGGAGCTCCTGGACACCAAGGGCAAGATCGAGGTCGCGCAGGTCGGTGGCTCCGCGCTGCTCAACTGCAAGGAAATGGCCCTGTGTGGACTGAGCGGCAAGTTTTTCATCGCCGGAAGTTCCTCGACCGGGGCGACCAATTCCTCGGACGTTTCGAGCGGAGAGACAACGGTGACCGCTGAGAGCGGTAACGAGGAAGGAAAACTGCAAACGGGAGCGTCGAGCGACACCTACACGTCGGATGCCGTTTACGGACTCGTCACGCAGGAGCAAAAAGAGGAAGAAGCCCAAGTTATTCGGGAAAAGGAACGCCCGCATCCGATGGCCGACCCGAGTTGTCCGTTCAAGGTCGCTTTTGAGACGCGATTGAGAGGTTCGATGACTCCGTACAGTTTTCGTCAATGTTCGTTTGACGGCAACCGCTGTTTCCTTCCGGTCAATCGGGGCGAAGAATACCAGATTTGCCTGCGCAACGAGTCGTCGGAACCGGTCTTCGCCCGGGTGCTGGTCGACGGTCTGAACACATTGTCGCAGCCCTTGTCGGTCATTGCGAAGGGGGCGTTCGTCGAAGAGGCTCCGACTTCCGGCGGCGGAGCCGGTGGAAACACCTCAACACCGACGGGGAACACCGGAGGCGCAACGGGATACGTCGATGGCGCAACAGGAAATCCCGGTGGCGCAACGGGAAATTCCGGAGGCGCAACGGGAAGTCCCGGTGGCGCAACGGCAACGAGTGGAGCGGTGCAGACGAATTACCAATTTGCGCCGCGAGTCGACTTGGAGGGAGCGAGACCGTGGATCCTGCGTCCGCGCGTCGACTATCAGATTCCCGGTTTTGTCGACGCGAACCATCAAGAAGCGACGCTCCAACGGTTTTACATCGTGGACGCCGATGAATCGGTTGCGGCTCGGAATAATTATACGGAGCAGATCGGAACGATTACGGTCGCGATCTTTCGAATGGTGCCGCCGGCCCGCAGTGTTGGAACCGCGGCCGGCGAAGTGGAACCGGTGTACGTGGAGTATTACGAAGGTCCGATGGTTCCCGGCGAAATGCTCGTCGCGATGAACATCCGTTATCTTTCGGCGGAAACATTCAAGGGCTTGACCCCGAGGAATCCGGCGGAAACGATGAATCCAAGAACGATCAAGCCGCAACCGGCGCGTCCGGGTTTCCGTTCGCGACGTTAAAAACAAACCGGTTTAGGCTTTCGCCAGAAAATAAACCGCCAACTTTTGAGTGAAAGGGTGAGAGAGTGAAAGGGAAAATGCAAGATACGTTTTATCAATCAGTTACATCTCTCCCACCCTCCACTCTTTCACCCTCTCACCTCTCCGTTTTCGGTATGAAACTTTCTGGCGAAAGCCTTATACTGCAAACGGTCAGAAATCACCTTTTTTGTTTACGATGGAAAAGGAGCCCCGAGTGGAGGCGGCCGAAAATCAATACGGCGCCGGAACTCGGGGGTTGAAGCGGCAAGAAACGAGCAATTTGCTCCCGTTGACAGTATATACTGCGAAACGCCATTCGACTGACATTTTGTAAAAATGTTGAGACTGTAGCAAGAAAGTTGTCGTTTCTGTATCTTCGGCCTGAAAGGCCATCGCATCACAGCCCAGGGCAAGGCGTACTCGCCGTCGCCCTGGGATACCGGTCGCTCACCAACCGCCGCCCTGTAAGGGCAGTGCAACACCGGTATTGCACTGCCCTTACAGGGCGAATCATTCCTTGGGGCGTTGGCA
>JAVBQW010000160.1:0-5978 GCA_031548665.1 Thermoguttaceae bacterium
AGGACCTTCAGCGATTGGTCCGCGATCACTGGCAGGTGGAAAATTGCTTGCCGTATTTCAGCAATACAGCGTGAAGGATCGTTGGTGGGACGAGGATCGGCATTATCTCAAGCAGCCGGGGTTGGGCAACATGTTCGCCGAGCTGACGAATGCGGCTCTTTCTCTGTTGCGTCTCGTGCAAAAAAGCGGCGAATCCCTTCAGGAAATCGCCGAAAACTTTCACTATTCTCCCAGAAAAGCCCTCCAACTCCTCGGCTTTCGCAAAAATTAACGCTTGCAGCTCTCGTGGGGGGATCGACGGCTGCCGGAAGCGAAATGGGACTCCACGCAGAGACCGGATAATCCTGGGATCTTCTGAAATTTCCGAAAACGAGCTGCGACCAGTGGGCGATGTCCTCAAACTCAAGAGATGTTTTCGGTCGCGGCGACGTTGGGACGGATTATTCGAGGTGCCTTCCTGACAATTGACGTTGCAAACCGGACAACCGTTGGGACTTTGCGATTCTCATGGGGAGGGGGGCTTGATAAACGGAAAGAAGCCGTCAAAATACAGGGCTTCAGATTGTAAAGTCCTTTCAAGATAGGGAAACGTTTGCTGACGGTTCCGAAAACAAAGAAAAAATACACGGTTTAGAGGAAGACAATGGCCAAGGCCCAAGCATTGAATGTCCAAATTCGTGAATCCCATGGAAAACGTCGGAATCGCCGCCTGCGTGATGCGGGAAGCGTTCCCGCCGTCCTGTACGGACACAAACAAAATGTCCTCAGCTTGGTCTTGGTCGAAGAGGAAATCGCGGCGATCGTTCGCGGCGGCAACCGCTTCGTTGCCCTTGAGGGGGCCGTCAGCGAAAAGGCGTTCATCAAAGAATGTCAATGGGATACTTGGGGAAACAAGATTCTCCATGTTGACTTTGCTCGAGTCAGCGAACATGAAAAGCTTCGTGTAACGGTGCCCGTTGAACTGCGTGGTGAGGCTCCCGGAACAAAGGATGGCGGCGTTGTCAAGCACATGCTGCACTCCATTGATCTCGAATGCGAAGCAGCCGCTGTTCCTGAAAAAATTGAAGTCAATATTAATCACCTGGTCTTCAATCAGGTGTTGCATGTCAGCGACCTTGTTCTGCCGCAAGGAGTTAAGGTCCTTGTTGAACCGACGCTCGTTGTGGTGAGTTGCGTTCTGCCGGTCGAAGTTTCTGAAGAAGCCGTCGCCGCAGGTGACGATGAGCCCGAAGTCATCGGACGCAAAAAGGCCGAAGATGAAGTGGAAGAAGAGAAAAAGTAGTTTTCGTGGCCGTCGTTTAGGACTCGCAGTGAACCATGAAACTTGTCGTTGGGCTCGGCAATCCCGGAAGTCGATATCAGGGAACGCGGCATAACGTCGGATTTATGGTTCTCGCGGAGATGGCGACGCGATTTCCCAAAGAAAAGCCGAGATCCCGATTTCATGGCGACGTGTTGGATATCCGCTTCGGAACCGAACAGGTTCTGTTGCTTGGGCCGACAACCTATATGAATCGAAGCGGTTTGAGTGTTGCGGAGGCCGCGAAATTTTATAAAATCGAACCGAAGGATGTGTTGATCGTCTGTGATGACCTGAATTTGCCCTTTAGCAAACTTCGGTTTCGAGCCGAGGGAGGTAGCGGCGGTCAAAAAGGTCTTGCCGATATTATTCGGATGTTGGGAACCGAAACGGTTCATCGGCTCCGAATCGGAATCGGAGGTCCGCCAGGACAAATGGACGCCGCCGATTACGTCCTCATGAATTTCACTGAAAAAGAACGACCTGAGTTGGCCGTCGTCCTGAAACAGGCCGCTGACGCCGTTGAATGTTGGATCGTCGCCGGAATTCAGGAGGCGATGAATAAATACAATATCAAGTCGGAGCGCTGATTGACGTTCCCAACCTCGAACCCGAATCCCGAAACATGGCTCTGAAAGTTTACGAAGAGATGTTTATTCTCGATCCCGATCTTTACGCCCGTAATCCTGATGAAGTTTCCGGTCAGATCGCGGCCCTTATCGAACAGTTCGGCGGCGAAGTGCTGCTCAGCCGCCTTTGGGACGACGGGCGGAAATTGACTTATCCTATCAAAGGACACCGTCGAGGAACCTATTGGTTGGCGTATTTTCGGATCGATTCCCTGAAAGTCAAGGAATTGGACCGGCAGTTTAACATTACCGGTAGTATTCTTCGTTTTCTCCGTCTGAACGTTGATCCTCGACTTGTCGAAACCCTCGTCGAACACGCTCGAGCTGGACATCTTCATGCTGGAAGCTCCGCAACGGAAGCAGAAGTCGGTGACGAGGCGAACGGCGCCTTCGAGCAGGTCGACGAAATTGACGCCGTCGCCGAAATGAAAGGCTAAGACATTGTGATCCGTTTCGATGACGTGATCGATTTTGTGGTTAGTGTTTAATCCTCGAAAGTTGACGATTTCCATGGCCAACAGCTTTAACCGAGTCATCCTGATGGGAAATCTGACCCGTGATCCGGAATTGCGATATATTCCCAGCGGGCTTGCCGTAACGGACATCGGTTTGGCTGTAAACGATCGAAAGAAAAACGCTGCCGGCGATTGGATCGATGAAACGACTTTCGTCGACATTACGTTGTGGGGACGAACGGCGGAAATCGTGTCCGAATATCTCTCGAAGGGATCACCGCTGTTCGTTGAGGGACGGCTCAAGTTGGATACCTGGGAGACGGACGGTCAAAAACGTTCCAAATTAAAGGTGATCGGCGAGCGAATCCAGATGCTCGGAAGTCGCGGTGGCGACGGTGGAGGATCAGGGGGCGGTGGAGAAGGCGGTCGAAGTAGTGGATCCTACTCTAAAGGAGGCGGATCGCAAAGTCAGACCTCACGAGGACATTCGCAGGCACCGCAGCAAGACGATTACGATTACAGCCCTCCCCAAGGCGACGATGTACCATTTTAAGTGAAAAGTATAGAGGGTAGAATGTAGAGTCAATCTGAAAAACTTTACACTCGACGCTTTACACTCTACACCTTACATGAACCCCCATATTCTGCATTCTAGGTGAAGTATGACCGTAGTACGTAATAAACGATCCCGTTGCCGCCTTCGAGACAACAAACGCCTGCCGCTCGGAAAGAACGGAGGCATTCAACTCCTCTTGATCCAGACAGTCGATCCTCTCGGAAAGCAAGGCGATATCGTTGAAGTCAAATTGGGTTATGCCAATAATTATCTGATTCCGTACGGATTGGCGACAATCGCGACCGATCACCATAAGCGGATGGTCGAAAAACACAAGGCGAAACTTCAGGAAATCCAGAAAAAGCGTCTTGCCGGAATTCAGGTTCTTGCCAAGGATATTGCGACAAAAAAAGTTTCCATCGAAGCGAACGCCAACGAAGAAGGACATCTTTACGGCTCCGTCGGACCGGAAGAAATCGTTAAGGCCGTTCGTGGTGAAGGTATCGTACTGACCGCCGATCAGGTTCGTCTTGTCGGCCCGATCAAAGAACTTGGTCTCTACACGGTCAAGATTTATCTCGGACACGGCATCGAAAGCGAATTGAAAGTTTGGGTCATGCCGCAGGTCGCGGAGAAATAAACGTGGGTCGTGATTCGTGGTTCGTGCTTCAATCTTGAATCTTCACGAGTCACGAAGCACGAATCACGAACCACGTTTTTTATGTCCGGTGTCGGAATCATCTGTTTTGCCGCGAGTTATGCCGTCGCCTTGTTGTCGGAGCTCTCGCGGTTTTTTTTGAAAACGCCGATTCGGGGATTTTTTGCATTCGGTTGGACTCTTGCCGGATTTGTCGCTCATTCGGCTTATCTTTATTATCACCATGTCGGTTCCGTTGGCTCGATCGGTGAGGCCGAATCATTCTTTTTCTTGACAGCGTGGGCGTTGGTTCTTGCCAATATTTACCTGCTCTGTTTTTATCCGAGAATCCCTTTCGGACTTGTCCTGCTGCCGATTGTTTTATTCCTGATCGGCGGCGCCTTCCTAGCCGGTTCGACCACCGAGGTGTCGCAGCCTTCCATTGAGGTCGCTTTCCTATTGAAACGAATTCACACCGTTTCCTTTCTTCTGGCGACGCTTGGCGTTTCCATCGGCTTCGGCAGCGGCGTGATGTTTCTTGTTCAACATCGTCGATTGCGACGGAAAACGATCAGCGAATCGTCCTTCAAGTTGCCGACTTTGGAGTGGTCGCTGATCGCTTGCCGCCACGCAATCGGCGCATCGCTCGTTTTTCTCGGAACCTGTATTTTTTCCGGTGTGCTGCTGCATCCGAAATTGTTCTTTCTTGGCGATCCGCTCGTCCTCGGCTCCTTGGCGATGTTCGGTTTCCTGCTCCTGTTTTCCGGCATCCTGTCCGCGAAGTTCGGGAAACAGGAAGGTCGCCGTATCGCCGTATTAACGTTGATCAGTTTTCTCTTTCTCGTGACGATTCTCCTGTTCGGCTTGTTTTATCGAAACACGCATTGGAAAAAGACAACGTCTCTTAACGAGCCGCGGCCTGTGGTCGCAGGTTACGAGCCGGGATCTGCGATCCCGGTCTTCGGGGAGGCTCCATGAACCTGCGTGTCGTGGGGCTGAATCACCGTTCGGCGTCGATCGAGTTGCGGGAGCGTTTGGCGTTCTCTCCACAACAGGTCGCCGCGTCGCTTGCCGTCTGGTCGGATCGGACAACGGAAATCGAAGCGGTGCTGCTCTCGACCTGTAATCGCACGGAATTTTACGTCGCATCGGAAAGCGGTGATCCGCCGTCCATGGAATTTCTGCTGAAATTCCTGCTCGAACAACACGGCGACAAAGCGGAAAACGATCCGCTCGCCTCGCAGGTTTTCACGTTGGACGATTTCGATGCCGTGGAACATCTTTTCGCGGTTACGGCGAGTCTCGACAGCATGGTCCTCGGCGAGGCCCAAATCCTCTCGCAGGTCAAGGCGGCGTACCAGCTCGCGCTGGAAGCCCAAACCGTTGGGCCGTTGACGCACGGAATGTTCCAGGCGGCTTTGCGAACGGCCAAACGAATTGCTTCCGAAACGGAGCTCCATCGGCATCGGGTCAGTATTCCAAGCATCGCGGTGGTCGACTTTGCGCTCCGAATTTTCGAGCGGCTCGACGACAAAACAATTCTCGTGTTCGGTGCCGGCGACATGGGAGCGGAAACCGTTCGATATCTTCTCGAACATGGGGCGAAGTCGATCACGGTCTTGAACAGAAACCGGCTGCGGGCGGAGGAACTCGCGAAGAATTTCAACGGCAAGGTCGCCGAATGGGACGATCGTTTCGAAGCAATTATCGACGCCGACGTCGTCGTTTCGACAACGGGAGCCCCGGAGCCGATCGTTTCGCGACAGGATTTTCGAAGCATCGAAGAACGACGGGGCGGCAAGCCGTTGTTCGTTCTCGATCTGGCGATTCCCCGTGATTTTGAACCGAGTATCGGCGATCGACCGGAGGTTTATCTTTATTCAATCGACGATCTCCAGGAAGCCTGTCAACGGAACCGGGCCGATCGGGATCGGGAACTTCCCAAGGCGGTTCAAATCGTCTGTTCGGAGGCCAAGGATTTTTTACAGGGCGTCAACGTTCGGCGAAGCGGCGAAGTGATCCAAAAGCTTCGGGAACACTGGACCCGAACGAAAGACGACGAATTGCGACGATTGTTCAACAAACTCCAAAATCTGGACGAAAAACAACAGACCGAAATTCGGTACGCTTTCGACCGGCTTGTCAACAAGTTTCTGCATCCGCCGCTGGAGTCCCTCCGTGATGAGGCGAAAGACGGCGTTCCACATAAACTACTCGACGCTCTGGCGCGACTGTTTCGGCTGAAAGATTAAGCTCTTACTACGACAGCGCAATGGATTTTCTCCGGAAGGAACACGAAACACACGAAAAGACGAACGACACGAAAAATTGAAAACGAACTTTTTTCATGCGATGGAACCAATATTTTTCCTCGTCGAATTGTTCGTGGTTTTCGTTTTTT
>JAVBQW010000043.1:0-12069 GCA_031548665.1 Thermoguttaceae bacterium
AGGACCTTCAGCGATTGGTCCGCGATCACTGGCAGGTGGAAAATTGCTTGCCGTATTTCAGCAATACAGCGTGAAGGATCGTTGGTGGGACGAGGATCGGCATTATCTCAAGCAGCCGGGGTTGGGCAACATGTTCGCCGAACTGACGAATGCAGCTCTTTCTCTGTTGCGTCTCGTGCACAAAAGCGGCGAATCCCTTCAGGAAATCGCCGAAAACTTTCACTATTCTCCCAGAAAAGCCCTCCACATCCTCGGCTTTCGCAAAAATTAACGCTTGCAGCTCTCCTGAAACAGGCCCCGTATCGCCAAAAAAACCGGCTCTCAGCACCGTTTTCGACGTCACACGATCGGCGGTCCTTGAAAAACCATAGTAATCCGGTATAGTTAAAGAGTCAATTTCCACTTTTTTTCTGAATAATCGATGATTCCGATCCTGAAACGCGAAGAAATCGCTCCGAACATTTTCGAAATGGTCGTCGAACATCCTCGTTTGGCCGCAAAGGCTGAACCGGGACATTTCGTCATCGTGATGTCCGACGAGAGCGGCGAACGGATACCGCTGACCGTCGCCGACTTCGACCGCAAAGCCGGAACGATCACCTTGGTGATCATGGCGATCGGAACGTCGACCCGGAAAATCGTGAAGCTCGGTCCCGGCGACACGCTCCACGCCATGATCGGACCACTCGGACACCCCAGCGAATTGGACGATTTCGGAACCGTGATCATGGTCGCCGGTGGTGTTGGCACCGCGCCGATCTTTCCGATCGCCCGAGCCCTGAAAGAACGCGGCAACCACGTTATTTCGATCCAAGGAGCCCGAAACAAGGACCTGTTGTTCTGGACCGACAAACTGGCGTCCGTCAGCGACGAACATGTTATCACCACGGACGACGGCAGCTTCGGCCGCAAAGGTCTCGTCACGGAACCGCTCAAGGAACTGCTCGCAACAAGAAAACCGGAGATCGGCTGCGTTTATACGATCGGTCCGGCGATCATGATGAAATTCTGCGTCCAGACGATCCGGCCCTTCGGCGTCAAAACGGTCGCGAGCCTGAACAGCGTGATGATCGACGGAACCGGAATGTGCGGCGGCTGCCGGGTCCGCATCGGCGAGGAAACGAAATTTACCTGCGTCGACGGCCCCGAATTCGACGGCCTGACGATCGATTGGGACGTCCTCCTGTCGCGGCAGAAACTCTACTGCGAAGAGGAAAAGTGTTCCCTCAACCGCTATTTGGCCGATACTCCGGCGGTCTCCGCAGCATCGGTTCGCTGAAAGCCGACCGATCAGAACGAGAGATTGGAAAAGACCCTTTTGGATCGGGCTTTCATCAAGTCACGGAGGACGTCTTCGTCGATTTTATCCGAAATCGATCGAACGGTCGTGTCGCAGAAGGAGCAAACCACGACGCCCGGATGATTTGACGACGGTCGGGCAAATTGATAACCTGGTATGTATCCGTAAGGTTCGCCTTCGGGACCGTCTTCCCACGGCTCCCGATGTTTTGCGTCCCGGCAATGATTGAACAAGACCGGCACGCTTCCGGCCTTGTAATCGGTGGGGTCGCAGGATGTTCGCGGCGGCGACCCGACGAAGCTGTAAACCCCTTCATCGTAATACACGAAGCCGAGATCGTCTTCGAAAAGAAATCCTTCCGGCTCTATTTTATGGCGTCTTGTTCCTACCAGATACCCCAAATGGGGATCCCAAAGGACCCAGCCCAGTCGATAGTTGCCGTCCGACTGGAACGCTTGCAGATTTTCAGAGAGCAGCAACGTAGAGGAAGTCCCGTCGTTCTCGGCGATAAAATCAAGCGTTTGTTTGCCCTTCCCAGCAGATCCCTGGCCATAAAAGACGCCGTTTGCGAAATCCGTGTCCAAAGCTTCCCGTAAAAGAGTATCGACGGAGCAGCCGACACCGCAAGTATGCCCCGGTTGGTACACGAGTTTGCAGCGCAACATCACCTCGCAATCCTGTTTGCCGCAATTGGCCACATAACAAAAATTGGCGTCGACGAGAGGAATGGAACTGCTCGGACAAAAAAGAACGGGAATCGGTACGGCTTCGCTTCGACCGGCCGTTTTTCCAATGATCCGATTCCAAAGTTCGTTCTGTTCGATGTAGGGAAGAAGGTCGATGATCCAGTTGGACGCAAAACCGGCCCGATCGGAAAAACAAGCGGGAAATCCTTTGTTGGCCGCCTCGTAAGTGATGACGGCGAGACTGATTTGCCGCTGGTTGTTGACGCATCGAGTCCGTCGTCCGGCTTCCCGGGCGGCGTTGACGGCCGGAAGGAGGAGACCGGCGAGAAGGCCGATGATCGTGATGACCACCAGAAGTTCAATCAAGGTGAATCCACGACGACACCTGACGCATCGAAAGAAATGTGTCATGATAACCCCCGAAATGTTCTTGATGTGAAGCTCATCTTTCCGGTCCAAATTGAAGTAACTGAACAACGCCAATCGGCTGACATTTTTCGATGTGTTCAAACAACCGGCAACATCAATGGAACTCGAATGTTTATCGGAAGATGAACCGACCAACAGGAGGCGGCAGCGATGTGGCCGAAGGCAGATCTCACACAAAGACGTATCAAACGTCTCATCGTCCAGCGGCAATCCGGCCGTATGACGAAAATGAAATGATTGGCCGGCGCTCGACAAATCCATTCTACTGAACCATTTGAGTAAAGTCAAACGTCCAATTTTTCAATCCGAAACTCTGTTCGGTCGATTGTGTGCGGCGGCAGCGGATGGTATGATGTTCGAGTGATTGAAAATCCATCAAGGCCAACGAAACTCGCAACTCTCGCTATGCAACGGATAGTTTTTCTCTTGATCGGCATCGTTTTGCTGACGGCGTCGACACTTTGGGCTTGCACGAATCTTCTCGTGACGAAGGGCGCCTCGGCGGACGGTTCCGTAACGATTACCTACACCGCGGACTCGGCGGGATTTTTCTCCCGGTTGGAAATCTTTCCGGCCGCCGACCATCCGGAAGACGCCGTGATCGAGATTCCCGAGACGAAAGATCGTCCGGCGGGCAAAATCAAGCAGGCGGCCCATACGCACCAAATTCTCGGCGTCGTCTGGGACGGCGACTCGTTGGCCCGGCAAGGCTGTATCAACGAGTTCCAGGTCGCCGTCGCCGAAACGACCTTCGGAGGCCGCGAGGGACTGCATAATCCGAAGGGATTAATCAACTATCCCCTTTTGATGACGCTCGCCCTCCAACGCTCCAAGACGGCCCGGGAAGCGATCGACGTGATGGTCAAGCTCGTCGACGAATACGGATACAGCGACGAAGGCGAGTCGATTTCCGTTGCCGATAAAGAGGAAGCGTGGGTCTTCGAAATCGTCGGTATCGGCCCGTCCGATGATTTTTCCAAGGGCGGAGCGATTTGGATCGCGAAAAAAGTTCCCGACGGCGAAATCTCCGTCCATGCCAATCAGGCCCGAATTGGAAAAATTCCCGAAAAACAGGATCGGGACAATTGTTTCTACTCCGCCAACCTCGTGAGTTTCGCCGCCGAAAAAGGTTGGTTCGATCCGAAGGACGGCAAGCCGCTCAACTTCGCCGAAGTGTACGGAGCGCCGGATGCCAAGACGATCCGTGTCTGCGCCAGCCGGGTTTGGAGTATTTTCCGTCGCGCGGCGCCGTCGCAAAATTTTTCGCCGGATTATCATCGGAACGTTGAAGGAACCACGGATTATCCCTGGTCGATCAAACCGGACAAAAAGTTGTCGACGGCCGACGTTTTCGCCTTGATGCGCGACCATTTCAACGGCACGGAATTCGACATGACACAAGGCGTCGACGCGGGAAATTACGGCCTGCCGCGACGCTGGCGGCCGCTGTTCTGGAAGGTCGACGACGTGGAATACGGCTGGGAGCGTCCGATTTCGACGCAGCAGACCGGTTTTTCGATCGTCACGCAATCCCGGTCCCATTTTCCGGACCGCGTCGGCGGCGTGCTTTGGTACGGCGTCGACGACACGTATCTGAGTTGCTATTTTCCGCTGTACTGCGGCATTACGGAGCTTCCGCCGTCGTACAAGGTCGGGTCGATCAAGCAGTTTTCCTGGGACAGCGGTTGGTGGGTCTTCAATCTCGTGTCGAATTACGCCAATTTGAAATACGAGACGATCACACCGGAAATCATCGCGGTCCAAAAAGAACTCGAAACGAAATTTCTCGCCCTCCAGATTCCTGTCGAAAAGACGGCAACCGAGTTGCTGAAAACGGATCCGGTCCTCGCGCAACGTTATCTGACGGATTACAGCGTCTCGCAGGCGGAGTCCGTGACGATACGCTGGAAAAAATTGGCGACGGATATTTTTACCAAGTTCAACGACGGATACGTTCGTTCCGAAGACGGAAAATATCCCGACGTCGGTTATCCCGAAGGTTGGCTGCGGCGGGTACTCAAAGAGAGACCGGACCAATTCAAGTTACCGAAACCCAAGGAAGCGCCGAAGGAACCGAAATAAGGCTTTCGCCAAAAAACAGCCGGCAAGTTTCAGAGCCCGACGCGTCAGCGAGGGAACGTGCTCCGCTTCCTGCTGGGGCGACATACCGCTTGCGTTCAGGGACTTGTCATCCTGACTTTATTTGCATCAACAATCAAAAGAACAGTCGAAAAGTAAGATGCTCGATTTCCAAGCTGCTTGGCGATTCAACCCCCAAGTTCCGGCGGAGTACCGCCTTCACTTGGGGCTCTTTGAGCAGTTTGTTTATTAATTGTCAACGATCTCGACGACGATCGCCGATCGGTCGATCAGCCGTTTTTCCTTGACGTTGACTGCCCGGCAACGGGTTTGGCAGAGTCCGCAACCGATGCAACGGTCCTTGACAACGACCGGAGCGAGAACGCCGCTTCCCTCAACGGGAAGTCCCTCGGCGTCGAGTTCGGTACCATGCGCAACGAATTCAATGGCGTCGTAACCGGCTTTCGAGCATTCTTCAACACAAAGGCGACATTCTCCGCCATCGGCAAACGGTAAGCAGCGGGTTTTGTCGATCACCGCGAGACCGATGACGAAACGGCGTTTTTCGTCCATCGAAAGTTTGCGAATCGCTCCACTCGGACAGACCGCTCCGCAATTATTGCAACTCGGTTCGCAACCCGACCAATCAGGAACGAGCCGCGGCGTCCAAATTTTTTCGAGTCCGCCGTCGACGCCGACAGCCTGCAACGCGTTGTTCGGACAAGCTTGCAAGCATTCGCCGCAGCGAACGCAGAGTTCGAGAAATTCTTTTTCCGGCAAGCTTCCCGGCGGACGGAGCGGCGGATTCGGTTTGTCGGTTCGGTGAAATCCGACGACGATTCCGAGTCCGCCGACCAAGCCGCTGAGAACACCGAGGAATTCGCGTCGCGGGGCGACGGCGTGAGCCGGAGGCTTTTCGTTGTGTTTTCGATTCCGAACGAAAATCGCGTTCGTCGGACACCAACCGACGCAATCGGTACACAGCGTGCAATCGCCGTGTCGCAGGGAAATCGAGTCGTCGATTGCTCCGAATTCGCAACGCGCCGTGCAGCGGCCGCATGAAATACAGCGATCCTTGTCGATTTCGATTTCGTAACACCGAAGCGGAGCGGCAAGCGAAAGCAACGCTCCCGTCGGACAGAGAAATCGACACCAAAATCGTGTCGCCGCCAAACCGGAAAGCAGGACGCCGAAGAACAAAACGGCGGCGAGGATTTCGCTGAACATCGGGGACGGAACCTGATACCAATCCCGATACCACGCCGTTTGGAGCGGCGTCGCAACGGCGTTCAACCCCCGGGTCGTCAAGGAAATCGGCGAAACGAAACCGACGATCGCCACGCCGAACAATCCGGAAACAAAAATTCCTGTCAGCAAAAAATATTTCAACCGTCGAACGGAATTCGGCACGTTTCGACGTCGTTTCGGAAAGCAATCGATCAGCGTACCCAAGGGGCAAACGAACGAACAAAAACAGCGGGGAAACAGGATCGAAAACAGGACGACCACGGTCCCAAGAATCACTCCCCCCACGGAAAAATTTCCGAAACGCAAGGTCGAGAGCCCAATCACCGGATCGGCGTACAGAAACATCGGCGCAGGAAGGAGCGTTTTCGATTTTCTTGCCGTCTCGTAATGGTTCGGCCAAACGGAAGGAGAATTTTCGTACAAAGCCCACGGGCCGAAACTCGTCGAGAGTTCTTCCCAGCTTTCCGCCGGAATCTTTTCTTTCGGTCGAAGCGTGACGCCGCCGTCCTGTTTCGACGCAACGTGGAATCGACCGAACTCATTTTTTGTCGACGAGTCGACGAGAAAAACGTCGCGATTTATTGTGATCCAATCCGGGGACGTCTCGTGAACGATGAAAATCGTTTCCGTTTCAGGGTCGACGCTCTGCGGCGTCCAGCCGATCGAGTTTTTCGCCGGACTCGCCGGATACGGACAGCAAACGTACAAAAAAAGGACGAAAAACAGGGCGAGAAAAATCGTTTGAGAAGAACGACGGATCATTGACCGATCATTGGAAAAAGAAGCGTTGTACCCGGGTCGTCGATCGTTTGCGCCGAAGTCTCGAAGCGAACTCGGTTCAAAACCGGGACCACAGGTCCCGGCTCATGGACGAGACGCCCGTTAGAACTTCCAGAGTCCGTTGAGCGAAACGAATTGGCTTTGACGATTTTCAGAGAAGATGAATCCGTAGTTTCCGCTGATCGTTGTGAAGCCTTCTGTCCAACCGATGCCGAGGCCGAGGTCGCCGACGTGTCGATCGGCAATCGATGCGGACAACGGCGCCGGCGTATTCGAGGCCGTGATCCAGGTATCGTAGTTGGCGACGACATCGGCGACGTTAGCGATGTATCGGAGGCGGATTTCCGGACGCAGTATTCCATGATACACCGGAATCTCCCGACTGAAACGGACGGCGACCGGAACCATGACCAGATTGGCGTTCGACGAATCATTGCGAAAGGTCTGCTCGTCGCCCCAGGAAACGTCCATGCTGTTTTGATAATACAGTCCGTATTCAACACCGACCGACGCCGTGATATGCAGGCCGTCAAGACAGAACATCTGCGAGAGCGTCGCGGCCAGGGACGCCATGCCGTTGTTCACCCGCCCGGCCAGTTCGTCGCCGTTGTTGGTTTGTCGAATGTCGCTCGTCATCCCGAGCCAGCCGGCATGCGCAAAGAGATTCACGCCGCCGAAACGTTCGTTGAGGTAAGCGTAGACGCCCCCGAATCCGGTGTCGTTCCGAGTGTCGGCGATGTCGCCGTAAGACCGGATGTTGCTCCATCCCACGGCGCCCATGAGTCCGAACCGTTCGGCTCCGTTTGTCCGATCCATTCCGAACGTTAATCCGTAGAGATCGTTCATGTAACCGTATCGGAAATTGCCGCTGTTCAATCCGAATCCCCGGGTGTTATCGTAAAGAAAGGAGCCCCAAAGTTCCGTGCGTCCGAGAAAGGGACGTCTTCCACTGGGAAGGCCGTATGAAGCGCCGTATGAACCGCCGCATTGGCCGCGATAACCGTTAACGAAATAGACGTGTTCGTCCAACGCTCGGGCGTTGAGTGAATTGTTGACCGCCGTTTTCGCTTCATAAACGGCGCTTGCCGCGCCGCTCAAATTGAAGAAGTCGAATCCGCTTTGAATCGACGATTCCGGGGTCGACAGGTCGAGAACGCCGTCAAGGAACGAATTTCCGCCCTGATAATCGTCGAGTGTCGCCGCGATGCTTGGTGAGAGATTCGGAAAGGCGTCTGCCGACGAAATCCGGGTCAGGGAGTAATACAGGGTTCCCTCCGATTCGGCGTATTGCAGTCCGGCGTCACTGATTCGATATAAACGGTTGGCGATTTCCAACGTGTTGCCGTCGTTTTGATATTCATCAAGGTCGTAAGCGAGATAGACGTCCTTTTCTTCACCGATTTTCATTCCGTAGTCGATGAAATTCGTCTGGAGCGTTCCTCCGGATTCGATGGTTAATGATCCGCCCTGCAAAGCCGCAGCGGATTGAGTTTTCGCGGCCGTCAATTCCAAGGTTGCTCCGCTCAACACGGAGGTACTGGAATCGTCGATTGCGCCTCCTTCGGCAACTTCCAACGTTCCGTTGCTTGCCACGGTATAAGCCATGGAGTCCGTTCCGCTCAACACGAAACGTCCCGAGGCGTTGCTCATCGTAAAGGTTCCCGTTCCGGTCAGATTCCCGCCATAACTCCATGTTCCCGTACGGTTGACGATGATCGTTTTGGTCGAGGAGATATCTCCGGCGTAACTTCCGGTGCTGCCGCCGTTTCCGAAGTTCAGATCGTTTTGGGTTTCGAGTTTTCCCGTTGCCGTACTGTTAGCCGTCAAGGTCACGGTTCCGCCGTCGCGGATATTGACGGCTCCGTCGCCGGACAAGATGTTGGCGAAGGTCGAACTGCTTTCCAAAGAAATGTTGAGCGTTCCTTTGTTTTCGACGGTTCCGCTACCGAGGGCATCGGACCGCTGAATGCTCAGCGTTCCGTTTTTCGCGATACTCGTTCCCTCCGTGAATGTGTTGGCGACCGTATTTTGGAGCGACAGGCTTGCCCCGTCCGCGATGCTGATTTTGCCGGCGGAAAGATATCCGCTGCCGGTAAACGTATATTCTCCGCCGTTGATATTGGTCGCTCCCGTCGAAATTTCGCCGTCCAATTCGACGTTTTTCGAAGACGCCGAAGAGTCGAACAGGGCGGTGTCGCCCTCATCGAAATCGACGATTTCCGAGTCGTCATCGGTCCAGTTTTCGCCGCCGTTACCGTCTCCGACTTTCCAGACTGCCGTTCCGGCTCCCGTCCAGTTTTTGTCGCTCTGCGCGGAGAGAGCGCCGCCATGGAATAACATCGCCACACCGAGGAACGCCGCGAATCGTTTCGATAGAAGAACCCGTTTCCCGGAGCGAACCGTTTGCGCCGTGAATGTCGACATGTCGTTTCCCTTTTCCGTGTGATTGTCTTCCGTGATGAAAAAGAACGCGGAATATTACCGGAAAGGGAAAATCGAGTAAAGAGCAATTAACGGAGTCTCGGAAAAGCCGGCATTTTACCTATTTCGCCCCAACGCAGCATTGCATCACAGCCTAGTACAACGCCAAAGCATATTTTATCAATATTTTGCCACGGAAGACACGGAAAAATCACGGAGAAATTCCTTGCATCATCTCCATCCGTGTTCCTTCCGTGTTTTCCGTGGCTAAAAGCAATTTTAGGCTTGGCAGGGTACTAGTACAAAGTTAACAAATTGAGCTTCGTGGAAGCGGAAAAAATATCGTCATCCCCGCGAAGGCGGGGACCTAGAGAACAGATTTTAATTAGCTTTTGCACACGTTATTGAGGTATGAAAACGATAAATCACGTTTTCCGTCTAGGTCCCCGCCTTTGCGGGGATGACGGCTATTGATCCATTCTCATGAACTTTATTTTCTTAACTTTGTACTAAGGCAACACTCTGGGGAGTGGAAGCGCAAGATCATTTCACCCAGAAAGGGCAATAGAGTTGTTCGGGAACTGTCATTCGGGGAATCAGAGCCGCGACCGTTAGGGAGTTGCCCCGAAAAAAACCGCTTCCTGACGGGCGCGGCTCTGAAAACCCCCGTTTGCAGTAAGTAAAGGCTTTCGCCAGAAAATAAACCGCCAACTTTTGAGTGAAAGAGTGAAAGAGTGAAAGGGAAAATGCAAGATACGTTTTATCAAACGGTTACATCTCTGTCACTCTTTCACCCTCTCACCTCTCCGTTTTCGGTATGAAACTTTCTGGCGAAAGCCAAAGCTCGTTGTTTTTGCGATCAATCCAATCTTGACTGCGGACTCTTGATGAACTGGTAGAAGAATTCCGCGTTTGAGTTGAATCGAGCAAGTTTCGCCGTCAGGGTTTCCATCGCATCGGTCGGATTCCGGGAAGAAAGCCCTCGCCGAATCAGCGTCGCCGCCTGAAGAATTTCCGAGGGGAACAACTTTTCTTCACGACGGGTCCCGGACAAGCCGATGTCCATTGCGGGCCAAATTCTCTGCTCTGCCAAACGACGGTCGAGGACGAGTTCCATGTTGCCGGTTCCTTTGAACTCCTGGAAAATCAGGTCGTCCATACGGCTGCCGGTTTCGATCAACGCGGTCCCGACGATCGTCAACGAGCCGCCGCCTTCGAACGCCCGAGCCGTGGCGAAAAGTTTCTTCGGGATATCCATCGCTTTAATGTCGACTCCGCCGGACATGGTTCGCCCGGTGTTGCCGACCCATTTATTGAACGCCCGAGCCAAGCGGGTGATCGAGTCCATGAGAAGGAAAACGTCCTTACCCATTTCGGCAAGGCGGCGGCAGCGTTCGACGACGAGCTGCGCAAGCCGGACATGGGACTCGATTTCCCGATCAAGACTGCTGGCGACGACCTCCGTGTTGACGGCACGCCGAAAGTCCGTGACTTCTTCGGGGCGTTCATCGATCAAGAGAACGATCACTTTGATGTCGGAATGGTTTTTGACCACCGCCTGACTGATATGATGCAGAAGAATCGTTTTGCCGCTTCTCGGCGGAGCGACGATCAGCGCCCGTTGTCCCTTGCCCAGCGGCGTCATGATGTCCATGACGCGGGTCGTGAGCGGAGTCGGACCGGTTTCGAGACGAATCCATTCCTCCGGATTGATCGGCGTTCGTTCGTCGAAAGGAATGATGTTTGGATATTCGTCCGGAGAAATGCCGTCAACGTCTTTGATCTCACGAAGCCGAGCTCCCTGCGTCTTCGTTGCCGGCTGAACGAGTCCGGTAATCAGAACGCCCTCTCGGAAATGATATTTCTCTATCATGCTTCCGGGGACGAAGGGATCGGTGATGACTCGGGCGTAGTCGTTGTTCGGATCCCGCAAAAAACCGTAGCCGTTGGGATGTAATTCCAAAACACCGACGCCTTCATAATAGGTGTTCGGATCTCCGGGCTCGATGTTCCCGGAGTTATTCGGATTACCGCCTCCTCCATTTTGTTTTTGCTTCCTGAAATTACGGTTGTTGCCTCCCGACGGGCTATTGGGTGCGGGACGCGGACGCCCTCCTCCTCCCCCTCCCGTTCCTCGCCGTCCATGACGCCCTGAATTCGAACTCTTTTTTGGCATGTAAAAGACACCTTTTAGGTGATGATGAAAGAATACCGCTGCTTGTATGTGGATTTGCGATTGGCTAACTCTTCGGCAGCGTCGAAGAAAAGCGTCAACTGGCGGACGACGAGACGACGTGTCATCGCGTCCATGAACAACGAACAACCTCTTTTTGGTCGAAAGAAAACGAAACAAAAAGAATCAAGAGAATAGACTTTCCTTCCGTGGTTCTCTTGAGGAAACAACACCCACGAAACTTGTTCGGAGCGTCCTGCGACAAAAGAATCAAGGGACCGATACACCAAGAGAATGCGGGTCCCGTCCAGAATGGAATTCGAACGCCACCGTTCGAGCAGTCCATTTTTCGTATTGTATCCGACTTCTCTGGATTGTCAAGCGGAAAAAAAGAAAAAACGGGATCGATTGTGTTCAGGTAGCCGCCGACGTCCCGGCGGCGGAGTCCGGTGCTCCGGACCGGGACCTGTGTTCGAGTGCGGCCTGCATTTTCGAAATACGGCGCACCCGCCGCCGGGACGTCGGCAGCTACCGTTTCGAAACAAGTCTAGTACCCTGCCAAGCCTAAAATTGCTTTTAGCCACGGAAGACACGGAAGGAACACGGAAGGAGATGATGCAAGGAATATCTCCGTGATTTTTCCGTGTCTTCCGTGGCAAAATATTGATAAAATATGCTTTGGCGTTGTACTAGTACAAAGTTAATGAATTAACATTCGAGAAAAGAGAAAGAGACCGTCATCCCCGCGCAGGCGGGGACCTAGAGAGCAGATTCCAATAGGTTCTTGCACACGTTATTGACGGATGCAAACGGTCGACAACGCTTTCCGTCTAGGTCCCCGCCTTCGCGGGGATGACGACCATTATTTCCTTAACTTTGTACTAGTGTTACGACGTTCAGACGAAACGTAACAGGGCGTATTTTTTCTTGCCGCTACGAACGACCATCACGGT
>JAVBQW010000183.1:0-18185 GCA_031548665.1 Thermoguttaceae bacterium
CGACGCAAATCGGATCCTGAGCAGCGGCCCAACCTTCTTTCGCCTGCAAGCGGATTTGAACTTCGTCCGCCGTCAACTCGACCGGTCCGCCGGATGTTTGCAGCGTGATCTTTTTCTCCTTCTCCATTTCGGCGAGGAGAACCGCTCCGTCCGCTTCCGTGAGCATTTTCTTGACTTCCGGAAGCTGTTTGCCGAGCTTCGGTCCAAGTTTTTTCAAGTCCGGAAGCACTGCGAACGAAACATATTGATCGATCGCTTTCCGTTCGCTGAGCACTTCGACGTTCTTGATGTTCAACTCGTCCTGAATCACCTTGACGTTCTCGATGAAATCGGAGTCCCAGAACGCTTTCGCCGAGGCGTCGGTGTTGAACAATATCTTGATCCCCGCGAGCGGTTGCCGAACCTTGAGTCTGGCGTTGCTCCGGGTGGCGCGGCCCAACGAAACGATGTCGCGGACCAACTTCATTTCGGTCGACAGCGATTCGAGAATCACCGATTCGTCTGCCGTCGGGTAATCGGCGAGGTGAACGGATTCGATTGCGTTTCGTTGCGTCAAGCGTTGCCAAATATTTTCGGCGAGGAACGGCGTGAACGGCGCGATCAATTTCGTCAGAACGGTCAGGCATTCGAACAGCGTCCAATAGGCGTCGAGCTTCGAATTCCGTTGTTGCGGCGTCGCGGTTTCCAACGAACTCCAGAAACGGTCCCGGCAGCGCCGGACATACCAATTCGACAGGGCGTCGACGAAACTCGAAAGCGTCGAACACGCGATGAAATGATCGTAATGGTCCATCGACTCGATCACGTCCTGAATCGTCTGGTTCAGTTCGCCGAGGATCCAACGGTCGAGTTGCTGCCGCGAGCGGATCGGCCGGTACGGCATCTCGGCTTTCCCCGCCGACGCCAGGCAGAACGGACTGAATTGGCCGTCGTCGTCGCGGAACACCTGCTGATTGACAAGCGATTTCGGATCGAAACCGTCGATTTTGCTGTAGACTTCGTAGAACGAAACGACGTTCTGGAGCCGCAGGATGAATTCCGGCATACTCTCTTTGATCGCGGATTCGCTGTACCGGATCGAGGTCCACGGCGTCTGGTTGGCGAAAAAATACCAGCGGAGAGCGTCGGCTCCGTATTTCGTGAAAATCTCGTTCGGCTCCCGATAATTCCGTTTGCTCTTCGACATTTTCTGGCCGTCTTCGCCGAGCATCAGGCCGAGAACGATGCAATTTCTGAACGGATGCGGATACGCCATGGGAAGCGGGTCGCCGGAGTCCGAAAAGTCGCCGCCGTAGGGCGCCGACTTGCCGTCGAAAATCATCGTGCTGATTGCCAATTGGCTGTAAAACCAACCGCGTGTCTGATCGAGCGCCTCGCTGATGAAGTCGGCCGGAAAATGTTTCCGGAACCGCGTCATCGAACCTTTTTTGTAGGGAAAACCCCATTGGGCGAACGGCATCGCGCCGGAATCGTACCAACAGTCGATCACTTCGGAGACCCGCTTCATTTTCTTGCCGGGAGCGAACGGCGAGTCGTACGTGATCGCGTCGATGTACGGTTTATGGACCTTCAAATCGTCGTTCAGGTCCGGATTTTTTTCTTTTGCTTGGGTCCAAACGTCCATTCCGGAAACGCCGGGCTTTTGGAGTAATTCATTGAAAGAACCGACGGCTTCGAAATTACCGGTTTCCTCGCAGCGCCAAATCGGCAGCGGCGTTCCCCAATACCGTTCCCGGGAGAGAGCCCAATCGACGTTCGTTTCGAGGAAGTTGCCGAAGCGACCGTTCTTGATATGGTCGGGCAACCAGTTGATCGTCTGGTTGTTTTCGAGCATTTTTTCTTTGTACTGCGTCGTTCGAACAAACCAGCTTTTTCGCGGATACTGGATGAGCGGATCCTCGTCGGCTCGCCAGCAGAACGGGTATTCGTGGAGATATTGCTCCTGATGAAACAGGAGATGCTTCGAACGGATGTCCTTGACGATTTCCTTGTCAGCGTCCTTGACCCATTTTCCTTCGTAGGGAAGCGCGTCCGACGTAAACTTGCCGTCCGGTCCGACGCAGCAGATCAATTCGGGACCTTCGTCGTCTTTGAACCGAGCCTGTTCGGCTTGGAGGACGTCGAAGTCGACTTCGCCGAACGCCGGCGCCTGGTGGACGATGCCGGTTCCGGCGTCGAGCGTCACGAAATCGGCGGCAACGACGCGCCAAGCCTTCGGAATTTTTGTTCCGTTTTTGAGCGTTCCCTTTTGCTTACCCCATTTGTCGTGATAGAAGGGAAACGGCGGAACATAGCGTAAGCCGACCAATTCGCCGCCGTTGTAGGTTTCGAGGATTTTGGCCGACATTTTGGCCTTGGCAGCGACCGTTTCGACCAAATCTTTCGCGATGACGGCCAAACGGTCGTCGACCTTGCCGTCTTCATGCGTCAACTGGACGACGGCGTAGTCCAAATTCGGATTGACCGCCGCGAACTGGTTGCTCGGCAGCGTCCACGGCGTCGTGGTCCAGACGATCAGGTCGACGACTCCGGTGAAACCGAATTTTGCATTGACCGCGAAACAGAGGTCCTCATTAAAGGTTTTCCAGTCGTTTCCGGGAATTCGATCGACCAGCGGAAAGCGGACGAAGACGCTCGGATCGGCAACTTGCCGATATCCTTGGCCGACTTCGCCGGACGACAACGCGGTGCCGCCCTGCGCCCACCACCAGACGATTTTATGCCCCTGATAGAGCAACCCGCGGTCGAAAAGCTGTTTCAGCGACCACCAGACGGACTCGACGTAGCTCCGGTGATAGGTAACATAGGCGTCGTCCAAATCGACCCAGAAACCGAGGCGTTCGGTGAGTTCTTCCCATTGTTTCGTGTATCGAAACACGCTTTCCAGGCAACGATGAATGAACGGCTCGATACCGTAATTCTCGATTTCTTCCTTCGAGTGGATGCCGAGTTCCTTGCAGACTTCGACTTCGACGGGCAGCCCGTGGGTATCCCAACCGCCTTTACGTTCGCAGAGGAAGCCGCGCATCGTCTTGTACCGGGGATACAGATCTTTGATCGCCCGGGTGAGACAGTGTCCGGGATGCGGCAGACCGTTGGCGGTCGGCGGGCCTTCGTAGAAAACGAAGCGCTTGGCGTCTTTTCGTTTGTCAAGCGACTTTTCGTAAATTCGATGATCGTTCCAAAACTGGATCGTCGCGAGTTCTTGTTCAGGCAGGGAAAGGGATACGACGTCGTTGGCTTCGCTCATGGCTCGAAAGATGTTTGGCGGAATTCACCCGATAATAATTGTACTGTGCAAGTTCTCGGCTTTTTTTGTGAACGTAACCTTGATTCTGCCGCAAGGCTGGAGGCTGGAGGGAACGGTTGGAAACCGGGAACTCCAGCCTCCGGCCTACAGTCTCCAGCCTCGTTCAATGTTCGATGTTTTGTAACTTGCACAGTGCAAATAAGAATAACGCTATATTACTAATGTTCAAGATCGTGAATTTTTTTCATGCGGCGCCGGCGAAATCGGGAGCGGAGCGACCATTTCGCGGGTTTCGGCGCCGGAGCGGCAGCTCCTGTTGACGGCCCAACCGCGCTGGGTTATCGACCCCGTAGTATACATTTTTTATCTTTCTTGACGAGGCGGGGCTCTCAAGAACGGAGCGGCAAGAGGGGCGAAGAAACCGCTCAATAGATTCATATCCAAGAGCCGGGGGGGTAGGCGGCCAGAGAAACAATACGGCGCCGTAGTCCCCGGATGGTTGGGACTCACGTGAAAACAATTTACCGAATTGTACAAGATCAATTGCCGCTTCAACCCCCGAATTCCGGCGGAGTACCGCCTCCATTCGGGGCTCTTTGGGTCGTTTATTTTCGCTCGCCGCCGTAGTGTTCCGAACAGAAAGAAATCTTGGATATGATTTTTTCGAGCGAAAGCCTTATTCCGCTGTTTTCTCCAGTCGTTGGAGCAACTTGTCGGATACCGGGGCGAGGTCGATGATCGTCACGCTGTGCGGCTTGTCGTTTTCGTTGTCGAACGGCAGGTCGATGTTCGAAACGTAAACTTTTCCGTCACGCAGGCAGACTTCGGAGCAGCGATCGAGTTCACCGTTCTCGCCGGTTCCGCCGATTTCGTCCTTGGCGAGGACGACGACCTTGCCGTTGTCCGGATTGGCGACGTGAACAGCGTTGCCGGCGAAGTCGGCGAACACGATCAGGCCGTGCGGACAAACCTTCATGCCGTCGACGCTTTCAATGGGGCCGCCCTGCACGCAAACACGGTCCGAAACGACCTTCTTGCCGGAAGCGTCCAGCGTCAATTCGACGATCGCCTGTTCGCCAAAGTTCGCGACGTAAACTTTTTTCTTGTCGTTGGACAGCGCGATGCCGTTGGCGCCGATCGGCCAAGCCGCGTTGTCCGTTTTCAGCGAGAAAATACAATGGGGGTCTTTACCGTTGGAGCCGACTCTGAGCGGCAGCTTTTTGGCGTCGGCGAATTCTTTCAATTCGAAGCAGAACACGCCGCTTTCGAGCGGCATGTCCTTGATTTCCTCGGGAAACTGCGTTTCGGTAAAATAAATCTTCCCGTTGGCGAAGTCGATTCCGTTCGCCTGAACGAGTCCCGTAACGAGAGTTTCCTCGCGGACCGGCATGCCGTTTTCGTGGACGACACGTAGAATTCGGGATTTGCGCGTCGTGTCGCCTCCGATTCCCTGGCCGTCGCAGATATAGAGGTTGCCGTCGTCACCGAACACGATTCCCAGCGGACAGGCTTTGTTCGTCTTGTGATTCGGTTTGAGCCAAAAATACTTTTCAACTTCGTTGTCCGGTGAAACTTTCAGCAACCACGTTCCGCCTTCCCGGGCGTGGGCGTTGGGAACCGCGAGGATGATGTTGCCGGCCTTATCGACGGTCATTCCGTCCGGCGTGTTGAACTGGTCGTCCAGTTCGATCATCGTCTTGTGCTTGACCAACGGAGCCGTTTCGGTTTGACGAACAACCGGACGCCGTACCGTTTTTCTCTGTCGGGCAAACGGCGAAGCGGCAAACGCCGACGCTGTTGAAAGAATCACGCTGGCAACCAAAAGAAGGGAAACGACTCGTTTCATACGGAATCTCCTGAAATAAAAGGGTAATCAAGCTGTCTGGACACGACGTTTCCTTAACGGAAACACCTACTTGTACTGCGCAAGTTGCGAAACATCGAACATTGAACGAGGCTGGAGACTGTAGGCCGGAGGCTGGAGTTCCCGGTTTCCAACCGTTCCCTCCAGTCTCCAGCCTCCAGTCTTGCAGCAAAATGAAGGTCGCGTTCACAAACAAAGTCGTGAACTTGCGCAGTACAACTACGCATTATCCCATTCAGCCGCCGGAGAATCAAGGGTCGGTTTCCGTTGTCGTTTTCGGCGTTGATCGAACCGGTTCGAGGCCGTATAATAACGGCTCGTTTTTTCACGAACGATCGTCCATGTTTTCAACACCCATCCATGCCGTCCGACGAATTACGCAAAGAAATTTTACGTTCCGTTGCAACCTATTGCGCCGAAGTTCACGGCAAGTCGATTCCCTTTGAGCCGGGCAATCGGATTTCTTACGCCGGTCGCGTGTTCGACGAGTCGGAACTCTGCTTGCTGGTCGAGTCGGCGCTCGATTTCTGGTTGACGGCCGGCCGCTTCGCGGAGACCTTTGAACGAAGTTTCGCGGATTTTCTCGGCGTCAAACACTGTTCGCTCGTCAATTCGGGGTCTTCGGCGAATCTTCTGGCGTTCTCCGCTCTGACGTCGCCGTCTCTCGGTGAACGGCGAATCCGGCGTGGCGACGAAGTAATTACCGTCGCGGCGGGCTTTCCGACGACGGTCGCGCCGATCGTCCAATACGGAGCCGTCCCGGTTTTCCTCGACGTCTCGATTCCCTCGTACAATATCGACGTCGACCAGCTCGACGCCGCCCTGTCGCCGAAAACCAAGGCCGTCATGGTCGCCCATACGCTTGGAAATCCCTTCGATTTGCGTCGGATCAGGGAGTTTTGCGACCGCAACGGACTTTGGCTGGTCGAAGATAATTGCGACGCCCTCGGCTCCCGGGTCCTTTTCAATGACGAATGGCGATATACCGGAACGATCGGCGACTTGGGAACCTCAAGTTTTTATCCGCCGCATCATTTGACGATGGGCGAGGGCGGAGCGGTCTACACGAACGACTCCCGGCTCAAGGCGATTGTCGAGTCTTTCCGTGATTGGGGCCGCGATTGCGTCTGTCCGCCGGGCAAAGACGATACCTGTCGACATCGTTTTTCGAAACAGTACGGCGAACTGCCCGTCGGATACGATCATAAATACGTCTATTCTCATTTCGGATACAATTTAAAGGCGACCGACATGCAAGCCGCGATCGGCGTCGCCCAACTACAAAAGCTGCCGGAATTTATCGCGGCCAGAAAACGGAATTGGAATCGCTTTCGAGAGGAGCTCGCTCCCTTGGAACGATTCGCGATTCTTCCGGAAGCGGCCGAAAACAGCGATCCGAGTTGGTTCGGCTTTCTGATCACGCTCCGGGACGACGCTCCGTTCAGCCGCGATGAAATCGTCCGCCATCTCGAAGCGAAGAATATTCAGACCCGGATGCTGTTTGCGGGAAATCTGCTGAAGCATCCTTGTTTCGATGAGATGCGGCAAAGCGGCGAAGGATATCGTGTCGTCGGCAATTTGACGAACACGGATCGGATCATGGAGAAAACGTTTTGGATCGGCGTTTATCCCGGCCTGACCGAAAAGATGATCGACTTCGTTGTCGAAACGATTCTCGATTTCGTGAAAAAGCGACAAAAACAGCTTTCCAAGGGCACTGAACTATACTGAAAACAGCTAGAAATTACCTTTTTCGATTTCAACGGAAAAGAGCCCCAAGTGTAGGCGGTACTCCGCCGGAACTTGGGGGGTGAAGCGGCAATTAATTTTGTACAATTGTACAGGTTGTTTCCGGACAGGTCCAACACAACATTTTTTAGACTGCGGAACACACGGAATAACGGAAGAAACGGAAAAAGTTGAATCAATATTTCCGTATGTTCCGATTTTCCGAGTATTCCGCGTTCTCTTAATTCTACTGTACGATCCCCAATTTTTTGAGCGATAAGTAATGATCTCTCACAAAGCTCACGAAGGCACAAAGGGAGTTTTTCAAGAGATTTTGCATTTTTCGCAGAAATAATCCTTTTTTTTCGAGCCTGTAGCAAGAAAGTTGTCGTTTCTGTATCTTCGGCCTGAAAGGCCATCGCATCACAGCCCAGGGCAAGGCGTACTCGCCGTCGCCCTGGGAGGCCGGTCGCTCACCAACCGCCGCCCTGTAAGGCTTTCGCTCGAAAAAAACATACCCATCGAAAGTGGGTGTAGAGTACAAAGTGTAGAGTGTAGAGTACCGTATTGGATGATTTGGCCGAATCGGTACTCTACACTGAACACTCTACACTGACTGCCAACCGGGTATAAAACTTTCGAGCGGGAGCCTTAGAGCGTTATACAGTAGAAATACTCGCCGACAATGAACGGAACGATTCGTAAAAATTCTCCAAGAGGAGCCCAAGATCGGCCAATCTTTCCTCCGGGATTTTGGAGCGGCTACGGACTACTCGTAGGAATCGTCGTTCTTTTGCTCTTCGCCAAAACGATCGATGGCGTTTCTCCCGACGAAATCGATGGAGAAGCCCTCGGCGACGGCGGTTGGGCGACGATGATCTTTCAGCCGATCAAGCAGAGCCTGATTTTGAATATCAACGTTCTTTTTTCCTGTTCGTGGTGGGAATCCTTTTGGCGGAACGTGGGGCTTTGGCCGTTGTTCCTGTTCGGTTTCCTCTTCGTTCTTTACCATGAGCGGGCCGCCGTCGATCCGGAAGCGGTGCGACGAAAACGTGAACAAACACGTTTTCTCGTCGCGGTCGAACTGTCGGCCTGTTTGCTGTTCTCGCTCGGTTTCTCGATTTTCCTGTTCTGGGCTCCCGATTTGTCAAAAGAGTGGGAGTCGATTCATACATTGATCGAGACGCCGACCGCATGCATTCCGGAACCGTTGGAGCGGACCATTTTTCTCCTCTGCCTCCTGTGTTCGCCGTTGATCGTTTTCGTTTCCCTGCGGGTCGCCGATCGTTTGACGACCCTTTTCGACAAACGGATCGATGGACTTTTTCTCTCCGCTGCAGCGTTTCCCATTGTCGTCTTCTTTTTGCTCCAGCTTCTCTTCAGTTACTCGATTTTTTCTGAAGCGGGTTTTTATTTGCTTTTTCCGACCGGTTTTCCGTCTTGGGCGCTGTATGTGTGCGTCCTTTTCCCTTTCATGGTCTGGGCAGCGCGGCAGCACGGTCGGTTCGGCAACCTCGTCATCGTTTTCGGCGGCATCGTCGTCGCCCTGCTGCTGATTTATCGTTTCGTCATCTTTTTGTTCAATAACCGGGAACTTCCGGCATTGGAACATTTCAATGTCGTCTATTATCCCATCGCGCAGGTGGTTCAGGGGAAAACGATTCTCGTGGATTTTCCCACGCAATACGGAATGTACGCCCATTTTCTTGAGCCGGTGTTTCGATGGATCGGCGTGGGGATTTTCCCGATCAGCGTCGTCATGGGCTTGTTGGTTTTACTTTCCAGCGTTTCCCTGATCGGTTTTCTTTGGCAAATCGTTTCCAGCCGTTTCCTGCTCGTCTGGGGAACTCTTTTTTTGCTTTTTTATCACCAATATGGTTTCATTCTCACCGGCGACACCGACGTCGCCCATCCTCTCTTGGGGAGCGAACCGTATTTTCAATACTCTCCGATTCGCACGCTTGGTCCCTGCCTCGGACTTTTCCTGATGGGATCCTATTATCAATGCCGTTGCCGGTTGCTTTTCGCGGCATCTTACGTCGTCGCCGCTTCGTCACTTTTTTGGAATGTCGATTCCGGCGTCCCAATTTTCGTTACGTGGGTCGCCTCACGGCTTTTCGACGATTTATTGTTGCGGAAGAACGTCGACGGACGCCTGGTACTCCGATTGGCCCAAACACTGGGAATCGCATTGATCGTCCTGGCGATTGCCGTTGCCGCCGTGAGTGTTTCTCTCGGTCTTCGGAGTGGACGCTGGCCGAGCCCGGAATTGTTGTTCCTGTATTCCAATATTTGTTACCGGCATGGTTATTTCATGCTCCCCATGCCGTTATTCGGTCTGTGGAATCCGGTCATCCTGGTGTATCTGGTCGGTTTGTCCCTGTCCGTCGACGCCGTTGTTCGTCGCCGCGACACGCCGGAAATCCGAGGAATCATGATGCTGACCTTCCTTGGATTGGGGCTGTTCGCGTATTATCAAGGACGTTCGGCTGAAGGCAACTTACAATCCTGTATGTATCCCGCGATCATGTTGTTCGTCCTTTTCACCGACGTGGTCCATCGGGAAATCGTGAAAATTTCCACGAACGTTCGAGCTACCGGCTATCACCTGATTTTTTTCTGTTGCGTTTTTGTCCTGGGACTCGTCGCCTTTTCGCTGCCGTCGTTTTTTCCTTCGATGGCAAAATGCTTGGAGAAAAAGCGGACGCTTCTCGCATCCGGTCCAACGTCGCCGCTGTTGGAAGACGCGGCGATGATCGCCCGTCATACCCGACCGGGCGAAGCGGTGTTCGTCGTCGATTTGAACCACGACGGACTGGATTACGGACTGAGCCGGACCTGTTGCGCCGCCGAGCTTCCTTCCAGCCGCGAATGGTTGTTGCGTGAACAGGTTGAAAAGGCGTACGAGTTCGTTTGCACGAACACCCAACACAAAGTGTTCGTACGGGAAAGCAAATTCCGTCCCTCTGAATTGCCGCTCGACGACTATATCGAAAAAGATCGAACATCGTCGAATCTCGTGTATTACGAACCGAAATCGAAAGCATCGGAGAAACGCTCCGCCGCTCAGGGCGACTGACTTTCCAGTAGTTTGGCGACGTTCCGTCGTCGTTCGTACAGCGGTTTCGGATCTTTCGTGAAATCGGTCAGGCTCGACGTAATATCAGCGGGAAGAATCAGCAGGGTGTCGATTCTCTCCGCGAGTACCGGCCGCTTCGTCTTGAGATCCTGCAGCATGAGAAGCATTTCGTAATCTTCGATTCCTTCGCGGATCATTTCCCAACGGATCGACGAGACCGGCGGCTGCAAAATCGGCTGGCCGTCGTTGCGACCCGGCGTCGCGGCCTCCAGCGGCGGGTACACGAACCGGCCGTCGCCGTTGCCCCAATACCGTTTCGAGCCGGGCGGCCCCCCGCTGACGTATCCCATCGGATCCTCGTAAGGATTTTGTGCTTCCTTCGGAAACGCCGTCGGACTCGTCCAGTACGTCGACTCCCAGACCAGCGAGCCGACGACTTTCCGTTGAAATGCCTGCCAATACCAGACGCGGAGTTCCGTGCCCGGATGGTCGATGAACAGCGTACAGAACGGTTCCTTGGGACCGGTACAGACATACCACCAGACCCGTTCGCCCTTTTCCTGTCGTTTTTTCGCTTCGTCGTCGCTGAAATTATATGAAACGGGACACCAGATGTCGATCGACGTTCCTGCTTTCTCCAAGGCGTCGATAAACGGAGCGTTCGGTTCTTCCGTAATCATCCGAGCCAAGCCGGGGGCGTATTTTTTGAGCCTTGCCGTGTACTCGGCGACGAAAGCGTAATCCTTCGGTTCCGGTTCGTCGAACCAATAGATGTACGCCATGGAAAGCCAGCCTTTTTCCTTGAGATGGGATTCGAGCTTCCTGACGTAATCGGAGAACATCGCTTCGTATTCCGGCGTTCCGGCGACGAACTCGCCGATTTTGCCGGGCTGCCGGTTTTCATAGGTTCCCCAGCCCATTCCTTCGATCCGCAGGTTGAAGTTCGTGAGATGGTGTTCGCGGATTCGTCGTTCCATTTCCTTGTCGAAGGCCGAGAAATCAACCGTTGCGCTCGGCGGATCCGACTTCGGATTCCACGTCACGCGGATCGGATCCAGCGGCGTCGGATTGTAGACGCTGACCCGGTGTTCGGCGAAATTCTTCCAATAAAGTTCAAGCACGGCTCGTTTTTCTTCGGCGGATTTACAGTTATGGTATCGGTAAATATTGCCGGGGCTGATTCCGAACGCCGTTTCTTGACAGTTTCGTTCCGGTATCGCAAAATTCCAAACATGTAGGGTAAACGGAATTTGTTGCGGTTCAATTCCTTTTCCCGTCAGCGTGAGGGTTCCGTCGTAGTCGCCGGCCTTGGCGTCGACCGGAACGTGCACGGTGATCCAGAGCGGTTGGTTCCGTTTCGGGGCAACGGTCAACGGTTTGTCCAGCGGCGGCAGCGCGTCCGGCCAGTCGCCGACCACGCCGACTTTGTCGGTCCGTCGATGCACGAAATGATAAAAAGCGTATCGAAGTTGAACGTTGGCGGCGGAAATCGTCGCTCCGTCGTCGCCTTGCAGATTATCGTCCAGCGAAAGGGACAAATCGGAGAGTCCCGTTTCGCCGCCGTTGACGACGAGTTGAAAGGATTCGAAATCGTTCTTCGCCGCTTCAATCAGAATCGGTTTTTTCGTATTTTTGAGTGGTTGCGGCAAGGACGGCGAGATTTTCCAATCCGGCTCGACCCACCAAATGTTGTCCGAAACGGCGTAGCCGCAACGGGCGTCCCGATAAGCGTTGTAGGGGAACGAATAATGGAGTACCCGACCGCCAAAGGGAAGCCGAGTATCCGTCGTCGGTGTCGGCGGTTTCGTTTCGATACAACTCGACTTCGGCAGCATCGTGCCGGTCAGGGCGTCGAAGGAACCGAAGAACGTGTAATACTTTTCCTTGTACATACGGGGAACGCGGTCGAGCGGATTGACGGTGATCGGCTTCACGGCGACATCGGAGTCATTGCGGTGCAGCACGTACAGCGTTCGCTGTGGATCGAAGAACAGCGGCTTGGAAAAGTATCCCGACGGCGCGGCGGGAAGGTTCGGAATCGTCGTTGCCGGTTCGACGTCGGCGAAAACGGTCTCGCCGACTCCTCGGAATCCGCGATTCGGTTCCAACGTCGCTTCGAAACCGACGGCATCGACTTGAAAACTCGCTCCTTTTTCGGCTCGAATTTTGACGAAGATCACATCGGCGGGAAACAGCGATTCCGGAAGTTTTTCCGACAGGGAACCGACTTCGTTGAGCTTGCCGAGTTCGGTCCATTCGGCGCCGTTGCTTGAAACCTCGACGATACAATGTCCCGTAACATGATAGTTGACGCCGACGGAGAGCGTTGCTGCGAGGAGTTGGACCGGTTTCGGTAATTCAAGGTTCTTGACGGGATCGGCGTCGACACGGATCGGCCGCAGATCGAACCGGTACACGACCTCCGTGTCGCCGCCGAACGTAAAGCGATTCGAATTGAATCCCGTCGTCTGCTTGAACAGGGGCCGATGAAAGTTGCTCCCTTCGCCGTCGTACCAGCCGTTGAAGGAGTAAACGTCGTTGAGAACCGTTTCGCCGTCGCCGAGCAATAGGAAATCGTCGGCGCCGACCGTCGAGGAAACGCCCGTCGGGATGTTTTCCACGGGAACGGTTTCCATGTTACGAAAACGATACGTTTGCGTCGACTCCCATTGACCGACGCGGAGCCGGTTCGCGTTTCGGTTGTCAGGGACTCGGAAGACGTAGGAAAATTTTTTCCAGTTCTTCGAAATGTCGCTCCGATCTCTTGAAAACCCTTCGGGACCGCAGGGGGCGCAACCGCCGCCGCCGGTCGGGGCAGAGGCCTCCATCTTGAAACGGTAGAGCTTGCCGGGTTCAAGCGCAATCGGCGGTCCGATCCAGGCGTTGCTGCCGGAACCGGTTCCGACGATTTCGAGCGAACCGTCGTCGAGTTTGGAGCCGGTTCCGCCATTGAGCGTCCAGTCAGCGGCCCAGAGAGGACTTATCCAAAGAGCAAGCAGAAGAAAAAGAGAACGTTTCATGAAATCCGGTTGGGAAAGAGCCGTGATCGTTCAGTAACAACCGGCATTGTACCGTGAAAGAAGAGTGATAAACAGACGGTTCAATCACCGGGGAACCTCGGAAAATTCCAAAAACAAGCTGCGACCTGTATTACTAATACAAAGCGAAGGAAACAATGTTTGCGGTGTGATAACAGCCGGAATGGAGGCGTACTCGCCGTAATGGCGGTTTTTGCCGTCAATCCGGCGGCCGAAAAATCAAACACGGCGCCTCCTTTCCGGCCGCTATTTGATGAATATCAATTCGTTATACTGCAAACGGTCAGAAATTACCTTTTTTGTTTACGATGGAAAAGGAGCCCCGAGTGCAGGCGGCCGAAAATCAATACGGCGCCGGAACTCGGGGGTTGAAGCGGCAAGAAACGAGCAATTTGCTCCCGTTTACAGTATATCTCTCACAAAGATCACGAAGGCACAAAGGGAGTTTTTCAAGAGATTTTGCGTTTTTCGCGGAAATAATCCTTTTTTCGGGTTGTTTTCATCAAAATCCTCCTTCGTGCCTTTGTGTCCTTTGTGAGAGAAAATGAATGCGCGAAATGGTTTAGTAACTGACAACTCGACTCTTGACTTTTTGAGTCAACTTTTTTTAACACGAAACACACGAAATAACGAAATTCACAAAAAAGACGTTCGTGTTTTTCGTCTTTTCGTATCTTTCGTGTTTAATACATTGGGCTGGGGCAAAGCCCCATTATACCGCGAAACGGCATTCGACTGACATTTTGAGAAAAGATTTTGTCGTTTCGCTTTTTTTCGCAAAAGCAAATACTGCCGAAAGATGAGCCGACCAACGGAAGGCGGCGCCGATGGGGCCGAAGGCAGCCGCCTTACCGTGCTACGGTATAGACACCGACTTTCAGGAAGCGGCGGAATGGACGACGACAATGGAAAAATGTACCGTACGTCCCCCAAGAGTGCAGGGAAAAATTCCCGAAAATGAAGTTCCCTGCACTCTTCCCTGCGGTAGTGATCGGAAATGACTGGTAAGGAACGGAAGGACAAGAAACAAAAAAGAGCCGTAAACTTTGATTTTACAGCTCTTTACCTAGCCTTACCGTAGATTCAAAAACAACAAAAACTGGCGGTTCAGGGACTCGAACCCCGGACACGCGGATTATGATTCCGCTGCTCTAACCAACTGAGCTAAACCGCCCCATTTCGCAGTAATTCTACTCCGGAGCTTCTCTTTTGTAAATGGGGGCCGGCCGCATCCCCAAAATGCCGATTCGACCACTCGACCAAATCTGGAGTGGAGGTCTTCACATATTGGACCTGATCCAATAAAATATGTGATCCAATCTTTTTTCTCCGTACTCGAACTACCCAATGTCCCTTCCCACATTCCCTGTCGATGCTGACGTCCTTGATTCACTCGACCTGAAAGTCAGCCTCTTGGGCCGGGGACTGTACGTCCACGATTCCGTCTACGAAACGTTCGGAAAAACGTATCGCCTATCCCGCGATCCTCGCTCCTGCAATACAATGTTCCTGGGAGATGACGTTCCCGTCTATCTCGCACGAATCGGAAAAGAAGCACGCTTTCACCTGACCGTCTCAGAAGGACGGCCGACATTAACCCATGACGGTCAAGCCGTTACGCAAGTTTCGCTCCCGCCGAAAACCGAATTCTTCGCTCAAAAAACGGCAAACGGCGTTCCATTCGGCCAAATGGCGATCCTCCAAGGCTTGGACATGCTGGCGTTTTCGTATCTCTGGCCCTGCGAACTCGCCAAATCGAGCAACCAGTGCCGGTTCTGTCATTGCGGCAATTTTACCAACCAAATGGTCCAAGCCAAGTCGTGGCAGGACTTCGAATTTCCCGTCCAGGATATCGTCGACGTCGTTCGGTACGCCGTCGACGAAGACCCGAAAGCCAAAATCCTCCAGATGACGGCAGGATCGACGTTCCGGCCCGATACGGAAATCGAACGCTACGAAACGATCCTCAAGGAAATCGACCGCCAAGTCGGCCTTGCCAAAGTCGGCGGCGGCATCCTGTTTTTGACGCCGCCGTCCGATCCGACGGTTTTAGATCGCTTGATCGACGCCGGAGCAGGCAAACTGGCTTTCGACATGGATATCTGGGACGAAAAATTATTCAATAAATACTGTCCCGGAAAAGCGAAGTACACGACGCGCCGGCAACATCTCGATGCCTTGCTTTACGTCGCGAAAAAATACGGACCGAATCGGGCTTGCAGCGTTTTCGTCGCCGGTCTTGAGCCGGTCGAAAGCCTGATCGAAGGAGCGAGGTTCCTTGCCGAACACGGCATCGTCCCGCTCCCTTCACCGTGGACGCCCATCGGCGTCACCAACCCGGACCTGCCGCAAACGCCGGGGCTCGATTATTATCGTACCATGCGCAAGGAAGTCGCCAAGCTCTATCTCGGACACGGATTGGAAGTCCCCGGAACCGTCGGATCAAGCGTCTGTCTCAGCCGGGATATTTGGTTGCGAAGAAACATCCTGGCAAACGAACACTGACTCGATTCCCCCCTTTTTTAGCCCCTTGAGTTTTTGCATGAATAGTGGATAAACTCACATATTGGAGAAAGTCTCTCATCATGAAAATGAAACACGGAAAACATGTCGCGTTCACGCTTGTGGAACTCCTGGTCGTCATCGCGATCATCGGCGTGTTGATCGCCCTTTTGCTTCCGGCCGTCCAAGCGGCGCGGGAGTCGGCCCGGCGAACGCAGTGCATCAACAATCAGAAACAAATCGCGCTGGCCGTCCATAACCACGAATCGTCCAAAGGAGAACTTCCGGCGGCGATGACGGCGACGGTTCCTCCCGGATACACGGCGCCTACCGGCGCCATGTTCGGGGCGCTGCCGTATTTTTGGAGTTGGTCGGCCCTGGTGGAACTCAGCCCGTTTTTGGAACAAGCGGGTATTTACAACACGATGAATTTGCGGGAGCCGACCTTCGATCCTCTGACATTTCAGATCACCTCGAGCGCGCTGGAAGCGGTCGGAACGACGATTCCCTCTTTTCTTTGTCCGAGCGACAATCGACGAGCTTCGGACAATGCGTACGGCGTCGACAATCCCGGTCCCGGCAATTACGCTTTTTGTACGGGAACGGGTGAAGCTTACAACGACTCTCCCGTCGGATCGCTTTGGAATACGAACGGTCCGTTCATGGCTAAAGTCCGCCAGCCCCTCGCGGCGATCACGGACGGAACAAGCAATACCGTCATGCTTTCGGAAAGCCTTTTGGGAGAAGGAGATGAGAACGTCGCCTCGTCGGCGATCGGCTCTCCCGACGCACGCATCCATTACGCCAATCGGGAAGACGGCGGCGTCGACGAATTGTGTACGGGATATACGAAGATCAACGGCGAAAAACGTCGCGGCTTCACATGGATCACCGGAGAATATCGTTGCGGTTCTTATAATCATTATTACACGCCGAACACGAAAACACTCGATTGCATTGCCAACGATATGAATTTCGCTTCGGAAGGCGCGCTGACGTCGCTGGGACTTCGCGCGGCACGGAGCAAGCATCCGATGGTCGTGATCGTCGCCCTGCTGGACGGTTCGGCGCGAATCGTTTCGGAAAACATCACCTTGAGTATGTGGCGAGCCTACGCAACGCGTGAAGGCAACGAAGTCGTCACGTTCTGATGGAATGGAATTCGTGATTTTTCAAAATCGATTCATGAAAAGAGCCGGGGATGGAGCCGGTACTCCGGCGCAATCCCCGGAAGGTCCAATAAAATACGCCGATTTTTTGAAACAGCATGTATAACTGGATTCACGTATTGATCGCGGCCCTGATGATGGTCGCGACGTTTCCGGGACGAACACAGGGACTCGGCATGGTCACCGAGGCGCTGCTCTCGGATTTCCAGATGGACCGAACACTTTACGCGTCGTACAATCTTTGGGCGACATTGCTCGGAAGTTTGTTCTGCCTGCCGATCGGATACTGGCTCGACCGATCGGGCTGCAAAACCGTGTTGGCCGCGATTTTGACGGCGCTCGGCATCGTTATTCTGTGGATGAGTATCATCCGGGAAAATCACACGGCGTTTTTCGTTGCGCTGCTGCTGACTCGCGGCCTTGGTCAAAGCGCTCTTTCCGTGGCAAGTATCGCCCTGGTGTCGAAGTATTTCCAAAAGCGGCAACTCGGTCTCGCCATGGGAATCTATTCGCTCTTGACGTCGATCTTTTTCATGGCGGCGTTCGGGGGAATGGGAGCGGCTCTTCAAAGCAAAATTCCGTGGCGAGAAGCGTGGGGCGGTATCGGCGTCATTCTGATCGCCGTCTGCCTTCCGATCGTTCTGCTGCTTGTCCGTCGTCCGCCGGGCGATGTCATTGATGAAACCGGCAAGGAAATCCTGACGGGCCTGTCCTGCCGGGAAGCCCTGGGAACGCCGGCGTTTTGGATCTTCGCATTGGCCGCTTCGTTTTACGGACTCGTCGTTTCCGGGATCGGTCTCTTCAACGAATCGATTCTCGCCGAACGCGGTTTCGACACGGCGATGTATCATCGGCTGCTTGTCGTTCCGCTGCCGTTCGCATTGTTGTGCAATTTGTTGGCCGGTTGGCTTTGCCGGTATGTCAAGATAAACTACGTGCTGGCGGGAACCCTGTTTCCAATGGCGACGGCCCTCTTTCTTTTTCCGTTGATCCAAACCGAGGGGCAAGTTTATTGCTACGCTTTCCTGATGAGCGGAACCGGCGGCGCGGTGACGGTTCTCTTCTTTTCGGCGTGGGGAGAATTGTACGGACGCCGTGAGGTCGGACGCATCCAAGGCATTGCGCAGATGTTGACGGTCCTTTCGTCGGCGCTCGGGCCGCTGCTCTTCGCGCTGTCGTGGAAGTGGTGGGGAAGCTATACGCCCGTTTTCTTTTTCAGCGGCGGTTTGACCTTCCTGTTCGCCGTCGCCGCCGCTCGGCTGAAGCTTTCGTCGGAAAATCATCGGCAATAAAATCCGGCACGTTCCCTCGCTGACGCGTCGGGCTCTGAAACTTACAGGGACCTTTGCCGCCCCGGAAACAATTCGCTAAAGAGCCGTATCAAAATAACCTTTACAATTGCACAAAAAACGAACATTTTCATTGTTTGTTTTTTAACACGGAACACACGGAAGGACGGAAAAACACGGAATTCTTCATTTCCGTCTATTCCGTTATTCCGCGTATTCCGTGGTTAAAAATGTACGATTGTAAAAGTTATTTTGTTACAGGTCCT
>JAVBQW010000018.1:0-5840 GCA_031548665.1 Thermoguttaceae bacterium
GTGCTTCGAGCCCGTGGCGTTAACTGAACCGCCCCGAACGACTCACCCGGTTGAGATACGATCTCGAAGAGGTACTTGCCGAATTGCCCATTCCTTTTCACTCACGAAAACACGGAGGTACCATGCCACGCCCCCAAAAACCACGAGCGTTACCAAACCGCTCCGCCCCATCCTACCAGACCGACCGTCGGAATTTCCTTACGATTTCCTTGTTTTTTGCAAGGTTTTTGCAAGGAAACATCTCCATCGGGAATATACCGCATTATCGGACATCCGGCTGCTGTTTCCACAAAAGGGGGACTGAAGTCAGTATCTCTTTTTCACCCATTTTCCTACCCCGCTTTCAGGCAAATACCGGGATTCATAGGCTCATCGTGAAAACTCACATGAAAATTTTCTTCAAAAAAGGGACTGAGTTCAGTCCCACTTTTCAGAGAAACGGCCTCCCAAACCACAGCCATTCTATCCGATCGGCGGCCCGATCTCCCCGACGATTTCCCGACTTTTTGTCGGGTTTTCGTCAGGGAAGCGTCGTCGCCGAAACGGGCGCAACGTGGCAACGGGGCGGCGGCTTGGCCCGAAAAATACGACTTCCGGCCCGGAACGCAACCGACGTAAAACGGGGCGTCCTGACGTCAAGAATTCCGAGAAGCCCGGCAGTGCCGCGAGATGGTACTATCGGGCTTTCGTCGTTCTTGGTAAAATATGGCCAACGTGGGCGACCGTTGGCCGGTTCGGAACAAAGGCCAAGGCTTGCCCAGCGTCGCAACACGGGCGAAACGTGGCGGCGACGTGCCCAAGAGCGGACGAAGAGCGCCGACGCAACCGGCTACGGGTGTCCTGACGCAAAGAATTGAAGGTCCAATAGACCGAAGGAGGAAACCGTGGGTATTGACGAAAGCCATTGCCAATTCACGACTTTTATTTTTGCAACGAAAACAGGTTCCCGGAAATTTTAGTGGGGCGCAACTGGTGCCATCCGGGAGTAGACGTTTTTCCACGAATTCCGCACTTGGCATTTTGAGGCATTTTTGACGTAAGTTTCTACAATACAAATACTTACGAATAAAAATTACAGAAAGTCGGGTCCGCTTCCTAAACCGTAGGTCGTTGGTTCGATTCCAATCGGGGGTAGTTTGTAAAGTCCGAAGAAGTCGGGCTTTGTGACGTCGGCTAGCATCTTCACGCGTTCAGTAAAGATGCTGGTGGGGACGAAAATGGTGCAAGACGATAGGGGTCTGTTTTCCACGCTTCGCACTTCGCTGCGGAGCCAAATCTATCCAATGAACGGCACACACTTCCCAGGGCGACGTCTTATCGCCCGACGATAACCGGTTGTGTGAACCTGCGCATGGAAAACGCAACGAGTATATTACTGAGTACCGTCAAATACGCGATCTTGATCCAGAAGAATTCATAAAACGTCCAGCTTTCGAATCCGTAAAACCGAAAGAGACCGACGAAGATCGCGACGGCGACCGGTGCCGCGACAAGGGAACACAGGAGAGCGAAAATCCAACGGTTTTTGGGCAAAAAAACCAGCCAGCGGTTCGGTGGAATCTTGTCGAATTCGCCGTTGGCGCGTGCGATTTCCAGCGTCTTGGCGATCATTCCGACGACGATGAAGCAGGTAATCACGGAGCCGATGATCCCTTCCGCAATAATCGAGCGATCTCCTCCGACCGTGTACTGGCCGATGTAGGGATTGAAAAGAAGCTGCAAGGCCAGATTGGCGGAGACCATGGAAAATATTTCCTGGATGCCGCTGAGGCTGGGAAGCGGATTCTTGACCGGTTGAATGGTCGGCGACGCGTGATCGGCATCCGATTCCCTGCAGTCCGGCTGGACGAGCCGCAAAATGGAGAGGCTGACGATTCGTTCGCTCAGAATCAGCGAATAGACCAATTTATAGAGCAAAAATTGTCCGAAGGTCCAGCTCTCGAAACCGTACCATGTGAAAACGGAATAATTGAAACCGGCGCAAAGGACGGTGAAAAAAATCCCGAACACCGCGATCAGGCCGAGTGGCGTTTTCGGCAACCGCATCATGAATTTGCTGACGGGAACTTCCTTCGGCACGGCTCCGGCGGCACGGGCTTTTCGTACGCCGCGCCAAACGATCACGACGTCGATCGCGACCGTCAGGATGGCACAAATTACGGCATCGACGACGATGTCGCGGACTCCATACCGATCAAGACGAAAAATCCAGGGCAGCAGGAGATTCAGGAGCAGCGTGAGCGAGATCGTTCTCGCATTGTCGACGTACGGCAACGAGACATTCGTGATACGAATAGGACGGTCGGGACCGTTTGCGGGGTTGATTCCTGTCGGGTTCATGAAGGACTCGTTTGAAGCAGAAAACGTTCGATGATCGGCGTAAATTGTTCGGGCACCTGCCCCAATATCGTTCCGGCATACACCCGAAGCCACTGCGACACGCTCGCCTTGGAAATCCCGGACCGGGCGCAATACCGGCTCAAATAGAGTTCGGCAAAGTCCTTGTAAATCGAACAGTAAGAAACATAGGAACAAGCGGCATCCGCCGCCGGATCGCCGCTGCTGATCTGGAGCAGGTCGATGATCGTGTAATCCTCGCCGTCGAAAAAAATGTTGCCCGGATGGAAATCACAATGACACAACGCCTTGCCGTCCGGTAATCCGTCGAGAATCCCTAGGAGTTCTTTCTTGAGGTCGGCGGAAAGTTTATCGTTACGAACAAGGTCGTCGTGAAAACGCCGTTTCAAATTCGGCGTCCACGTCGAGGCGTCATACTCCTGCAACCGGCACTGGATGTCGACGAGCTTGTCGACGGCCCCGTCGCGTCTCTCAGGATCGGCCAACTCTTCCGTGATCAATTTCCCTTTGACTCGATCCATCCGCAGGCCATAGCGTCCATTCACCAGCAGTACTTCGTGGATGTTGGGGGAGGGAAAGTTCAACTGTTCCAGATTCGCCATGAGAAACGCTTCACTGAAAACGTTCATCTTCGGATAACCGTCGCGGTACAACTTGACCGCGAAATCACCCTTGGCGTAAACCGTGGCCTGCGCGCCGTACCCCACGATTTTTCCGAATAATTCTTCGAAATCCGTGTTCATGTTTCTGTTTCTCCGTACACGAAAAAGAATATCGACCAAGACGCGCTTCCCGGCTAAAACGCAAGCGAATCGTCCAACGGGTACGAAACATTCGAACTCAATAATATGTTCCCTTGGTCTCAAAATTATGACGGCGTTCCTCGGCGATATTCCGATGGACCTTTTCACTGAATTCGGGATCGCGTCGGACGTTGTCGACCAATTCACGCATCGCCTCGGGGAAAATCAGGATCGGCTGCTTCCGTTCGACGGCGTCAAGAATGAGTTCGACGGCTTCTTCCACGGGAATCGCGTCCGGCGGTGGAGCCAGGCCCTGGAAGATGGCCGTTACAACATTGCCGGGGTGAATCGACGTGAAATTCAAACCGGCGTGCTCCATTTCGAACCGCAAACATTCACTGATTGACGCCACCGCCGCTTTCGTGGCACAATAGACGGTCTGGTAGGCGGGCGTGAGACACCCGGCCAGGGAAGACGTCGTAATGATATGGCCGAATCCCTGCTTTTTCATGATCGGAATCGCCGTGTTCAACGCATAGACGACGCCCCAAAGATTGATGTCGACGACGAGTTTCCACATGGCCAGGTCCGATTGCTCCCATGGCATCGTGCAACCGACCCCGGCGTTGTTGAACAGGTAATCCAAATGTCCGTCGCGGGCCGCTGCCTGTTCGATCAACTCACGAACACGGGGTTCTTCCCGAACATCGACAAGGAAAGGAACAGCTCGCTGCTTTTCTTCACCGAGTCCGGCAAACGCCTTGTCGAGATTCTCCTTGTTGGCGTCGGCCATGAAAACGGTCGCGCCGGCGGCAAGCAATTGCTTGGAAAGTTGCAGACCGATCCCGGAAGCCGCTCCCGTGACCACACAGACCTTGTTGCGAAAAGTTTCGCGGTTTTTCAACGAAACGGATGGTGATGGCATAACGTCTCCTTGGGGTAATGAGGGTTAGAGAAGAAAGGGTTTTAACGATTTTGGCGATTGAAACCGATTTCGGTTCTTGAAAATCAGCGTTGTCGGGTAAAGAGGGGCTATTCCGGCAAGAAAAAAGTCGATGAAAGCAAGAAAAGGGTGTCGACGATCCGAAAACATCGTTTCATTCCGCACCGCGTACCGCCAAACGATCATTTGCGCAGCCTTTCCCATGTGTTCAGTTTATCTTTTCGTCGGATGAGCGTCAATAAAATTTTCCTCTTCGCCGCCGTTTTTTTTTGCCTTCATGGTTTCGGCATGAAAGGTTCCGCCGATGAACCGGCTTGTCCCCCTTGTGAGAAAATTTCGACGGCGACCGATTCCAAACCGACGTCGATTTTCGACGGAATCAACCGAAACAAAGCGAAAATCTGGCTTTACGGCTGGGTGCAAGCGGGAATCAGCGTCGACGAATACGGAAGTCAAAACCGATACACGTCTTCTTGGGACGTCGCGCCGGTCCATCGGCAGTTGGAGGGACATTCCGCCAATTCCCACCTGCTGATGCTGGAACAGCAATCGGACTTCAAGCTCAATCAGCTTTGGTTCGGTGCCCAACGCCTTCTTGACACCCAACACGGATTCGATTGGGGATTCCAAACGGATGTCGCTTACGGGACGGATCTCCGCTATTGCCAGTCGTTCAACGACAGGACTTTCGACTACGATTGGGGACAAGGGGACTATTATCTTTCCGTCGTGTCCTTGTACGGGGATGTCGGTTACAAAAACCTGTCGGTTCGTGCCGGAAAGTTCAATTCGGAGATGAGCAACGAATCGTTTTCGGCGACGGAAACTTTTTTCTACACCAAGGCTTACGCGTTTTTCGATGCCCCGACCGTCTCGGGAGTGAGAGCGACGTATCGAATCAACGACCGATGGAGCGTGTTTGGAGCTTGGATCGCGGGTGAGAACACGTCGTTCGAGAACCGATTCGACGACAACGGATTATTGTTTCAGATTCGATTCCAGCCGACGAAATCGACGTCGCTCAAGTACAGTTATCTTCGGGAGTGGAATAACGGTTTGAACAAACGCTCCGACGCGGCAAGCGGATTCGGTCGGGACTTTCTCACCCAGGATATGATCAGCCACCATGTCGTTTTCACGTGGGACATCAACTCGCGATGGCGTCATGCGGCGGAAGGGTTTACGCATTCCCGCTTGATGAATCGGAACGAGGGGGACGCAACGGGATTCGCCAACGGTTTCAACTTGAATCTTTATTACAAGATCAACGACCGTTGGACGGTCGGCGGACGCTACGAATGGCTCAGAGCCCGAAACACGTTGTACGATCTTCCGTACCTGACGAACGGAGGTCATGGCACGGAGATCAACACGCTGGCGTTGGCGGTGAACTGGTATCCTCTGCCGCGACTGAACTTACGTTCCGAGCTTCGCTATGATTGGACCGATTACGTCAACGGTTATCGACCGTTCGACAACGCGACGCAAAGCGACCAATTGATCTTCGGCTGTGCCATGACGGTGAAATTCTGAAAATCGTCAACCGCCCGGAAAAATTTCCGGATTCTACACATCTGTACTGAATATTCGTTCAAGTCGCTGCTGTTGAGCCGTCGATACAAAAAACGATTACCCCAATTGTCGCTATGGAAAGCGTGGAAAGCCGGGTGTCCGTTGGTCGGACGCATCCTTTTTGTTCCCACCGGAACTCCCATGAAAAAAAATCTCATCGATCGGGCCGTTCAGGCATTGTTCTCCAGCATTCGTCTTTTTTCGAGCCATCCGAGCCCGAAGCG
>JAVBQW010000256.1:0-10404 GCA_031548665.1 Thermoguttaceae bacterium
ATCCCCAATCCCCAATCCCCAATCCCCAATCCCCAATCCCCAATCCCCAATCCCCAATCCCCAATCCCCAATCCCCAATCCCCAATCCCCAATCTCCAATCCCCAATCCCCTGTCCCTCATGTTCGAGATTTTTCGATCCGTTGAAATCGTTTGGACCGTTTGGCTGGTCGCCTTGGTGGTGCTCGCCGTCGTGTTCGGACGCTTGCACGATCTTTTGAAAGCAGCGAAACCGATCCGTTGGCGTCGTTTCCACGCCGATGAACGCGGAACGACGTATTCGCTTTCCTTTATCATGGTGCTGCCGTTCCTCGTCCTGATACTCGCCGTGATTCTTGAAACGTCGAATCTGCTGATCAGCAAAGCCGGAACCATGTACGCCGCACAGGCTGCCGCGAGGTCCGCCGTCGTGTGGTCGACCGTCAACCACGCCAACGAAGCGTTTCGTGAAATCAATCAGAGCGATCTGACCGCCGAAAAGGCTGAAAAGGCTGCGGTGATCGCGCTGACGCCCTTTGCAAGCGGGTTGCAGACGACCAGGGAAACCGACTCCGAAGCCTCCGATTACCTCGACGCCTACAAGGACTACGTCGCTTTGGAACAAGCCCAAAAGAAGATCGCCGACAACTACATCAAGAAAAAGTATACCTACGCCAAACGGAATGTTCGTCTCGCCTTGGAGTACGGCGACGGCAACGCCAAAGAACCGTGGTTGCGCGATATTCAGGCGACCCTGACCTTTGACGCCCCATTCGTTCTTCCGTTCATCGGTCGAATCCTCGGAGGAAAAGCCAAGAACGGTCAAGTCGTTTACGAAATCAGTTCCGTTGCCGCATTGCAAAACGAATGTCCCCGAAATGAAACCGGACACCTCGGCATCCGAGCCGTTCCGGGATTGTGAGAAGAAGGGGCGAGGAATTAGGGACAAGGGACCAGAAATACCGGTCGAGCTTCGCTCAATCGATGACGGCTCCTTGTTCCCGATCCTAGCCCCTAGCCCCTAGCCCCTAGCCCCTAATGAACCGATTGAGTGATCTTCATCGCCGTGAAGACGGTAGCGTCATCTTTTCGGCAACGGTTTTGCTGATCGGCTTCGCGTTGTTGATCGGTTACGTCGGCAATATGTGGGCGGAGCTGATCGAAAAACAAAACACGCAGGCGTCCGCCGACTCAGCGGCGTATTCAGCGTCCGTTTGGCGGGCTCGCGGTATGAACACGGTTTGTACCTGCAACCACCTGATGGGCGAATTGACGTCGCTGGTCGTCATTCTCGAAGCGCTCGGCGGTCCCGAAGCGGGCTCCTCTCCATTCGAACCCTGTGGAACGGACCAAAGCCAAAACTCGATGATCGAAAGCGTTCTCGGACTGTCGAAAAGCCAATCGGATATTGCCGCGTTCGCAAAATTCGACGCCAAGTTCGTCGACTTGCTCTATAAATTGTTCGTCAGCAGCCATACGAGACATTATTGCGGCGCCGCGATTTACGACGCCGAACTTGCCCTCAAAGCTCAGTTCGCTTCCGCTCTCATGGGAAAATGCGTCGGAACCGTCATGGAAATCATCGGGAAAATTCCGTTCCTGAAACCCGTCGGATGGATCGGAACGGCGATCCATGGAATCATCGATCTTCCGCTCGGCTTGGAACTCCTGCCGGAGTTGCTGAAGGACCGAATGCTCGAAATGCTCGTTTCCGCCATCGCTCCGGTCAAGGATCTCGTTCGCATCGTGATTCCGGTACTCGGAGCTTATTCAGCGGAAATCGCGAGTATCGGAGTCACCCAGGGAGCAGTTCGGACGTCGATTTTGGATACGACGAACCGCGTCGCGGAGTTTTACGGACTCGACGCCTGCGTCGCGGTGCCCGGCAACCTACCGGTCCAACGGGAGAGCGGACCAGCGGCCAACGCGAAGTCGAAACAGCAACCGACCGCGACGCCGTGGAAATCGAGCGATAGAAAATCCTCGTTCATCGACACGATCAACACGGTCGTCAACAAAATCGGCATCGCGAAGCCGATCATGTACGGATACTATCTCGTCGCCAAGGCGACGCCGCGACGATTTCGTTCGAGCAACCAGAAAAAAATCGTGGAGCAGTATCCGAAGATTTCCCAATACTCCAGCAAGATGAAAGCAGGAATTCCCAGCGAGGGGTATGACGATAATCCGAGTCGAAACAAACTGAAATCGTTCGATCTTGACGCTGAAAAACTGACGCAGTTCGTTCGGGCGACGAATCCGTACGTCGACTCCGCTCGCTCCCCGATGCGCGGCTGGTTCCGCGACCAGATGCCGGTCTCCAACATTTCGACGTATTTTACTCATTGGTCCTATCGATACACATTGAACGAGTCGTTTTGTCTCCGCAACGGCGAACACGGAATTCCCGCCCAGATGCTCGTCCTCGAAGGCTGGGACGCGAAGAAAAAAGGAAACGAAAACTGGACCGACGATCCGGACGGAGCGGACCGAACCTTTTCCTTGGTCGTCGGCGTTCAGGGCCGTGAACGGGAACCGGTTTTCGCTCCGTCGGTGTATCTTCGGGCTCGGCCGAACGGCGACGTCGCCATCGCTCAGGGAATGATCTACAATTTGAACGCCCGAGCGAAAACGGTGACGTCGAGCGGCTCCAATCTCCAACCGACGACGGGATGGGACACGCTGCAATGGGAGCCTCAAAGCGGTACCGTTCGGGCTCCGGAGTGGAACGCCCAACCGTCCGGACCGAAAGGCAAGCTCGCTCCCTGGGAGTTTTTCAACAAGCGTAGTCTTTCCACGAACGACGGCGCCCGGGTCAAATTGAATTGGCAGGCGAAGCTTCGTCCCGTCACGGAGCATGGAGCCCGAACGTTGGCCGACGATTCCGGTGTTCCCGACGCGATTCGTTCCGTCAGCGGCGTCGTCGCCGACCACGCCGTCCTGTTGAGCCATTGAAACTTCAGCGCGTCGCAAGGTGACGCGGCTAACACCTAACTCCTTTCCTCCAATGAGCCGTAATTCTTCGAAGTCGACGCGTCGCGGCGTGGCCCCGTTGGAGGTCGTCATGATCCTTCCGTTCCTGGCGATGATGTTCGTGTTCATCTTTTATCTTGTGAGTACCTGCCGCCAGCACGTCGAACATCTCTATTCGGTGCGGAACGACGTCTGGAAGCAGCGTTACACCGAGACGGCGCCGGCGTCGCAATCCTATCTTTTCTCGTCCAACAACAAGACGATCGGCGACGAATACATCTCGGAGGATTCTTCGAAGAATTTTCGAACGGGAACGGTTTACGACAACCGTTTATCGCAAAGCAGTTCGTTCGCTCATTGTTTCGTACTGACCGGTAAAACCTGGGACCACGAAGCCGTCGACGGCAATCGCCTGCCGAACTATTATCAGGAACCGTTTACGCGAATCCCGCAGAATTTGAAGTCGCTCGGTTCGCTCCGTTTGCCGGGACATAACGAATTGCTCGACTTGCTGGCCGTCGAAGCGATTCGGCAGCATCTGCTCAACTTCGTTGACAGCGACCTGAACCGCATGTTGGACAACGTTCTGAAAGCGGGAGGAACGGCGTTTCGAGACAAGTTGATGGAAGCCGGCAAAAAGATTCTGCTCGACCAGATTCTCTCGCTCAGCGGTAGTTTTCTCGTCGACCGAGTTCGAGAACTCGGAGGACAGGAATTTCTCGACAAAATGATCGACGCCGGCGTCGACGTTCTCTGCGAACAGCTCGCCGACGCGGTTTTACGACGTTATTCTTCGATCGATTCCCGACCGACTTATTTGCCGGTTGCGTTGCCGATGCAACTTCGCATTCCGAATCTGGGGATCAGCATCAGTTATCCGACGAAGGCAAAGTTGATCGAAGCCCTGAAAAAAGTCGGAAAGGATCGTCTGCTGAGTTTCGCGAAACAATACGGTTTCGATACGTCGATTCCGAAGCTCGTCGATTTAGGAAAGAAAATTCTGCAACTTGATCTGAAGGCCGAAGGACAAAAGCTCCTTCAAAACCTCGAAAAATGGGGAAAAACCGCCTTGCAGGAAACGCTGAAAGCCGGATTGAAAAAATTGGTCGATCTCGTCAAACAGTGTAAAAACCCAACGGAAATTCTGAAAGAACTCAAACAATGGGCGGCGGGACAAATCCTTTCGCAGGTCAAGTCGATCGGCAACAAAGCTCTCGACTCGCTCGGAATCCTTGACACGCTCAAACTGCTGACCGATATTTTCGACCAGTTCAAGACGCTCGTCGGCGACGTGAAACAGTTTTTCCAGAATTTCGATCCGGGCAAGGTCGTCGACTACCTCGTTTCCGTGCTGAAAGACGTTGTCAAGGAAGCCGCGATGTCGGCGGTACTCGGCGGCAGCGGCTCGTTTGACCTCGGAAAGCTGCATCTCGACTTCAAGTTCGAGTTCAAATTCGACGGCTCCAAATTGAAGTTCACCGGAAACGCAAAGCCTTCTCTCAATTGATGACGAAAAACCGCGACCTTAAAAGGATGAAACATCAACCGACCGAAGCGTCCGTCGAAACGACGACGGCGGAGTCTTCGCCGTCGACGCCAACCCCGAACCGGTTACGGACGGTGTTGTATTACGCGATTCCTTTTGCCGTCATGTTGGCGGTTACGGCATACACCGTCGGCGGAATTCTGCGATTTCAACGGGCTCTGGCCCAGCGTCCGGCGCCGTTTGATCGAAGAGCGGTCGACGGCGGATTTCGATATTTCCCGGAACGGTTATTGGAGCCGAACGGTCAATGGTCCTTCGCCGGAGTCGATTGGAACTGTTCCCGACTTGTTCTCAATGAAGCGGAACTCCATGAACGATGGAACGAACAGCCGCCCACCGACAACGTTCCGAGCGGACCATCCACCGAAACGGAACGAAGATTTCTCGAAACCCTCCACTCGGCGGCGTTTTCGAAAACGGATCTCGGTAACACCCGCTATTACTCGCTGGAATCCGGCGGGTTCCTGTTTCGAACCGTTACGGTTCTCGTTCCGGAATCGACGTTCATGCCGGAAGACGGCCCGAAAGACGGCCCGGAAGACGATAAAGCCGCCGTTCAGGAACTCGTCGTCAAGGAGCGTTTCCTTTCCGGCGAGTTGGCGATTGCCGTTGCGACCGATCATTGGGAACTGCTTCACCTGACGCTGCCGAAATCGAAGAACACGGATTCGGCAGCGACGACGCTCCTTCCGATGCCGTCGTGGGCCGTTCCGCTTTGCAGCCGCCTCGACGAAAACCAGCGGCACGTTTTCGAAATTTTTTCCGTTGCGGATTCCGTTGCGGATTCCGTTGCGAACACCGTCACGAACACCGGTCGCCCCGCTTCGCTTGACGAGATCCGGCGGGAACTGGAAAACGCTTGGCAGCAGGGCGGCTGGACGAACATCCGAACGCCCGGTAATATTCCCTCATCGCAGTGGAGCCGCAATGAAAAACTCGTTTCGGTCCGTCTGACGGGCGACCGCCCCGAAGACGTCAAGATCATGTTGATCGACGGTACCGCTTCCTTTTCACGCCCCTGAATCCGTTTCGCGGAAAACCTTTTGCTGTACGAATCATGAAGAACGATCTGATTAAATTGGCGATTGCCGTCGTTTTCGCCGTCGTCGCAACCGTACTGAACATCCTTTGGGTCAAACAAGAGCTTCCTCCGACGGATGAATACGTCAAATACGCCGTTGAGCTTCCACGAGGAGCCGAGGTCAAGGTCGAGCACCTCGCCTCTGTAACGCTGCCGGGCAAAAAAAGCGACTACACGCAAATCTTTATTCCTTGGACCGATCGCAGCACGCTGTACGGCATGAAACTGACCCGAGAGGTCCGTGCCGGCGACATTGCGTTGCCGACAGACTCTTCCGCGATCGCGACGCCGCCCGAGATGACGATTCTCGGCCCCTTCCGCATCCTCTCGATCGGCAGCCAACTCGTTTCCGGTCAGAGCGCCAAGATGGAAGGAGCCTCCAAACTTCCCATTACGATCATCACGAAGAGCCCGGAAGCGACGAAAAGCGGAATGTTCGAGGAAGACGTTAGTCGACTCATGCAGATTCTCGAAATGGAAAAGAAATCGGCGAAAGCGAAAGGTTCCGACGCCGACCTGTTTTATATTTCTTCGCTCGTCGTGTATCCGAAAACGGACGACATCGATTCGCAGCAACTCCGTCTCGGACCGAACGAGGTCGCGTTGCCGCTCGACCTGCCGGGCGTTCCCGTGATCGCCGATTTCCTGCTCGATCCGAACATTCAAGCCGCGAAGGTCGGATTCGTCGTTCCGAAGCTCGTCGTCGAATCACTGAACAAATAATCGAACTTAGGAACCGGAAATACCGGAACCGCGGGTCTCGGCTCTCAAGAAAATCGAAGCCATGTCGAACAAAATACTTGCCGGTCTGTCGGCGTTTCATGATAACGAAAACGGAATGTCGACCTTTCAAACGATCATGATCCTCGCCATTGCGGCGATCGTCGGCGTCGCGGTCTACCTCCTCGGCGAACGCCTCGTCCAATTTTACGAAGATACCACGGAAGGAAACGAATAGATTGTCGTTTTCGCTTGTCGACGTCCTCCTCCTTTTCGTTTGAATCAGATCATCATGCGACTTTTTCAATCCCTACTCGGTGCCGTCGTCGTCGCGACAGCTCTTTTCCTGAACGCTTCTTCGATTGACGCCGCTGAAAAGAGCGTCGCGTCCGTCAATGCCGAGGCGATAGCGTTCTTCCATCGCTTGAACGGCGACAAAAACTATCATCCGGAGATTCGCGGAGCCGAACGCCGTCAACTCGCGGTGCTCAAGCGGAACGACGCCGGCGACATCGTTTTCTCGCCGTTGCAGCGACTGTTCCTCACCGCGACGCAACTTCAATTGCAACCGGCGACGGAAAAGCAAAACGATTCAGGACGTTTTTCGGATCTTCTTTTTTCCTGTTTCACCGGGCCGGGGCTCCACAATGCCTTGGAACGTCTCGAACACGGAACGACGGAAGGAAAAAGTTTCACGTCGACGTTCGTCGAGAACCGTCTTCGCCAAGCGCTCTGGGACGAATTGGGACTCTCCGAAGACGATCGCGAAACTTACGACCGCGCCGCGAAGTCGTTCACTCGGGATGATGTCGCCAAAATCGTCGCCCAATCCGTTTTCGCATCACGCAAGACTTGCCCTTCAAGCATTGTGGTTGCGAAGACGATCGGCAGCGGAATCGGATTTCTCTTCTCGGGGATATTGCCACGAACCGGTTTTTCGTTTCCTGCCGAAAATCTCCTTGGGGCCTTCCTCATTTCGCAAATTCAAAAGACTTCGAAAGGAAAGGCCGGACAAAAGCTGGATGAAATTCTGTCATGGTGGAATAACGGCGATGGTCGATGGAACAGGGGATCTGAAATACTTCGAGAACACGTTACGCAGGACGATGCCGACAAGATCACCGACATCTTACGGTTCCTTGAAGAGAAGAGTAACGAAGGAGCGAAAATCTGTGACGACTTGGACGACTGGTTTATGGAGAATCTCTTTCTTGACGGATTAGAACAACTCCAATACAAGCCGGGAGAGTTTCCGGGATTCATCTTTCCCAAAATCATGTTGGCTAATTTAAAGATGGGACTCGGTGCGGCAGGTTCGTTTCTTATGACGAGCGCTTCCTCGATTTTCGACACGGCAAGTTTGGCTACGCGATCGGTAAAAGACATGTTTGTCACGTACTACAACGACGGTTCTCCAAAGGAGGTCGCCTCCAAAGCATTTGATGCCGCCATTGAATTGTCAAAACGAATCATTGCGAAAAAGATCATGGGCAAGATCGGTAAAGTCGTTAACAAAGCTTTTCCCAAGGCCGGAAAAGCTCTTGAAGAAATAATGAAACAAGCCGAGGGAACGATTGCCGAGTTGATATCAGGCTTTTTCGAAAACAAATTCGAGGATTTGATTCGAAGCGGTGTGGACCATCTCGACGATTTTTTGAATGCCGGGGAAAATATTCGTGATTTTCTTTTCGGACCGGATTCCGACCGAAACATAGCGAAATTATACGGACGTATTGAAAAAGACAACCGACAGGACTTCGGAAACAATTCAGCGGCCGACCGGTCTCCAGCATCGAAAAATAATTCGATGGAACGGTTGTCGTCGACGGACGACTCCCAACCGAACCCCACTCCGTCGTCGACGAACGGTCGGCCGAAGCGTAAAGGCTTGTTCAACGTCGGGCCCATGTTGGCGGAGTAAGGCTTCCGCCGGAAAGTTTTACGATGATTTTTCAGAGCCCGACGCGTCAGCGAGGGTTTCGGGCTCAATCCCTCGCTGACGCGTCGGGCTCCGTTTTCACGCTCGTAACACGGAACAGATTATGATCGTCCAGTACAACCACATCACGGGTTCGAAGCAGTACCGCAAGGAAATCGACGGCAATCGCATCCTGATCGGCCGCGCGGAAACCTGCGACATCGTGTTGCCGAATCCCTGTGTCGCCGAAAAAGCGGCGGTTCTGGAAAAGCGGCCCGGCGGCTGGGAATTGCAGGCCCTCGGTTTTAACGGACTACTCGTCGATCAGGACAAGCTTTTCGGCGGCGAGAAAATGCTGCTGGATCACAACGTCGTGATCCGGATTTTTCCGTTCGATATCAACATCGACCTGCCGACCGACGCCGAAGCGGACCGAAAGGCCCGATTGGCGGCACTCGACAAACGACTCGCCGAATTCGTCAACAAAATCCATATCGAGCTCTTGAATCGAACCGATCTCGACTCCAAAAAGGATTCCGATCAGCAACACAGCGAAGAATACGTCCTGAATCTCGAAAGCCATATCGAAGGAATCGCGAAGGAATTCCGTCTCCTCGAACCGGAAGAGTTCGACCTGGTCGTTTTCTTCGCCGGAATCGGCGTCCGTACGGAATTGTTGACCTCGCTCTCGGCCGGCAAACGGCGGTCCTTCGGGAGCACCGGCGACGGTTCACGCGGTTGGAGCAAACTGCTGACCGTCGTTCCGACCCGGGAACAGGAATTGACGAATATCGCAACGCATCTCGGAACGCTCATCGAAATCGATTCCTGTCGAACGGTCGAAGACAAGCTCGATCGCGTCGAGGAAAAATTCTGGGAGAACTGGGAATTTTTGACCGGAAAAAACAAGATCCGCAAAGACTTGTTTTTTTACCTTGCCCTGCGGTACCTAAAAAAAACGCTTAAAGACATCGTTTTCGGTTACGGTCCCTTGGAAGACCTTCTCCGTTTGCCGACGATCACGGAAATCATGGTCGTCGATTCCGAACGAATTTTCATCGAAAAGAACGGTCGGATCGAGAATTCCGGCCGCCGTTTCCTGTCCGACGAAATTACCGTTACGATCATGGATCGGATCGTTTCCCGGGTCAACCGGCATATCGATAAGTCGTCGCCGCTGGTCGACGCCCGACTGTTGGACGGCAGCCGGGTCAACGCGGTGATCGATCCGATCGCCGTGAGCGGTCCCTGCCTGACGATCCGAAAGTTTCCGGAACAACGTATGTTGATGGACGACCTGATCGAGATGGGCGCGATTCCTCGTTCAGCGGCGGAGTTCATGCGGGCAGCGGTTTTGAACCGTCGCAATATTATCGTTTCAGGCGGAACCGGCACCGGAAAAACGACGCTCTTGAATTGTCTGAGCGATTTCATCCCGGACAACGAACGCATCGTGACGATCGAAGACACGGCGGAACTCCGCCTCAACAAGGAGCACGTCGTCCGGTTGGAAACCAAGGAAGCGAACATCGAAGGAAAAGGAGCCTACACGATCCGCGATTTGGTACGCAACGCCCTTCGTATGCGGCCGGACCGAATCGTCGTCGGTGAATGCCGAGGCCCGGAAGCGCTCGACATGCTCCAAGCGATGAACACCGGACACGACGGCTCGCTGACCACGATCCACGCCAATTCGTCCGAAGACGTGGTTCTTCGGCTCGAAGTACTCGTCCAGATGGCCGCCGACCTGCCGTCCAGTTCGATCTACCGGCAAATCGTTTCCGCCGTGGACCTGATCATCCAACTGAAGCGTTTGCGCAACGGGCGACGTTGCGTGTCGCAAATCTCGGAAGTTACGGAAATCGATCCGATCACCGGCAAAGTCATGCTGAAAGATCTTTTTCGATTCGAAAACGCCTCCGACGACGACACGAAACTCTCGCCGACCGGCTCCCTGCCCAGTTTCATGGACGCTTTGATCGAACGTAATTTGATTCAACTCGATTTGTTTTATTTGTAGAGGGACCAGGGACCAGGGGCAAGGGGCCAGTAAATGCAAGTTGAGCTTCGCTCAACGAAGTCCTGTCCCCTGTCCCCGGTCCCCGGTCCCCTGTCCCCTGTCCCCTGTCCCCTGTCCCCTGTCCCCTGTCCCCTGTCCCCTGTCCCCTGTCCCCTGTCCCCTCATGCTC
>JAVBQW010000096.1:0-3676 GCA_031548665.1 Thermoguttaceae bacterium
CCGATTTCGTGATAGAGCCGGATTTGCGTCTGGTTCGCCGACAGGAGTATCTGCTGCCGAGCTCCTTGGATTCGAGTTTTCAGGTCGGTCAACCAGACCTTGTAATCCGGTGGAAGCGGTGTGATCGCAGTTTTTTTCATGTCCGATATTGTACGGGACATTCCCGGTGCGATCAATGACCTCTGAATTCAATGATTCGATCGCTGGGACGACTGTGTACAAATTTGACTGTTTTCCTACTTGACACAGCCACGTCATTTGGCTAAAATGCAAAATGATATTAATGAACGTCCCATTCCCGGTCGATAATCATTTTGAAAGGAACCCGCCGTGAAACGCACCGCGACATCGAGCAAGCTGTCCGTCAAGCGGAAGTCGGAGATTTTCAAGGCTCTCGGACATCCGACCCGATTGCAGATCGTCGAGAAACTCGCCGAAGGGGAACAGTGCGTCTGCGTGGTACTCGAAATGTTCGACATCGACATGTCCACGCTCTCCCGACACCTTTCCGTCCTGAAAAACGCCGGGATTGTGACCGACGAACGACGCGGGAAGAACATCTTCTACAGCCTGACGTGCCCCTGCATCCTCGACATGTTCCAGTGTTTGGAGAAAGTCTTGGGCGACCGTTGATCGCTTGGAGAGCGCACAAAATTTTTTTGAGACAACACTTGCATTTTTAGCCAATCGTACAATTCCGTGAGCAAAGAGAAGTGGATTTTCACCGGACTCGTCGGCGTATTCCTTGCCGCCTACTTCCTTCCCATTGGCAATCCGAAGGTGCAGGACGCCTTCATCGACGCCTTTCGGATGCTGCAACAGCTTTCAAGCCAACATGATCGCCTCGGTGATCGGTTCGCTCTGGTACTTCGCCACGCTGACGGAAATTCCGCTCATGCAGGCGTTGATGGGGCTCGGCATGGGCAAGGGACCGGCTCTGACGCTGCTTCTCGCGGGACCGACGCTCTCGCTGCCGAGCATCATCATCATAGGCAACTACCTCGGTGCAAAAAAAGCGACCGTATTCGTCCTGCTCGTCGTCATTATTAGTGCAATTTGTGGTATGATGTTCGGATGCTGTTTCCCATAAAACAAAAACAACAGCCGGAATGAAGGCGTACTCGCCGTAATGACGGAGAGCACGTCATGATCCGTCAATGCGCCGAGTACGGCTCCTTTCCGGCTTTTATTTCGACAAGGAGCAACTCATGCTGATCCAAGTCCTCGGAACCGGTTGTGCGAAATGCACGAAGCTGGCCGCCCACGCCGACGAAGCTGCGAAAAAAGCGGGCGTCGATTATACGCTCGAAAAAGTGACGGATATTACGAAAATTATCGAAATGGGCGTGATGACCACTCCAGCCCTTGTCGTCGACGGCAAACTCAAATGCTCCGGCAGCGTACCGAGCGTCGATCAAATCGTTACGATGCTCAAGCAATAATCCACCGCCATGAAAGAACGAATCCAGCCGATCCTGACCGTTCTCCTACTCGCTTTCGCCGGGGTCACGCTGGCGGTACAGATTGCCAAGGAGTTCCGTACCGTTGAACCGATGCGGCTCGGCGAGGGTTTGAACGTCATCTGTACCCATGCGACGGTTCGTTGTCCGACCTGTACGACAATGGAACGGCTGGCCCGCGAAACGCTCGATGAGTCGTTCAAGGAGGCCGTCGCCGCTGGACGAATCGTGTTCCGGGAAGTCAATTACGAACAGCCGGAAGTCGCCGCCTTCTGCATCTTTATCGCTTGGAAAATCTTTTCAACATAATTCGGCATGAAATGATCTTTGATTCGTTCATGCACGAAAGTCTTCGGGTCGTTTCCGATAAAATCATCTTTGATCCGTTTTGCAGTTTCATAGAGGGCAGTGGCATGAGAAAACCAATTCGTTGCATCCTCATGTATTATGCCCGTTGCGTCGATCTGCTTCAGCGTTCCGGCATGAGTATAGTCTATCCCATTAGGAATCTTGAAGGGCACCAGCGTTACCGGGTCGGAAGCGTAAGCAAAACGATAAAACGTAGAGGCCAATTGTCGGCACATCGCCTTATCATAAATATTGTAGAGTTCATAGACACTCGTTTCGGACTGACCACGAAAATTACCTGTTCCATCAAAAAACAGCCCGACAAAATTCTATCCACAGGACGAATTTTCTTTTTTTTGAGAATTTCTCCAAAAAAGCATTGACACGACAATGTCGTATCGATATGATATCAGCATACGACACTGTCGTACCGCAATGCTCTCTATTCCAGAGAAGTTCATGACGAAAAAACCGACGAAACCGCTTGTCAAGCTCTCGCCCGGCGAGGCGGAGTTGCTGGAAATTTTTTGGGAGCACGGTCCGCTCACGCTTCCCAAGGCTTACGAACTCTACACCCAAACCGGCAAAACGGTGGGGTATTCGACGATCCAGACGCGTCTCAACCGTATGGCCGAGAAGGGGCTCTTGGATCGCAGCGACGATTTCCCAGCCCTTTATACCGCGACCGTTTCGAAGAAAAATGCCCAGGGAAAATACTTCGAGCTGCTCGATGAACTGGCCGGGAAAAATTTTGCCCCCCTCATGCAGCATCTCTTTGAAAAACGCTCGCTGACCGACGAAGAGATCGCCGTCATGCGGTCGATTCTCCAAAAAATCGAACACGGAAAGGAGAAATGATATGAGTACACCGGATATTTTCCTTTTCGGTCTCGCCCGCGCCGCCGTCTTATCCCTTGCCGCCGTCGCGATTCTCTGGTTCGTCTTGCGGCGATTCCGGCATCTTGCGCCGAGTATCCATCGCGGAGCCTGGTTCGCCGTGCTCGTACTCGGGCTTTGCGTGCTGCCATTTTCCGTTGGTCGAACGGCGGCAACACATTTACGAACGGCAAGTTAACACAAAGTCCCAACGAACAGCCCACGGCGAAAAAGGTTATCGATACAAAACAGGAAACCAAACCGAAACCTGAAACCATTCACGGCAAGGTTTTCCTGCCGGACGGTTCTCCGGCGAAAAATCGTTGGGTTAACGTGCAATATCAATTTCTGGACCGAAATGCCGGATCCGGTGGTTTGGTTCCGGTCAACGAACAAGGCGAATATACCGTCAAGCTGTCTGTCGGAACACGATTGACGGTGATTGCAGCGAATCGGCAAAAGAGTTCCGAGTGGATCGATGACGGCCATGCCTCGCCGATCGTTTCCGCTGTTGTAACGAAAAATCCGGCAGCGGGTCAATACGATCTCCACCTGAAAAAAGGGATTCGCGTTTCGGGAACCATGCGATACGAAGACGGAACCGTCGCCGCCGATAAAACGCTGCTGGTTCGCATGTTCGGTTTCGACGGCAAGAGTTTCACCCTTCCCGAGAAAAACGAATCGGGCGAAGACTATTATTATCGTCCAAATTGTTATCAGCACGTCTGGACGGACAAGGACGGCCGCTACACGCTGTGGCTGTTGCCCGGTCAGGAATATGAGCTTGAACAGGAGGATTCACCGAACGAAAATCGACGTCAAACGCTGAAACTCGCCGCCGAAGAAAAGGAACGGATTCTTGATCGTTTGGGTGGTCATGGATTCACCTCCCGCCGGCGATTCATGTAATCGTCGAAATCGTGAACAATCGGACCGTCCGAACCGGGAGCCGCCGGCGGTTCCGAATCGGCCAAAAGGTCAAGTTGTTCGGA
>JAVBQW010000085.1:0-5492 GCA_031548665.1 Thermoguttaceae bacterium
TTGACCGGCGAAGACCTTGGTCTTCCATTGGTCGGAATCGTGGACCTTGTTCTCGACAGCATGGACGGCCCCGTGATCGTCGACTTCAAAACGGCGGCATCGGCTTCGGGCTGTTGCGAGATTCAGCACGAAATCCAACTCGCGGCGTATACGTATCTGATTCGCGAAGTCTTCGGGCGTGATGAATCGTCGCTGGAGATTCGGCGACTCGTGAAAACGAAGACGCCGAAGATCGTTGCGCATCAATTCCCGCCGAGGACCGGCGAGCATTTCAAGCGGTTCTTCGGAATTGTACGAGAATATCTCGATTGTTTGGATCGGGGCGTGTTCAATTATCTGCCCGGTTTCGGTTGCGCTATGTGCGACCACGTCGGGATGTGTGTTCAATAATTTATCAAAATTCAGCGAAAGGAGGAAGTTTTGAGTAACAGAAACGACATCAACGACCAGTTCGCCTTGGTCGCCATCGGAGCGGGCGTCGTGGGCGGCGTCCTGACCGGCAGCGTGGCGGTCGGCATGTTCGTCGCTCTTGGCGTCAGTACCGTTTATGTTTATAACGGTCTGATCCGGTTCTAAACTGTCCGATTGGGACAACGCCGCCACAACTCGTTGAGCCTCCGTGTGAGGCTCTTTTTTTATCTCGCGGGTTGCCGAACGCTCCGCCGCCTCCCCGATGGGGTTCGGTTAATTTGGCAAAAAGTTCGGTCAGTTTGGCACTTCTACCAAAAAGTTTGTCAGTCAGATTGCGTTTGCTCGACCCGTTGGTAGCTGATTTTCCGACCTCAAAATGTTAGAATTGGCAGAATGAATACGACTCGGCAAAGTCGCCTGGCGACTTATTTTGCCTGAATCTTCAATAAATTTAGCTGGTCCGCCCCGTCTGCCCATTGCCCAACTGCCAAAAACTAACCGCACTATCCACCAATTTTAGGAGTGTTTTTCTCGCGGAGGGCGTTCGTGCGGTCCATGAGGTTTGAGGTTTGAGAAAGAAAACCTACCTGACTCCCATCGACGGTTCTGGGCGGGTATAATCGGGAATTGTCCGTTTTCTTTTTTCAACCTGTCTTGCCAACGCCCCGTTTTCCAATGCGAATTATCCTTTTCATCGTTCTGACCCTGTTTGTAAGCACGCTTTTTGCAGACGAACCGGATCGAACACAATGGATGCACGAAGCCGGATTCGGTGTTTTCGTCCATTTTCTTCCGGGGCGGGACACGTTTCCGCTGGTCGACGACTTCGACGTTGAGGCGTTGGCGAAACAGTTGGATGAAGTCGGAGCGAAATACTTTGTCATCACGATGTACCAGAATTCCGGTTGGTTCAATGCTCCGAACGCGGTTTACGACAAAATTATCGGTTATCAAGCAGGAGAACGATGTGCGAAGCGGGACCTTGTCCTCGACTTGCACAAGACGTTGGCTCCGAGGAACATCAAATTGCTTGTTTATCTGACCGGGCAGGTTCCGAACCGTGATCCGGTCGCTCAAAAAGCCTTCGGGCTTGAGGAAGGTCCGAAAGATCAGAAGTTGAGCATCGACTTCGCAAAAAAATGGGCAGACGTTTTTCAGGAATGGTCGGACCGCTACGGCGACAAGGTTTCCGGGTGGTGGGTCGACGGTTGTTATCAATGGTGCGACTTCAACGAAGAAATCGCACAAATATATTCGAAGGCTCTTCATCACGGCAACCCGAAGGCGATCGTCGCCTTCAATCCCGGCGTCCTGAAACCGGAATGGAAAGCGTCGGAGTACACCGCAGGCGAGATCAACGAACCGTTGGTCGAAAAGATCGACAGCCGCTGGAAAGACGGAGCCCAAGTTCAGATTTTGACCTATCTCGGAACCCGTTGGGGGGCTCGTGATACCCGTTTCTCCGAACGACAATGGAGCGATTGGATCACGTCGATCATCGCCGCCGGAGGGGCCGTGACGTTGGACGTCGGACCAAACTGGAACAAATCCGACGGTCCGATCGGCGTGATCGGCGAGCCGCAGATGAAACAACTCCGAGCGATCAAGGCCGAGATTCGTGGAGTATCGATGAAATGAAACGCGGAATACCGTCTAAATGAAACAATTATTAGGAGATCATCCGATGGAATGCAAAATCAAAGAAAACAAGACGAACTGCACCTGTTCTTATTCTTGCGGCAAACGCGGTCTCTGTTGCGATTGCGTTCGCTCGCACCTCGCCAGTCGGCAAGTTCCCGGTTGCTTCTTTCCGCCGGACGCCGAGAAGACCTACGACCGATCCTTTGAGCATTTCGCCCGACTCGTCATGGAAAAGAAAGCGTAAACCGATCACGATGACCGTCCTCCGTGACGGCGAGGAAAAAGTCTTCCGTTTCCATGCGGAGTGAACGGGAGTATTTAATGCAACACAAATCAAGTCAACCTGTAACGGGATAACCATGCACCACTTATCCGCTTATTCCATTTTGTTCGTTTTCGTACTCGCCGCATTCGTGTTTGACTCCCATGCCGCGGAGTCCGTCGTGATCGAACGTCCGACCTTCAGCGTCGAGTTCGTCGACGGCAAGGTTTACCTTCGAGACGCCGCCAAAGTTCGGATGCTCGAAATCAACCGCATCCCCTTGGTGCGAGATCCGGCCAATTTGCTGCCGATCGCATCACGGCAAACGAGCCCGGATACGGTCGAGATCGATTTCAAAGCAGAAAACGATGCAAGCGGAAAGTTGACGTGCAAGGCGATTTACAAAATCGAAAACGACCGGGTTCATGCCGAATACCGTTTCACCGCCGCTCCGGAAACCAACGTCAGCGGTCCGATGATCGACGTCAAGCCGCAGCATTCCGTGAAGGCGTTCGACGATGTTTTCAAATCGGGAATCTGGACGCGATCAGACAAGGGGGGCGTGCCGTACGAACGGAAGGGGGGCTATTTTCGCGGCTATGAGGGGCCGAACGCCACATACTGGATGCTCATTCCCGGAAAGCATGATTGGAAAAGCGCTTGGGCTCAGCATTTTTGGATGAAAAAAGACAAGGAACAGCCGAAGCCGGACGTGATTTCTTATACGGCGTCGATCGACTTTTTCATCACGCCCCGAGGGACGACCGGTCTGGAAGCCGCCGCCGTTTACAACGGATTGCCCATTGATCTGGAACTGAAAACGGATCGGGATTTCAACCTCTTTGAAGTCGGCAAAGGAAATCCGATATTTCGGCTCCATTTGTCGAACACGTCCGGAAAAGCGTTGGACGGTTTGACGGCGAAGGTTATCGTACGAAACTACGACGGCAAAGTGTTGCTCGATCAAAAAAAGAAGATCGACCTCGCCGCCGGAGCACGAGACGTGATCGACGGTTTGCAAATCCCGACCGACGAACGGAATATTTTCTTCGTGGAAGCGTCGGCGACTATCGATAATAAGGAGTGTTTTACACGCACGAATATTACCATGCTGCCTCCGTTCGAGTATCAACATCTTGAGCAAAGCGTTTTCGGCATGGCCGCTCATTTTCGAGAGCCGAGCGAAGAAGCCGTGTTCAAATTGATGAAACGACTCGGCGTTCGGACGCTGCGGTCGGGGGACAATCGGGAAACGCTTCCCAAGTACGGCATGGTTTCTTACGGTCAGGCCCCGTCTTGGAAACGGGACATGCCGAAATCGGAACGTCCGGCCGCGGCGGAAAAGGTATTGCGAACTTGCGACGAAATGCAAGCTCCGATCTGGGAATCGGGAAACGAATGGAACATGAACAAGTCGAAAGAAGAAAAGAAGCAGGTTGCGACGCTCTACGCCGATTGGGTCAAGGAATTCGCCGCCGCCAAAAAGCGAGGCAATTTCAAAGTCGACATCATCTCGCAAGGATTGGCCGGTACGGATAATGATTTCCTGCGGTTTATGAACGACGCCGGAGGTTATGCACCGCTTACCGGGATCGCTTTTCATCCGGGGCGGGGGAATATCACACCGGATTTCATCGGTCCCGGTTGGACTTATCTTGGTACGATTCGCACCTATCAAAAAATCGTCGCGGAACTCGGAACGAAACCGCTCTACATCACGGAAGCCTACGCCGGGACGCAACCGAACGATTGGTGGAAAGACTCCTACCGTCAGGCGGCGGAAAACACGGTCTTGACTTTTGCCCTTGCGATGGCCGAGAAAATCGAGACGGTCATGTTTTACCAGTTGCACGATACGGTTTGGCACGACGTCGGCGGCGTGGATCCCAACGACCACGAATATCATTACGGACTGCTGATGCGTGACTTGTCGCTCAAACCTTCGGCTCTTGCTTTCGCGGCGTCGGCCGAGGAACTCGACGGAGCGAAATTCGTGCGTTATTTCGATTTCGGCACGGACAAGAATTATCGCGGTCTCGGTTTCCAAACGCCGCGAGGCAATCTTGCGATTCTGTACGATCGAACGGACGGCTTTGATCAATCGAAGAAAAGCGACGATTTCGTACATCAAGAACCTTGGATCGATCATTGGCGGAGCAAACGGGAGATTTCCCTGCCGAGCAAGGAAAAGACGGTACGTGCCGTCGATCCGATCGGTCGAAGCACGACGCTCCCCGTCGTTCGAGGCAAGGTGAAGCTGCAACTTTCCGGTGCGCCGGTCATGGTTTACGGCTTGACTTTCTGATTCGTAATTGCGACGGATTTCGCACTTCCGGACGATATGAAACAGATCGTTACTGATTGCGAATTCCGAAGAAAAAAAGAACCTTTTTGAGTGGCGTGGCGGGAAGAGGCAGGTTGGCCGATCTTGCGTATTCAACGGCCTCGACAACTCGTTTGACATCTTCTTCTAACGAAACAATGACAACAATGCCAATCGAACCCGCGACGCCAACCGACTTCCCGGAGATTGTCGACGTTTGGGAGGCGTCCGTTCGGGCGACGCATGATTTCCTGGGCGAAACGGACATTCAATATCTCAAGCCGCTTATTCTGAACGAATATTTGAAGGCGGTTGAACTGTTCTGTGTTCGAGGGGATGGAAAGATTCTCGGCTTCCTCGGTTTGTCGCCGGACAAGATCGAAATGCTGTTCGTTCATCCCGATGCTCGCGGCAAGGGAATTGGCAAAAGGTTCATACAATTCGCAATTCGTGAAAAAGGAATCGAAAAAGTCGACGTGAACGAACAGAATCCGCAGGCGGTCGGCTTTTACGAACAGATGGGCTTCGAAGTCGTGAGCCGTTCGCCGCTCGATCCGCAAGGCAAGCCGTTTCCGATCCTGTCGATGGAGCTGAAAAACAGTTCAACATGAAGCAGGATATTGACGGTGACGGGCTGACGGGTTTTGTCCGGTCTGATTATCTTTTTTGAGAAAAAGGATTGAACAACCAAGTCGCTGGTTTTATAATGGACCGCATGAAAAAAACTGCGATCACACCGCTTCCACCGGATTACAAGGTCTGGTTGACCGACCTGAAAACTCGAATCCAAGGAGCTCGGCAGCAGATACTCCTGTCGGCGAACCAGACGCAAATCCGGCTCTATCACGAAATCGG
>JAVBQW010000163.1:0-14629 GCA_031548665.1 Thermoguttaceae bacterium
CGAAGTCGCGACGGATAAGAAAATCATTTCGATTTTCCTCCCCCTCGAGGGGGAGGAAACCTTTCATTCCATTGTAGCTGCCCAATAACACTCTTTCCAGTAAAATAAAACATACAAGTAAAATAAAACATACAAGGGCAATGCAACATCGGCTTGGTACTGCCCTTACAGGGCGGCGGCAAATACGCCTTGCCTTGGGCTGGAATGCAATGGCCTTTCAGGCCGAAAATTCAAAAGTTCAAACACTGCCGCCGCCCCCAATCGGCAAACGCTCCAAACTCGATGTACAGATTCGCCGTTTTCCTGCTGTTTTTCTACGTCGTTTGCGGTGTTGCCATCGCGGAATCCTGGGACGATTTCTTTTTGTCGTACCAGAAATTCCTGCAGACGAAATCCGACCATCCCAGACCGAAGGATTCGGATTCCGACGCGGAGAAAGCGGAAAAACAACTTCAACATCGTCTGTTGGCGGAACGGTACGAAAAATTCTCGGAGCGATTCGCCGAATTCGCCCGGCAGAGCGATCTCTTTCCGCCGAGCGTTTCCGAGGTCAAGCGGGAAAAGTCGCAAAAGATCGTCGGTTCGTGGAATCTCTACAAAAACGTTCCGGCCAACTCGCTGGACCTTTGGCAGGAAGCCTGTTATCTGAAATTCCGGTCGCTGCTCCACGCGGCAATCGCCGATCCGTCGAAGCTCGCCAAGGTCAACGAATACGCTGTCGACATTGAGAAGCATCCGCCGCTTGACTCGTTGTTCCAGACCGTCAAGCGAACCTGGTACGGAGCGTCGCTCCGCCTGATCGACGAGGCCCGAAAACGGGAAGGCGATCCCGAAGTCGTTGCGGCGTTCGAAGCGGTCGTCGCCGATTACACGGTTTTTTTGAAAAAACATCCGACCGAGGAAAACCTGAACGTCGCGGAACCGATTCTTGCCCTTGCAGAAAAAATTGCTTCGAAACCCGCCGAAAAATGCCTTCGGCAAGCTTTTGAAAACATTCAACACGAGACGAAAGAACAAGACCTCCGGAATCTCGCCGAAATTTTTGACGGCGTCCTGCGGCGGCAGAGATTGCTCGGAAACGACTTGCCGATCTGGGGTTGCGACGTCGACGGCAAGCCGCTGGATCCTAAAACGCTGGACGGAAAGGTCGTTCTTCTCGATTTCTGGGCGACGTGGTGCGGCCCCTGCGTCGCGGAGTTTCCTCGGCTGAAAAAACTCCATGAAAAATATCGGGAAAAAGGTTTCGAAATCGTCGGTTATTGCGTTGATTCCGACCTTGACACGATGTATGCTTACCTGAAACGGAATCCGCTGCCGTGGATCGTGCTTGCCAAGGAGCGGTCGCGAAACGAGGAACGACCGCCGCTGTCCGTCCATTACGGAGCGAAGCGGTTGCCCGTCGTCCTGCTGCGGGACCGTAACGGCAAGGCCGTGCTGCTCGACGCCCGAGGCGGGAAACTCGAAGAAACGCTCGAAAAAATGTTTGAACGATGATGTGTCGTTCAACGTCAACGAAAAATCATTCGTCATCCCCGCGAAGGCGGGGACCTAGAGAAAAAGCGCTCTAATCCGTTGCACTGCATCAAGTTGAAACTGTGCAACGGAATGGAAAATCAATTGTCTGGGTCCTCGCCTGCGCGGGGATGACGGATCAATTGTTCGCAGCTCGTTAAACCGTCCCCCTTTTAGGAGCCCTCCCCATGAGATTGAAAAAAATCCTTCGTTCGGTCGCTGTCGTGTCGGTTCTGTGCTGCGGCGTCCTCTTCGCCGACGAAACCCCAAAGCCTTTAACCATTGAGCAGTTGGAAGCGATCGCGATCCAACCGGCGCAAAAGTTCGAGGCGACGAATTCCCGGGTCGTGCCCGAAATGCTGCCGCTGTTCAAAGCGGAGTCGATCACCTACACCGGAAAAAAACGGTACAAAGACACGAAACTCGGATTCCGCCTGCACGTTCCGGAAAAGATGGAGGACGGCAAGAAATATCCGCTGATCCTTTGGCTGCACGGAACCGGCGAGGCGGGGAACGACAATCAGGACCAACTGGTTCATCTCCACCACATCATCACGTACCTGACGGGTCCGAAGAAGCGGGACTTCTTCCTGCTCGTTCCGCAGACGCCGGAAGACCATCGAGGTTGGGACGCGTACGAATTCTATTCTTCGCCGAGTGTTCTCGGCAACCTTTTCGGTAACGCCCAGCCACGGAGGGAGCAGGAACCGTTCGAGGATTCTCCGCTCGGTTTTTCGTTCGCGATGCTCGACCAAGTCGTCAAGGATTATCCGGTCGATCCGGATCGGATCATGGTTTCCGGGTTGAGCAGCGGCGGCGACGGAACTTGGCGGGCCTTGGAACGGCGACCGGAGCAGTTCGCGGCGGCGGTTCCGCTCGTCAGTTGGAGCGCTCTGAAAGACGAAGCGATTGCCAAAGACCCGATACTGAAGAAGATTCCGATTTGGGCGATCTACAGCAGCGACGACAACGGAATCGACGAGGCCCGAGCCGACTTCGCCCGGGTCGAGGCGGCGGGTTGCAACGTGAAGAAATCGGAGTTCGGCGTCTGCGGACACAACGCCTGGACGCCGGCGATGCTGCAAGCGGATATTTTCAGTTGGCTGCTCAGCCGCGCGAAGAAGGACGGCGAATACGTCGCCGTGGTGGACGCCAACGTGAATCCCGAAGACATGAAAGGAATCGTCGACGTCGCAACCCGGGTCCCCGGTTCGCCGATAATCGCTCCCAACGCTCCGGCTGCTCCCAAAGACGAAACCGCCGTCCCCTCGCCGGCTCGGCAACTTCTGGAAAAACTCAGGACGGAGTCGGTTCCCGAACCGCCGGGTGCTATCGCCCAGATGAGTTCTCCGCTCACACTGTACCCCCAAGCCGTTAATTCGGCGGTTTCCGTAGAGAAAGACGGGTTGTACGCCCAATTGGCAAATCGATATTTGCAAGCGAAAGACGCCAAGTCCTTCAAACAGGTTTTCGCCAAACTTTCCGGTTCGAAAAAAGCCGAGGTTCTCGCTGGAATTCTGATGAGCGGGCTTTCCATGCAGCCCGATCCGGTGATTACGTTGAAAGAAATCGAAGCATTGGTCGATGAGATCGCGGACGCCCCGACGACCGCAACGACTCCGATCGTTGTTTCCCACCAAGAACGAGTCCTGAGTGTTCCCTATGAAGCACCGAAGCCGGAGGTTCGCGAGGGTTCGACGCCGGGCTCGAAGATCGTCGAGGAATGCGACCGGGAATGGGCGATGACGTCCGAGTCGCTGTACGGAATGTTCCCCGCCGATTGGGACAAGGAAGGAAAACAGCTGCCGGAATTCGTCGTCAAATCGACCGCCGCCGAACTCAAGAAGACGCTGGAAGGCGACGTCAAAAAGTTGCAGGCCGTCTGCAAGTCGATCCTCGGCTTGGAACATCGACCGATGAGCAGTCCGTGGTTCGAGACCGGCGGCGGTCGCCTGCGCGGCGACATCAAGTACACGCTGTCCGCCAAGGGAAAGATGCTCGTCGAACTCTTAAAGAAATCCGACGCCGCCGGGGCGAAGAAAACGCTCGATAAAATCGACACGATTTTGTCGCCATGACGGACTTTGGCTTATCGCCCCCTTACTCCCCGATACTTCGGGGAGGGTTAGGTGGCTCGCGAAAATAAACTACCCAAAGAGCCCCGAATGGAGGCGGTACTCCGTCGGAATTCGGGGGTTGAAGCGGCAATTGATCTTGTACAATTAGGTAAGTTGTTTTCGCTCGGTGCCTTAGGAACTGTAAAGAAATAATGTTTACAAAAGAGCCCCGAGTGAAGGCGGTACTCAGCCGTAACTCGGGGGTTGAAGCGGCAATTGATCTTGTACAATTAGGTAAGTTGTTTTCGCACGCTGCCTTTGGAACTGTAAAGAAATTATGTTTACAAAAGAGCCCCGAGTGAAGGCGGTACTCCGCCGGAACTCGGGGGTTGAACACCAATCAATTTCGTACAATTGTAAAGGTTATTGTTTTACAGTTCCTTAGTACAACAGCGCAATGGGTTTTCTCCGGAAGGAACACGAAACACACGAAAAGACGAACGACACGAAAAGTTGAAAACGAACTTTTTTCATGCGATGGAACCAATATTGTTCCTCGTCGAATTGTTCGTGTTTTTCGTCTTTTCGTGATTTTCGTGTTCTCCGAAATGAAAAACTCTTTGCGCTGTAGTACAACGCCAAAGCATATTTTATCAATATTTTGCCACGGAAGACACGGAAAAATCACGGAGAAATTCCTGGCATCATCTCCTTCCGTGTTCCTTCCGCGTTTTCCGTGGCTAAAAGCAATTTTAGGTTTGGCAGGGTAGTAGTGTTAGGGTTGGGGAATTAGAAAGTCGCCCATCGTTTGTTGTTTTTTTGGCGAAAGTCTGAATCATGCGAAAACTGCTCGTCGCCCTTGCGCTCGCCGCCCTTGTCCTAGCCGTGGGAGTCCATTTCTTCTTCGTTTGGTACAAGCCGCCGCAGCCGAAATTGAAGGCGTATGATTATCTGCGTCAACTCGATATTCGATCACCGAGAGACTTGACCGGCGAGCATCTGAATTACCTTTTGCCCAATGTGCCGAAGGAGCTTCACACCAGAATCGCCGAAAAACTGGAAGATCTCGGTCAGGTTTCTTCCGGCGAACAGAATTTTATCACCAACGTTTATTATTTGGTTGAATGGGTCAAGGATTATCCGCCCGTCTACGATCCGAAACGAAAGGCCGAGTATTTTGCGACATCCGTTGCGGAATGGTCCGGCTATATCGACAACCGAATCGAAGGGTTTCAAGAACGGAATCATACGCCTCGCCAGGAAGGCATCGAATATTGGCGAAACCGTCCTCAGGCGGAATATCTGATCAAGGAATATCCCTTTTTGTTCACGTTGACCGAGGAACAAAAAGCTCGGCTGCTAAACGGAAATCCGGTGTTCGAGAATCCCTATCTTGGGATCATGCCGAACGAACCCGCGCGTTATCCCGTTTCGTGGCAACTTCCCTGCAATCCGGCGCAAGCCTACATGTTCGAGCGTCGCGACGAAGAACTCGCTCCGCTCAAAGTCGAGGCAACGCCGAAACTTGTAGCGATGAAATTGACGGTGGGGGACATCGAACGTTGGGACGGTTCGACCAGTTTGCAACCGGTTGCGCGGATCGTTGCCGCTCACGCCGCCGGAATTCCATGGAGTTGGCGACGGACCAGAGACTACTCAAAGCGAGGCGACGACGTAACCGTCCTCACGGATTACTATCATTGGGCTGTCGATGACGAAACGGACAGCGCAAAGACCGAAGAAGGAGGATCGTATAATCGTAGCTATGCGAAAAGTTCGTCGTATGATCCCTTGCAATACTTGTCGCCTCCTCCTCCCAGACTTTCCCCCGAGGCCAAACCCACGACGAATTTTTTGAACTATTTCAAGTTCAACCAGACACACGACGCGTTCGTCAATGTGATCGAAGGAAACAGGGACTTGATGTTCGCGACACGAAAACCATCGGAAGACGAACGGCGTCTGGCAAAAGAGAAAAACGTCGAACTGGAATGTACGCCGTTCGCCCGGGACGCTTTCGTATTTCTCGTCAACCGACACAATTCCGTCCGAAATTTAACGTTGAAACAGGTTCGCGACATCTTTGCCGGAAAGATCACGAAATGGAAAGACATCGGCGGCGTCGCCGGGATGATTCAGCCGTTGATCCGAGACCGCAATTCGGGAAGCGAAGAACTGATGCGGGAACTCGTCATGGGAAGCGTTGCCGTCCGTTCCGATTTCCGGCATCAGCTGCTCGGAAGCATGAGCGGCGTTTACGACTGGTTGGAAAAGGACATGGAAGGAATTGGTTACACAATCCTGTATTACGACCGATACATGGTCTGCAATCCGTATACCCGGACGCTGCGGATCGACGGAGTTGAGCCGACGCCGCAAACGGTCGCCGACGGGAGTTATCCGTTATTGTACGAATGTGTTGCCGTGACACGAAAAGACGAACCGGCCCGGGCAAGACTCATTGCCGATTGGCTCGTCTCGAAAGAAGGCCAAGCCGTCGTCCGCGAAACGGGATATGTTCCCTTGCTTCCATGAAAGACAATGTATTAACAAAACGAATTCAATCAAACGCAAAAGCACTCAAGGAGATAAACCATGGAATACCGGCAACTGGGCCGTTCGGGCTTGATGGTTCCGGCGTTGACGTTCGGAACGGGAACTTTCGGCGGCGTCGGCGAGTTCTTCGCCGGGTGGGGAAGCACGGAAGAAGCGGAAGCGACGCGGCTGGTCGACATCTGCCTCGACGCCGGGGTCAACATGTTCGACAGCGCCGACGTCTATTCAGGCGGCCGTTCCGAAGAAGTTCTCGGAGCGGCGCTCAAGGGACGCCGGGACCGCGCGCTGATTTCGACCAAGGCGACATTCCGTCTGGGAAACGGTCCGAACGACGTCGGTTCGTCCCGACTGCATCTGGTCAAGTCGGTGGAGAACGCTTTACGGCGGCTCCAAACCGATTATATCGACCTGTTCCAACTCCACGGTTTCGACGCGAAAACGCCGGTCGAGGAAACGCTGTCGACGCTCGACACGCTGGTCAAGTCGGGCAAAATCCGGTACATCGGCTGCTCGAATTTTTCCGGTTGGCATCTCATGAAATCGCTCGGCATCTCGGATCGGTTCGGTTGGTCGCGTTACGTCGCCCACCAAGCCTATTACTCGCTGGTCGGCCGGGAATACGAATGGGAGTTGATGCCGCTGGCGCTCGACCAAGGCGTCGGAACGGTCGTCTGGAGTCCGCTCGGCTGGGGACGGTTGACCGGAAAAATCCGTCGCGGCCAACCGCTGCCGGAAACGAGTCGGCTGCAAAACGCCAAGACGGCGGCCGGCGGTCCGCATCCGAATCCCGAATATCTGTACAATGTCGTCGACGCCCTCGACGCCGTCGCCGGGGAAACCGGCAAGACGGTTCCCCAGGTCGCGCTGAATTGGCTGCTGCAGCGGCCGAGCGTCTCGACGATCATTATCGGAGCGCGAAATGAAGAGCAACTGCGACAGAACCTCGCCGCCATCGAATGGTCGCTGAGTTCCGAACAGATCGCCGCCCTGGACGCCGCCAGCCGGGTCGACATGATCTATCCGTATTGGCACCAAAAACAATTCGTCGAACGCAATCCGTTTCCGACGAAATAGGTTCTGCATTCGTTGTGATTTATTTCGTCATCCCCGCGAAGGCGGGGACCTAGAGAACAAAATGCAATATGCTTTTGCACACGTTATTGAAGGATGCAAACGGTCGATAAAACCTTTCGTCTAGGTCCCCGCCTTCGCGGGGATGACGAAATTTAGCTTTTTCGCGAGATCCTGACCACGCTCTTTCAGAACGAATACCACCATGCCCAATTTATCGAACAAAAAATTCGCTCTCGGCGTCGACTACGGAACCAACAGCGTTCGGGCGTTGATCGTCGACGTTGAAACCGGCGAGGAAATCGCGACCGCCGTCGACCATTATCCCGGCGGCGAAGCGGGAATCCTCCTCGATCCGAAGCGACCGTTGCTCGCAAGGCAGAATCCCCGGGACTACGTCGACGGTTTCTATCGGTCCGTCTCGAAAGCCGTCAAAAACGCGGGGAAAAGTTTCGACGTGAAAAAAATCGTCGGAATCGGCGTCGACACGACGGGCTCCACGCCAATTCCCGTCGACCGAAACGGCACGCCGCTCGGAATGTTGCCGCGGTTCGAAAAGGAACTCGATGCCATGGCTTGGCTCTGGAAGGACCACACGTCCCACACCGAAGCGGCGGAGATTACCGACAAAGCGTCTAAAAGCAAGGACTATTATCTGTCGAAATGCGGTGGGACCTACAGCAGCGAATGGTTCTGGTCGAAAATCTTGCACTGTAAACGGAGCAATCCCAAAGTTTTCGCCGCCGCCTATTCCTGGGTCGAACAGGCGGATTTCATTCCGGCCTTTTTGACGGGAAACACGGATCCCGACACGCTGCCCCGTGGAATCTGCGCCGCCGGACACAAGGCGATGTTTCATGAACAATGGGGCGGCCTGCCGAGCGAAGCGTTTCTGAAATCATTGGATCCCGATTTGGTTCCCTTGCGTTCCCGATTCAACGGCGTCACGAAAACAGCGGACCAACGGGCCGGCGGCCTGGATGCAACGGTTGCGTCCAAGGTCGGACTCCTGCCGGGTACGCCGGTCGCCGTCGGCGCGATCGACGCCCATCTCGGGGCGGTCGGGGCGGGAATCAAGCCGGGAACGCTCGTCAAGATTATCGGGACGAGTACCTGCGACATGATGGTTCATCCGCTGACCGAACCGCTCGTCGACGTTCCGGGGCTCTGCGGCATCGTACCGGGCAGCATCGTACCGGGAATGTACGGTCTCGAAGCGGGCCAATCGGCCGTCGGCGACATCTTTAACTGGTTCGTCAAGAATCTCGCTCCATCGAAGTACGCCGACCACGCAGCATTGGAAAGGGAAGCCGCGAAACTCGAACCGGGCGAAAGCGGAATCCTTTGCCTCGATTGGAACAACGGAAACCGTACGGTATTGGTCGACCAGTTGCTGACCGGACTGACGGTCGGTTCGACGCTGCACACGACGGCTCCGGAGATTTACCGGGCGCTGATCGAGGCGACGGCGTTCGGAGCCTTGACGATCATCAATCGGTTCGAGGAATACGGCGTGAAGGTCAAGGAGGTCGTCAACTGCGGCGGCATCGCGGAGAAGAGTCCTCTCACCATGCAGATTTACGCCGACGTGACGGGCCGGCCGATGAAGATCAGCCGCAGCGCCCAGACCTGCGCCCTCGGCGCCGCGATGTTCGGCGCCGTCGTCGGCGGCACGTACAAAAATATCGAAGCCGCACAGAAAAAAATGACCGGCGTTAAAGAAAAAATTTATCGACCGAACAAAAAGGCCGTCGCCGTCTACGCCCGGCTTTACAGGCTCTACCGGGAACTACACGACGCCTTCGGCGTCCGGGAACACCGGGAAAGTCTCTACAACGTCATGAAGGAGCTGATCGACCTCCGTGATTCCGTGCGGAAAAATAAATAAGGACGAGAAATATCGACAAACAAGTCGGGACCTGTGGGCCCGGTTTCGTGGTCCCGGTTGCGAAGTTTCCGCGTTTACCGAACGGCGGCGGCTTTCACGTCGCCGACCTCCGGATCGAAGAACCAGGAATCGAAGTATTCCTTTTCGGCCTTGTAAAAGTCGAACGTTTCCGTCGGACCGAGATCCGATTTGACAAACCCGTATTTTTTCATCTCCCGGATATAGTCGTCGTTCGGACGGAAGCCCGGCATGTCGAAGCGTTTGCCCTCGTTGAGCCGACGGTTCGCGTCCATAATCCCCGCCAGGAGTCGTTGATAGAGTTTATCTTCTTTATTTTTGAACACCGCTTTGCCGCAGAGTTCGAGACCGCCTTCCGATTTGGCGAGCGGAGCCCGAAGGATGAACGACTTCTCCGGATTCGAAACATTGTACGACGTTCCGCGAGTCGTCGACGTCGGGCGACCGAACTGCCACGCAGTGGTCGGCTTTCCTTTCTTGTCATTGATTTCTTTTCGATGGCATTCGGCGCAACGATTGTCAAACGGAAGGTTCGCGTAGTACGAACCGGTTCGTAATGAGGCGTAAGTCCCCGGATAGGTCGCGCTCGTATCGACCCAAAGCCGTAGCATCTCCCGTTCGTGCGGCGTGAGCTTGACGTCGTAATGTTCGCCGGTCGTATATTTCGTGAGCAATGTGCTGGCTCCGGAACCGATTTGGTAGATGGGAAAATTGCTCAACGGTCGGTTCCGATTGTCGACGACCAGATCGTGGGTTCGCATCGTCCAATACGACATCGTGTACATCGCGGTCTTGTCGCCGGAGAGGTCGACCTTGCCGTTCTTAACGAAATCGTCGCCGCCGTCGTGACACTGGACGCAGTGTTTGTCGAGAATCGGTTGGATGTCGCGGGGAAAGTCAAAAATCGTCGGCGTGTCCGGAATTTTTTCCAGCTTGCTCGGGCCTCGTCGCATTGCCTGCAGCAGGCCGAACGACGAATGGGGAGCGGCGGTTCGTTCTTCGTGACAGCCAACGCAGGCCATCGTTTCGCCGGGCTGCAACGTCATGAAACTATGCATCCGCTTCACGGCGAGGTCCTTGTCGTCCAAAGCGACGAAAAACACCGACTGCAGCGCCGGAATCTCGGCGTAGGCGGAACCGTCCTCTTCAACGGGAATCGTTCCGAGGATTTCCGCCATCGTGAACGAACCGCCGATCGTCAGCGGTTCCATGCCGCCGGAAAAATTGATCGGCTTCGGCAGCTGTTTCAGGACGAGAAGTTTTTTGATCTTTCCCTTTTCGAGGCCTTCGAGGCTGCGACCACGGTAAACGTCCTCCAAAATTACGTATCCGTTTGCTTTTGACAAATCGGCCCGGGGAGCGGCGACGGCTTCCAGCGGTTTGCTTTGAATCGGTCTCGGTTCATGGACGGCGAGTTGATGGTCCTTGAAGGCTTTCGGCATGAAAAAGAACGGCTCCGTGTCGCCCTTGCCGTCCATCACGTAAAGGGCGTCGTTGTTCGCGACGAGGAAACAGTTTTCGGAGAACGCAAACGGGTCCTTGCAACGGAATTTCCCGAGCTGCCGGGCGCTGCCGAGATCGTCGGGGCCTTTCTTCGGCGAAACGATGTTGACGTATCCGAAATGTTCCGGGGAACCGTGTCCCGGTGAAAAAATCGAGACGATATCATCCGTTCCGGGAATCGACTTGGCGTCGAGCATCGCGATGCCGGGATGTTGATTGCCGTAATAAACCATCTGCTGCGAACCGTCGGGATTCATCGTCCAAAGATGATGGTAATGAACCTGTGAGCGGTCGACGTATTCCCAGCGCATGTACAGGACGCGACCATCGTGCAGCATCCACGGTGTGTTGTCGTGATCGTTGTTGCTCGACAATAATCGAACATTTTTTCCGTCGCCGTCGCAGCGATAGAGGGCCGCGACCGGCGTGTGCCAGCAATTCACGAAACGTTTGCAACGGGACGAACAAAACACGATGGAACCGTCCGGGCAGTAGGTCGGCTCGATGTCGTCGTATTCACCGTCGGTCAACTGCTTCAGTCCGGAGCCGTCGACGTTGATTTCGTAAAGATGATATTCATGGGACCCGCCGGGGCGATACGACAGCAGGATTTTCTTGCCGTCGTAATGGAGTTGCGGGTCGCGGATTCCGCCCTTCAGATCGTAAAAGATTACTTTGGGCTCGCCGGTTCGGAGATTTAGTTTGACGAGCAATGCTCCGTCGCCGTAGCCCCAGATCAAACCGTCTTCGTCTTTCCAGGCGCGGTCGACGGGCTCCGGTTGCCGACCGGAATAGTTGCCGAACGTTACATACCAATGGTCGCGACCGGGAATTCGAATCGGAAAGACTATTTCGTCGACGCCCGTCATCTCGGCGGCGAGCATTCTGTCGAGCATCGGCCCCTTCTTGATTCCGGTCTTGAGCAACTCTTCGAGCTTGGCAACGTCTTCCGGAAGCGGCGCCGGCAGAACCGGTTTGGCAGCGTCTTGAGCGGCGGCCGACAACACTAAACCGAAAAACACCAAAGAAAAAACAAAAATTCTGAGCATAGGGAGCCCTCCTCGACAAAGCATGAAAAACAGCCCGAAATGTGGAATCCTATTGTATTCGGAATCCAAGGCCGAAGCAAGCATCATTTTTCATGCGGCGAATTCGAACTTTCCGAGGAAAATAAAGGATCACACCGCGCTGCGCGGCTAAAACGCAAGCGATACTCCAACATTAATCGCGAGTTTCGTCGTCGTTTCGTTTCCACGGTTTGCGCGGCGGTCGGTCGTTCCAACGAGCCGGGGTCTGTGAACCCGGTCCCCGGCGTTCTCCTCGATTGTCGTCTCTCGGCGGACGATCTCGAAACGGTCGTTGTTCTCCTCGATTGTCGTCGCGTGGCGGTCGATCTCGAAACGGTCGTCGTTCTCCCCGATTATCGTCGCGCGGAGGACGATCTCGAAACGGTCGACGTTCTCCCCGATTATCGTCGCGCGGCGGTCGATCTCGAAACGGTCGACGTTCTCCTCGATTATCGTCGCGCGGAGGACGATCATTCCAACGAGCCGAGCTCTGTGAACCAGGTCCCCGACGTTCTCCTCGATTATCATCGCGCGGCGGTCGATCTCGAAACGGTCGACGTTCCGCTGCTCCGTCGAATTCCGTACGTCGACTGGAAGGACGAGAAGGCGATTTTTTTTGCCGGTTTTCCTGTTCGAACTCTTCGCGGCGGCGAGTTTTTTCCTGCTTGTCCTTTTCGTTCTGTTTTTGCAACCGTTTCACCCGGGACGTTTGCTTCAAGGCCAGCGACTTCGGAGGATACGGCGGAATCAAGCAATCGGGATCGTTGCCGATCAAGTCTTCACGGCCCGTTTCGATCAGGGCCGATTTAATGTCGTGATAATTCTCCAGGTCGTCGTACATCAACAGGGCCTTTTGGAGACGACGTTCTCGCAGCCGACGTGGAACGTATACCGGATGACCGTTCAACGGATTCATCCCGGTATAATACATACAGGTCGCCAACTCGAAGGGGCCCGGAATGAATTCTTGAACCTGTTCCGAGCGAATCCCGAACCGCTTTAACGTTACGGCGGTTTCGACCATCATTTCGAGCGTCGTACCGGGAAAACCCGCAATCAAATACGGTACGAGATATTGTTCTTTCCCGGCGGCGTCGCTGATCCGTTCGAAAAGCCGACAGAATTCCTCATAGTTTTCGAGCGTCGGCTTGTTCATCAACTTCAAGACTTCCGGGTCCGTATGTTCCGGCGCCGTCTTGAGATGTCCGCCGATATGGTGTTCGACCAATTCCTTGACATACCGTTCGTCGAGCAACGCCAAATCGGTTCGAACACCGGACGCGATGAATACTTTTTCGATGCCCGGAATTTCCCGGACCGCTTTCATCAAGTCAAGCAGTTCGCCGTGGTCGGCGTTCAAGTTGACACAGGGTTCCGGAACGAGGCAGGACGTTCGGCGACATTCTTTCCGGGCTTCTTCGTTCTCGCAGCCCGTTTTGTACATGTTCGCGGTGGGACCGCCGAGATCCGAGATGATTCCTTTGAACGCCGGAGTCCCGGGGGAGTCCGGAGTACCGGCTAATTGGGAGAGTTCGCCGCAAATCGATTCCTTGCTGCGGCTCTGGATGAACTTTCCTTGATGAGCGGCGAGCGAACAAAACGAGCAACCGCCGTAACAGCCGCGGTGGATTTGTACGGAATTCTGAATCACCTTGAACGCCGGGATCTCCACGTTTCCGTACGAGGGATGCGGTTGCCGAGTGAACGGCAGTCCGTAAATCCGGTCGAGTTCTTCCGTCGAAACCGGAAACGCCGGGGGATTCACGACGACCGCTTCCTCGCTATGCTCCTGAACGAGCGTTGCGGCGTTGTACGGATTCAAGTTCTCGTACACGATCCGCGTCATTTTGGAGAATTTCGACTTATCCTCTTCGACTTCCTCATGGGACGGCAGATGAATCAGCGTTTCAGACTCTTCAGGCAGGTCTTCCGATTTTTTGAGACGATAAGCTGTTCCTCGAACGTCCCGAATCTGTTCGGCGGACTCGCCGTTTTTCAGCCGCCGAACGATTTCGAGCAGCGGCGTCTCTCCCATGCCGTAGACGACGAGATCGGCCTTCGAGTCGAGGACGATGGACCGCTTGACCTTGTCGCTCCAATAATCGTAATGAGAAATCCGTCGGAGCGACGCTTCGACGCCGCCGGCGATCACGACGCAACCGGGATAGGCTTCCCGTGCCCGTTGGCAATAGGCAAGCGTTGCACGGTCGGGTCTGAGACCGATTTGTCCATTCGGACTGTAAGCGTCCTCGTTACGGACTTTTCGGTTCGCCGTGTAATGGTTGATCATCGAGTCCATGTTTCCGGCGGAAACACAGAATCCGAGCGTCGGTTTGCCGAAGATCTTCCACGGTTCGGCAGAATGCCAATCGGGTTGGGCGAGGATTCCAACACGGAGCCCTTCCGCTTCGAGGACCCGGGCGAGCAGCGCCGTGGCAAAACTCGGATGGTCGACGTAGGCATCGCCGGTTACAAAGACGATGTCGACTTCGTCCCAACCCCTTTGCAGCATTTCTTCATGGGAGACAGGGAGCGGAACGGGTTGCGACATTTTTTCCTCATGTTTGATCCTATAGTTTCTCGACAAAGTAAACATTATAGCGGGGTCACGAAAACCGTCAAGCGGCGAGAAATCAAATGGTTTTCGCTTCCCGGTTGATCGGAGGTCTTCCGTTTTGTATTAGGAGGCTCGCCAAAATAACCTGTACAAAGAGCCCCGAGTGGAGGCGGCCGAAAGATCAATACGGCGCCGTAACTCGGGGGTTGAAGCAAGGGTTGATATTGTACAATTGTATGAGATATTTTGGCGAGGCTCCTTAGACTTCTATGAAAACGCAGCCTTTGCGAAAGGAATATAACGAATGCACCGAATTTGATCCCATTCTTCTATCCGAGCGTGCCCGTAGGTAGCCCAAGCTTGCGAGTTCGAGAATAATGGATCGGCTGCCCCAACTTGT
>JAVBQW010000137.1:0-10141 GCA_031548665.1 Thermoguttaceae bacterium
GCTCCCCGCCGAATTCGTTTTGGGCATCGATACGCAGAAGCGGGATTTCGAACGCGGCATCGAATCGTACTTTCGCGGCGTTACCTCGCCGCATGGCTGGTGGTATTACTATCCCTACACGCTGCTGGTCAAGGAGCCGCTCGGCGTCTGGGGGCTATTTCTGCTTGCAATCTTTGTTTCACTTTTCGGAAACGGATATTCTCAAATCGAGTTGGGTGTCCCGCAAGAAAACGGAAGCGACTCAACGAAGTCGCGGACCATTGGTGGACGAAGCCTACCGCCCGCCCCGGCTCGGGGATGGCGGGACGAACTTATACTGCTGTTGCCGATGGTGTCGCTCCTGGTGTTCATCAGTTCGCAAACCGGCTTTTCGCTGCACCCGCGTTACATCATTCTCGTGCTGCCGTTCGTTTATTTGTGGGTTTCCAAACTCGGCAAGGCGTTTTCGCAAAAACAAAGGGTTCTCTCCGTCCTCACGGCCGCTATGCTTCTTTGGGTGGTCGGAAGCAGTCTGTGGTGCTACCCACACAGCATGTCGTATTTCAACGAATCGATCGGCGGCCCGAAGAATGGTCCGAAGCACCTGCTGGGGAGCAACGTCGATTGGGGGCAGAATCAGTACTTTTTCAAGTCGTGGTATGAACGGCATCCCGAGGCGCGACCGCTTCGGAGCACGGAGTCACTGGACCGGCTTGTCGAAGATAAGTTGGAGTCGCCACCCAACGAACCCGAGCCCGGCTGGTATGCGGTCGGCGTCAACTCGCTTTACGGAACGAAGCAGTACGAATACTTCAGGCGACTTGAGCCCATCGACCGGATCGGTTGGTCGATTTATATCTACCATCTGACGAAAGCCGAAGCCGATCGCCTCAAGCAGGAATTCGGGTTGTCGACATCACCCTCTTCTCAATAACGCAGCGATTTTCAAGGCATCCTCTCGGTACGGCAGAACAGCGGCTGGAGTGGTTTTTCATTTACTGCTCGTTCGTGGGAGTGTATCACGGCCTTCTTTAGCAATACCGTGATATTTACACAGCCTTGATTTTCTGTAAGTCTCTTTTGCTTCCGCGAAAATGTGACAGCACAACCCTTTTTATGAAAGGGGGTTACGTCGTTTTGTCACACTGTCACGCTTTTTTCGGCGGCTTGAACGCATAGAGCGAGTCGCCTCCGCTATAACCGGATTCGGCTTTTTCTTCGATCCCTGCGTCCGTTTCGGTAACGTTTCTTGGCCGGTTTTGCGCCCCCATGCAAAAATTGCGTGGGCCAAAAACAAATTTTTTTGCAAATTTCGGCCTCGATTCTCGGGCGTCTTCTTCATTTTATAGGCCGTTATCCCCGGCATTTTGCGCAATCCTTTCACATAAGTAGAGGCATTGTTCTTGTTTGCAATGCGGTGCAGTTCTTTACCACGAAAGGGGAATATGAAAGAAGAAAACTCCGTTACGGAGAAAACGGCGAAAGCCGGGGAAGTGACAAACGCCCAGGACACGTTGGACGCCTTGGGAGTCTGTGTGACGAGCGAGAACGAGGATGGAGGGATCACCGTCTATTCGGAATCGAGCGGTAAGAAGTCGACGATCCGGAATCCCGGACAGTTGAAAATCGAAAAATTGATCCAGCTCTGCGGCGAAAAAGCCCTGGACGTTGTCGAAGTCGTCGGCCTTCCGACCATTCGGGGCGCGTTCGCCCAGGCGGCTCACCGTGCCAAGCGTTTTTCCGACGATTCGGTGCGGCGGCAGGGAATCTGGGAAACGGAAGCCGGCTCCATCGGGATCGTCGCCGACGGAGCATTCTGCAAATGGAACGGGACGAAGCTCATCGGGCCCGCGTCGCCGCTTGAAGGACCGGCCGCGGGTTTTGTTCGGGCCTTGCCTGATCGAGCGGTTTTTACTGAAGGGGACGCCTTGGAAGAGGAAGAACCTTCGGACGATTCTACGGCGGATTCCCGGGGCCGAGGTCAGTCAGCAGCGTTTTGACGGGCCTCGCGACCGGGCCGTCGTCATTCCGGTTTCCGAGCTGGAAACGTTTTGGGGGTCGCCGGATTCGGTGCCGGAGCCGTCGGAGGTCGAGCGGTAAACTGCGGACGCAGGACGCCCCGGCACCAAGTGTCGGGGCGTCCGAACTCTGGATACCATGCTTTGCGTAAACATAAAAGAGCATTTGGGAGATTTTTTCATACTTGATTTTCAGGGTGTAACAAGGATTGCACGAGGTTTTACGTAAGAGATTCACAATAGGTAGAGGCCGGTTGCAGCCGGTCGCAAGATATCACTTCAATTATTACAGAAAGGATTGGTCATGCAGCACAATGCAAAGAACAAAGTCGGAATCGAGCGTCTGGCGGTCAACGCCCAGGAGGCGGCCAGGATGCTCGGGATTTCGGAACGAACACTCTGGGCGAGGGCGGGGGAAGGCGTCATTCCGACAAAACGGCTCGGCGGTCGGGTTCTGTTCCCGATCGAGGCCCTTCGGAATTTGTTGAACGCGGATTGGGATAACAGCGATAAGGAGGATGAACAATGAAAAAAACGACGACTCGAACTGTTTTAATAGAGAAAAGCAATGACATGGTTTCTATCATTGCCGAGAAGACTCCCGAAGAAATTTCTCTCGATAAAATCTCGAACGATACGAAATATCAAGTTCGCGAAACGCTTGATGAAGAGACGATCACCGAGTACCGAGAGATTTATAAAGAGAATCCGAGCCACATGTTGCCCCTCACTCTTGTACGGGATGGGGAGAAATTCGTTTGTATCGCCGGATTCCACCGCGTTGAAGCGGCAAGGCGAGCCAAACGGAAAACGATCGCGGCCATCGTAATTGAGGGGAGTGAAGAAGTCCAAACGGAGAACGACCGGCTTCGACGCGCGGTCGATTCGGACGCACTCGGCTGGAACGACCTGGAAATCGAGATGGACCGCCGCGCTCTTCAATCCTGTGAGATATTGAACGATCAGATGTTCGAGTTCGAAACCGGCGTCCGCGATAAGCTGCTCTACCAAATCGGTCGGGCGCCGAACCCGCGGGAATGGTGGGAGAAGGATTTGCCGTTCATGCTCAGCACGGAACTCAAGGGGATTCACCGGCAGCTATCGGGGCTGCTCCGCGATCGCCTGCTGACCGACGCGAAATGGTTGAGCGATCAGGCGGAAAAACGATTTTCGACGCAGTGGAAGAATCCGGAACCGGTCGGACCGCTCCTCTCGAATCCGGGCGACGGCGAAACCATTCGGCCCGAAGCGGCCCAATTACGCGATCTGAACCAGATTCGAACCTACACCCGCGCCGGCATGGCCGTGGCGACGGTCGGCGGCTTCATGCTCTTCGGGCCGTTCGGAGCCCTTGTCCCGGCGTTCGCGACGCTTGTCACCGAACAAGGTCACCGGACGCTCCAGGCCGGACAGGTCGAAACGCTCTCGAAACGCATTCCCGACCTGATCCATGAAATGCTCGACAAAGCCGTCGGGGAAGGAAAAGGGAACATCAAAAAGTATTACGGTCGGGCCGTCGCGGAAATCCGGTCGCAAAAACAACTTTGGATGAACGCGAAACTCGCCGCCATTCAATCAAGCCTGCAAGCCGGTTCCGATGAAGAAACGATCGCGACCTGGACCCGACAATGGGAAGAAGTCGCCGGACTTCAGGAGCGTTTGTCGAAATAGGACGTGTTTTTTATCCTTCTCCCCCATCTTTGATAGGACCATTATTATGACCATGCCGAACAGTATGCACGACATTTTCGACAAATTTTCCCGCAATCGCGAAAGGCTGCTTCAAATTTGCGACCAATGTATCGCGATCAGCCGCTCCGTCGGCCAAAACGCCAAGGCCGAAACGATCAGGGCCTTTCGCGAAAAATTGCAGGACGACCGCTTCCGGATCATCGTGCTCGGTTCGTTCAAACGCGGCAAAAGCACGTTCATCAATGCGTTGCTCGGTCAGGAAGTGCTCCCCAATTTCGCGACGCCCTGTACCGCCGTGATCAACGAAGTGAAATGGAGCGAAGAAAAACGGGTCAAAATCCATTTCAAAAACCCGCTCCCGAAGCAGTTGCCGGACGGCCTGGCTAAGGAAGCTCTCGGTCATATTCAAAAACACCGGAACGCCGCCGCTGGCGTTCCGTCTTTGGAAGTCGATATCGACCAGCTGGAGCATTACGTCGTGATTCCCGATCCGGCGAAGGATCAGGCCGAGGGGATCGCGGAAAGCCCGTTCGAGTTCGCGGAGATTCTCTGGCCGCTCGAACTCTGCCAAAACGGCGTCGAAGTGATCGATTCGCCGGGACTCGACGAGCACGAATCGCGGACCCGCGTTACGGAGATGTACCTGACCAAGGCAGACGCGATTTTGTTCGTGCAATCCTGTTCGGCGTTGGCCGGAAAAAGCGAGATGAATTTCGTCGAGAACAACCTCCGGGCCAACGGATTCGAGGACATTATCTATATCTGTAACCGGTACGACGAAATCAGGGAAAAGGAACGTCCCCGCATCAGGGAATACGCCCTTTCAAAGCTCGGGCCGAAAACCAGCTTGAAAGAACGGGGGATCTTTTTTATTTCCGCCGCCGACGCCCTGGACGGGCGCCTCGAAAAGAACGACGAACTCATCGTAAAGTCCGGCATCGTGGAACTTGAAAAGCAACTTTTCCTGTTCCTCGTCGACAATCGCGGCACAATCAAAACGTTGCAGCCGGCCCGAAAACTCTTGCAGGAATCGCATGTCCTGACCCGGGAAATCGGCAACGCGAGGAAATTGTACAATGAAAATCTGGAATCATTGCGAAAGCGCGCCCGCGAGATGAAAGAAGAGGCCGAAAAGGAGAAGAGACGAATCCTTCAAATCCTCGCCAATATGGAAAACTCCCGGATGCAGATTCGCGACGATTCGGAAAAACAGTTCTACGATTTTTTCAACTACAAACTTCCTGAAGAAATCGAACGCTCGATGAAGGATTATGCCGTCAAAAGTCCGATTCAATTCGCTAAGTTTGAAGGGATGATGCCCGTCGGACTTAAGAAACAACTTGAAAGTGTCGTCAAGGAAGTTCAGGAAGAGATTCAAACCAATATCGAGGCATTTCAGGCACAATGGCAAAAGAAGGAATTTCAGCCGTACATGGAACGTCAGCTGAAACTGATGGGTGATCGGGTCAACGACTCTATCGAAGAAGTCTTTCAAGCCGTGGAAAGTATGCGGGCCAATATCGTCGGCGTTTCTGTCGATCAAAATAAAATCGGAGCGACGCAGCAAGTCAGCGGTCTCGAACGAGTTCTTGCCGGAGTGGGTGGGTGGTTAATTTCCGGACCAGGTGGCGCAATGTTGGGAGGCATGTTCGGCTATCAGGAAATGCTCAAAAGCATCCTTCCTTCCATTGGCATCGTCATTGCCGGGATCATTGTAGGAGTGACGAATCCCTGGATTCTTATTGCCGCATTGATGGCAGGAGGAACGGTACAAGGTTGGTTCAAAACAATGAGCATGACCAAGCAGGTCAAGAATAAAGTCGTCGATGATTACGTTAAAATTCTAAAAGAAAAAGCAAGGGATTCATCCAAGGATGCGGCGACTCGCGTCTATTCGGAAACCGCAAAAATTTCCGACTTGGTCGAAAAAGGGCTCCGCGCCGAGATTCAGTCAGTGCTCGACATGGCCGATAATGCGATCCGGGAACACGAGCTCGGCGAATCGGATAAGAAACAAAAACAACTGGCTCTGGATCGTTCCGAAGAGGATTTGATCCAAATGCGGACCCAACTCGACGAATTGATTATGGAAGTCGCCCTATGATTACGACCAGCGCCCTCGCAAAGCAGGCCAAACAGCGCAAAGCCTTGCTGGGGCTCTTGGAAAAAGGAGAAAACCTCTTTTCCAAGCTGAACTCCGCAAGGCTGCCTGAAATCGTTGAGCTCAAGAAAAAAGTATCCAGCGAAAATTTTCACGTCGTCGTTCTGGGGACGTTCAAACGTGGAAAGAGTACGTTCATCAACGCCTTGCTCGGCGAAGAGATTTTACCGAGCTATGCGACGCCGTGTACGGCCGTCATCAACGAAGTCAAATGGGGAGAGACCCCAAAGGCGGTCGTCCATTTTCGCAACATCGACGGCATGACGTCTTCCCCGAAAAACGGAATGGCTGTCTTGCCGAAAAAAGCGAAACGACATATAAAACGTTTTGGCAAAGGACCGGTCGCGCCGCTGGAAATCCGTTTTGACGAATTGGAAGAGTATGTCGTCATTAAAGACGCCGGTAAGGACTCCTTTGAATCGATCAATGATTCCCCTTACGATCATGTCGAGATATTCCTGCCATTGCCGTTACTTAAAAACGGCGTCGTCATCATCGATTCTCCCGGTCTGGACGAATGTGAATCGCGGAGCAAGATTACCGAGCATTACCTCGGCAGAGCGGACGCGATCCTCTTCATCCTGTCTTGTACAACGTTGGCAAGCAAGACCGAAATGGATTTCATCGACAATATGCTCATCCGCAACGGCTTTAAGGACGTCCTTTTTATCTGCAACCGTTTTGACGAGATTCGCAACGACAAGGAACGGCAACGGATCATTTCCTACGGTCGTGAAAAGCTCAAAACCAAAACGAATTTTGGACGCGACGGCGTTTTCTTCTTCTCGGCAGCCCATGCTCTTAACGGGCGATTGCGGAAAGACAACCAACTGATAAAGGAATCCGGGATCCACGAATTGGAAAAACGCCTGACATTGCTCGTATCCCAGCGTGAAAAAATCAAAATGGCTCAGCCGATACGTTCTTTTGCAAGTGAACTTGACCGACTGACCAAAGTCGTCAAAAAGAAATGTTCGGATGCGGAGCTGGGAATTCAAGACTGGAATCGTCTCAGAAATCAGGAAATTGATCATGTTCGTAACATACTCCAAATGTTACGTCACGATCTTCTGAAAATCATTCAAAGTACGAATGAAGCGATTGATTATGCTTTCCAGCACGAGATGCTCCCCCGAATCGGTCAGGAAATATCGGATTATGAACAAGAACAAATCGATCTCTTGAGCCGGTTTGCTAATTTCGTTAACAACGCTCTCGGTGGAGATTGGCACCGTCAGCAAATGACCAGAATTGCCGAACAGATCGGAAAAAAAATCGGTTCGATATTTTTGACGGAACAAAGGCAGGTCAACACATGGCTTATATCCGAGGGCCGGAACCGGAATTTCGAGGTGGAAGCTCGCGTTCTCTTGGCGTTGGAACAAATCATCGGCGCGATTCATCGGCTCCAAGCCGCCTTGGGAATTGAAAAACCGGCGGCCGGCTCGACCTCGATATTGGGTAGCGTCCTCAATTGGTTCAAAACAAAATCTCCGTCAGCCTCCCAAGAGAGGCAAGATGTCAGCCAGGCACTTCGAAGTATCGGAGTCGACGAAAACTATTTGATTGAATGGTCGTTCCAATCTTTTTTCTTGATAAACACCGCTGGAGACGATCGCTGTTATCTCCATTTTATCGACGCACCCAATATGGACTTGCTCCTGAAAGAAATCCGCTTCCCGCTCGATGATCGCTCAAAAAACACCGGCGATCTAAAAAAAGCGATATGGGAGTTCTTTCTCAATCGATTGAAAACGAGAAAAGACACCTTGCTGGCCCCGCATACACGGGGCTGGGACGATAAAGCCAATAATTTCGTAAACTCACTTTTTTTCGTTGTAAACAAACGGCTGAAAGAAATCGATCACCAGGCGTCGGGACCGAACAATAAATTGTCTGTCCACCGAAAGACATTATCGAATGCGAACACTGTCATCAAGCTGACTCACGGCATCCGAGCATCGCTGAGGAACTTGATTTGCGATCTCCCCGAAACTCCGTGACATTTGCACGACAGCACGACGGAAACAGACGTTTTTTTCTTTTTCGTGCTTGCCGTCCTGACGAGTTGAAAGATTCCTCAAATTGCAATACAATTCAACCCGGTGCTGATTTGCGATTCCGATCCCACCTGGAGAAGCGGTTATGTCTGGCGACGGCGACGATTTGTTACGCAGAAACCTTGAAGATATCAGGGCACGGCTTGCCCAAATGAACAATTCCTCGGCAGTTTTGGGGGGCGTCTACGGCATATTCTCACCCGATCCGGTCCGACAAAATCTCGCCTTGCCGGGAGCGAGGGATTTCAAGGAGCTTTTTCAGTTCGATTCGAGTATCGATCAAGACGGAGCCGTATTGCATCAGGATCAATTGAAAGTCGAAGCTCTCTATTCGTATCTTTCGTCGACGAATTCGAACATCCGCCCTCCAAATAATTGGCAGCTTTTCAACAAATTCGAAAAAAAATATGAAGAAGTTGCGACTGACCTGTTGAATTCCATTTTCGGCAATAAAACAAATGCTCGCAAATCGTTGGGAATCCCCGAGAACGTCGATCTCAAAGCCAAGGATTTATGGACGCTGATTCTTTTTCGGCTGGCAACGCAACGTATCGACGGTTCCGGCCTTCTACCGTCCCGCTCGACGGGGGCGAACGATGTGTTTCAAACCCTTTGGCCACAGGTTTGGGATTTTCCGGAGGAAGTGGAATCGCAGTATGAACGCATTCCCTTACCCGGCCCCTCGTCATCGGCCGATCTTTACTACTCCGTTGCTTATGCCGGCTCCGTGGTGGTTCTCCATGAATTGACGGGGCAATTATGTGCTACGGAAGGGGGATCGAGCAGCGATTTCACCGAATGTTCCCTACAATTTTCGCCTCCCTTGGTGCTTTATTTTGATTTTTACCCTGACATTAAGGACAAACCCGCCTCTCCCTTTGCGTGGAGCCGGTACGGTTCGAAACCTTCCTGCGTAACCCTAAGCGGTGACATTCCGCAAGAATACCGAATTGCACGAGTCGTCTTTGAAGATGCTCGTGCTTTCGAGAATCACCCTGACGTCGAAATGGCATTGAATGGTACCGCCGAATCGTCAGTATATACCAGGAGGATGCCATTTGTTCTCCTCCGAGAATCGCAACGGCAGATTCCGTTTCGAATTTCTTTTCTGTTTGACGGTGATCCTGACCCATCGGCGGATTCGCCAGCAACCGGCCAGAAAAGTGTCTCTTTAGTCATTGACGTACCAAACTTGAGGCGGCGAGAAGATTTGCTGAAAGACCTGTTTTATGTATCGGGAAACGCGGAAAGCATTCGTCTCGACGAAGCCGAGAGAATGTTGGCAGCGATCGAAAGAGGCGAAGATTTTCATTTTCAAGATATCGGACGCATGGCCAGCTGGCTTCCGCAACAGAGAATCACCAATGTCGTGCAGTTCTTTGACAACTTGTTCGAAGCATCGTCCAAGGCCGTCAACCTGATTTTGTCAAAGGGAAGAGAGTGGGGCATATTGAACATGGAGCAGACGGCCCCGATTTTTAATAGGGCATGGGTCGGCGGTATTTTTGATTCAAAAACCTGCGAACACTTGTTAGCTAACCTCCACACTTTGAAATTTAACAACGACAAGTGTGAACCTCCTACTGCAAAGTCAACAAAAAGCAGTGCTAAAAAAACGATGAGAGATTATTCCGATGAAGAAAAGAAACAAATGATTGATCTAGCTATCGCATTCAAACGCAAGTATCCTTGGGCCACGAATGTCGTCGTTGCACACCTTGTTGCAAGGAAATGGAAAATCTTTAAAAATGAACATCTTTCAAGACTCGGAACAGGCCAAAAACACAGTAAACGCTACAAGAATTTTCTCAATTCCCTGAAAAGCGAAGAAAAAAGCAATGTAACAATACAACAAGGTATAAGCTGCAACACGACACCGGAAGACGAAGCCACATTTAATGAATGCGATGCGCAATTGACGGAATATTTAGTCAAGATGGGTGTTCCTGTCGAGATGGCTAATAACAAACGCCATGATGTAATCGATTATCTTACCAAGAAACTTCCGGGTTTTGATCGAGCTCTTTCCGATGTCGTTCTTGATGAAACATACAAGCCTGAAAACCATGACCAAATTGAAGATAAAAATGACTGATCGTTTCGTACTTTGAGGGGTTGAAGATGCGTAATTTACGAAAATTGCCGATGACATAAAAACGAAAAAAGGCCACGATACACCTTGTTTAAGCCAAAACAAGGAGGTGAACCATGGCCCATGAACCCGCAACAAC
>JAVBQW010000268.1:0-11380 GCA_031548665.1 Thermoguttaceae bacterium
AGGAATATGAACGCGGGATGAAATTAACTGCACGAGAATTGTATCCCTATTCATTACGACTGAAACGTACTCCGCCGATTGAACGCTGGAGCCTTTTCATCAAACCCATGAAACTTGCCGGTTAATTTCTGGCGAAAGCCCAAGAAGGGATGATCAAACTTCCCGTCGTGCTGGAATCCCGTAACAATTGGCTCGAAGTACTCGCCCGGACGGTTCAGCAACGTGACGAACTTGAAAAACGCGCCGTTCAATTTCGTGCGGAAACAGGGCGGTATATTCGTCCCATCGCGCTTCTCCAAGCGCAACCGAAAAGCAAATCGCAGGAAACGCACACCGTCGCCGTCATCAGGCAGACGCTCATCGAACGCCTGAAAGTTCCCGTCGAACATATCCGTATCGCAACGGGCGAACACGATGATCTCGGCAACGTAAATCTCAGCGACGAAAAAAGTCCGGTGCGTTACGTTATCACCGTCGACAAACTGCGTGAAGGTTGGGACTGTCCGTTCGCCTACGTTCTCGGCTCCGTGGGAAATGTCGCGACGGAAACCGCCGTTGAACAGCTGCTCGGTCGTGTGATGCGTATGCCCCACGCAACGCCGACCGGTGTCCAGGAACTGGATCGCGCTTACGCCGTAGTGCGGAGCGAAGATGTTCTCGACACGGCGCAGCGACTCCGCGATTCGTTGGTCAAACGTTGCGGTTTTGATGCCGATTCGAGCCGCGACGCTCTGCGGGTTCATCGGCAAGATCAACAAGGATTGTTGTTCAAACCGGACGCGATTTTCGTTTCAGCGCCGCCCGACCTGAAAAAACTGCCGCCGGAAGTCCGCTCGAAAGTCAAGTACGATGAAAGCACGAAAGAACTCCATATTCTCACACCGCTGCTGCAATCGGACGCATTGTTCGTGCAAGATTCCTTGCCGGAGGCGGATCGCGCCGCCCTTGACGATTATTGGCAGGAAAACCGCAATGTCGGCACGACGGCAAAACGGTTGAATGAATACGCCGAGCCGATTCGTGTTCCGCAACTCGTCGTCCGGGATGGAAAATCCTGTACGCTGTTCGTTCCGGAAGAGTTGAAGGAATTCAACTGGAACCTTGACGACTGCGACACGACGATTTCGAAAAGCAAGTTTTCCACGGAAGCGGTTGTCGGGAAACGTGTTGAATTGGAAGTGAACGAACTCGGCGGCGTCGCCTACGGTACGCCGGAAAGTGTTTTATCGCAACGATTTCTCTTTGGGTCCAAAGAAGACTATTGGAGCAAGGGCGCGTTGGCCGCCTGGCTCGACGATCAAATTCATCTCGACCGAATGATGACGAGTTTGCCGAAAACCCAGAGTACGCCGTGGCTCCAACGGGTGATCGATTCGCTCCTCACGCAACGTAAATGCGAACTGTCCGTACTGGTGCTCAAGAGATCCGACCTGTTTCCCATCGTGAAAGCGATGCTTTCCGAACACCGCCGCAAACAGGTGCGGCGGGCAACAGAAAGTCTGACTGGCGGTCATCGTGGGGGGCGACGGTTGGAAACATCGTCGGATGCCGTTTTCGTTCTGGACGAGCAGCGTTATGCGCCGTTCCATCCTTTTCCTGATGCCGTGAAATTCAAACGTCATGCCTTCGATTTGGTCGGTTCCATGGGGAATGAGGAAATACTTTGTGCTTCGCAGATCGACGCTCATTCGAACGTCAAGCGGTGGATTCGCAACTTGGAACACGAAAGCGCGGGAGGATTCAGTCTTCCGCTTTCGCCGGGCCATTTTTTTCCGGACTTCATTGTGGAGTTGAACGACGGACGGATCGCGATGATCGAGTACAAAAATCCGGTTTTGAATCAAGCGGCGTCGGAACAACACAAAAAATCCGTCGGCGAACTCTGGGCCGAACGCTCCGACAGACGCTGCGTTTTCGCATGGATTGTCGATAAAGATTGGACAACGCTGGAAAAAGTGCTCGCTGCTCGTTGAGTGGACGCTGTCCGTGTACGGACAGCGGATTGTCCGAAAATCTCAGCTTCCGTCGCCATCCAACTGGTCGAGAATCTGTCCCAAGCGGTCGCGGGCGTGTTCGAGCAGCGTTTTGGCGGTCCCCGTCGTGCCGGATTGGAGGCGAACCAATTCCGTAATCGCGTTTTCCAGACATTCGACGAGCACGTCAACATCGTCCTTGGATGGATTCGGAATAAATGGAGCAACACGATTTTCCAATTCCGGACCGGATTGACCGAAAAGGTTTGCCAGTTTCGGCTTCCAAGTCGCCGACCAATCGAATCGGTCGAGCAGGTCAAGCTGATCCAGATATTTCACGTCGTTGTTCATTTCCTCGAAAGCATCCTTGACCGGTTGGACCAGTTCGTCCAGAGCGCGAAGCGTGTCGGCGGCTCCGGTGATGTTGACCAAGTCGCGAGTTTCCTGGATATAGTCGCGGATGGCGGCGGGGATCGCCGACCCCTTGAGCGAACGACCCACGTCGTCGAGTAGCGTGCTGAACGTCTTCTTGTGATTGCGAAGAGACTGGGAAGCCTCATCACAGGCCGGAAGCGTCTTCGCAAGGACGCCGAAGCTCCGGATCATTTTCGCACGGGAAAAGAAACGTTTCTCCAACATATCGCGAAGTTGTTGGATACCGCTGACTTCGTGGATTCGTGACTTCAGCTTTTCCGGCGAGGGAATCGACTCCAAAACAACACGGTTGATGATGAACTTCAGCGTCGGCCACGGCAATTTGTAATTCGCGAGTAATCCTTTCCGATCTTCAATGGAAACGGTACAACCGGGAATATTCGTAACGAAATCATCATCGTTGTAAATGAACAGTTCGTTGCGAACATCGGCGGATTGAGTGCCAAGTTCGAAAACGGTTTTCCAGAACTTGCCGTCAAAGTGTTCGCAAGCCCAACCCATCGGAGCGCTGACCGGCAAGACCTCGGCGACATTGGATGCAAAATCCTTTTTTATTCGGACGACCTTTTGTTGCACTTCAGCGAATGGATCGGAGGATTCGATTGTTTCCCATTTATGGACGACGGCAACGGAATTGTACGGAGCGGCATTTTGAATCCGCGACCCCTGCCCGAAGGACTGTAACAAGTCCTTGTCCGTCGCGCGAGCAACCGCCGGAAAAACGTAAATGATCGCATCGGCCCTGTCGCCTTCCCTTTGCGTTTCCGTTTCAAGTTTGTCGGCGATGAAGTTCTGAATTTTCGTTTCGTGATCGTCGTAGACGGAACGAGTCCCCGGCGTATCGACGATGTAAGCGTTTTTCAGGAACGGAACGTCGGCGAAGAATTCCAGCCGCCGGGTTTGAAGGGCCAATTCGGAATTACCGACCCATTTTCCGATTTCGGAACGTGGAAACATTTCCGTTTTTCCATCTTTCCAGACGACCCGAAAATGCTGGACACAATGCTCGTCGTCAGGGAACTTGAACCAATTGATCGTCGCGGTTGTCACGTCAACGCCGACAACGGCGAGGTCGGCGCCGACCAGCGTATTCAGGAGGGAGCTTTTGCCGACACGCATTTGTCCGACGACGGCAACGGTGAACGGCGTTTCTTTCTGTTCCAGTCCTTGCTTGGCGCGGGGGACGAGCTCCGCCGTACGAGAATGCTGTCCCAAAATGAGCGGCAGTTCCCGTGTGTAGTTTTCAAGGAGCGTATGAAAAGAGTCGTAGCGAATAATGGACATGATTACTCTCCATGATGACAATGCCGACAGGACTTACCATTCCAACCAAAATCAAAACCGCATTTTGGACATCCATTTTTTGGAGGGACATTTGTTTCCGTTACTTTTATTGTTTTGTCCGTTTGCGATGAAACAGAATATGTCCCAAGACTTTCCCCCCAAGACTTCCCGACCTGCGCCCCTTTTACTGCAAAATATGTAGCGATTTTCGGATTGACCGTCAATATGCCAATGGCTCCACCAACAGTCGCGCCGATTACCTCGCCGACTGAACCGGCTGTTTCCTTCGACAGTCCGCCACGTTTTGGTTTTCTTGAAGAGACGTTGCCAGGTTTTTTATCAGAGGCTTGTTGCTGCGAAGACGTTGGTGCGGTACTATGTGGCTTCGATATCTCATTCATGTGCTGAACTGCATCCGGATAACCGGCTTCGGCGGCGAGTTGCATCCATTCGATAGTCTTCTCAAAATTTTGCTCAACGCCGATTCCATGAGAGAAATAACAGGCGATGTTATACATTGCTTCCGGAAAACCTTGTTCCGCCGCTTCATGGATCAGCTCGACGCCTTTTGTCGGGATTTGTGGAACGCCAGTCCCGTTCATATAACATAGCCCCAGGGCGTTGAGGGCTTCCGGATCACCTTGTTCCGCCGCCGTCTTGAAATACTGTACGGCCTGACTTTGGTTTTCCTTCACCCCATGCCCGCTTTGGTAACAGAAACCCAAATGTGTTATGGCACTGACATAACCTTGTTCTGCGGCCAAACGATACCAACGAACGGCCTCCTGTGGATTTACCGTCACGCCGATACCGTTGTCGATTAAATAGCCCATGTTGTTTTGAGCGACGGCGAGCCCTTTGTCCGCCGCCTTTTTCGTCCAGCGATAGGCTTCGGAGAAGTTTGAAGAAACACCGCGACCGTTCAGATAGCAGATTCCGAGCATGTTCTCGGCTTCGGCATCGTCTTGTGCAGCGGCTTTTCTGTACCATTTCAAGGCTTCCCGCTCGTCTTGATTCACCCCGGCTCCGTTCAAATAACAGTTCCCAAGTTCAAACTGGCAAAGATCGTCGCCTTGTGTCGCTCCCTTTCGAAACCACTGAACCGCTTCCGAATCGTTTTGAGGAACGCCACAGCTACCGCTTCGACAAAATAGGCCGATATAACCAAATGTGGCGGGAAAGCCTTGTTCCGCGGCTTTGTACATCCACTTGACCGCTTCTTTTTCGTTACGTGGAAAAGATTTGCCGGAAAGTAGTTCTTGCGAAAGACAAAACTGCGATTCGGCAAGGCCGCTTTCGGCGGAACGTTTCAGCCATATTCCCGCTTTGGTCTTGTCTTGGGGAACGCCAATCCCGTCTTGATAGATGTAGTATAAATTCAGTTGCGATTCAGCGTGTCCTTGTTCAGCGGCTTTCAAGTACCATTTAACGGATTCCGTGGCATCTTTCGATACGCCTTTTCCCGTCTCATACCAATTGCCAAGAAGGGATTGGGATTCACGATGGCCTGCTTCGGCGGCTTTATGCAGATACTTGGCGGCCTCCGGATATTTTCCAAATCCGTGAAACCTGACTGCGAATTCATAATTCTCTTCCGGCGTCCTTTCTTTGAGTTGTTGTTGCTTTTCCAGTGTGTCGGGTGTTTTTGTTGCGATAATTCCTTCCAGCGTCGCGCCGAGAACGATGGCGTAATCGGAGCGTTCCCAACGGTGGACGGGTGAAGCTCCGGCGATGCGTTTGATTTTATCTTCCAAATCCGGCAAACGAGAAGAACCACCGACCAGGAGAATTGGAATCTTTTCGTTTTTTAATTTCGTACGACATGTCTTCAGATAGGCCGCCAACTCGTCGCAAACTCTGTCCGTGAACGAGTGAATGCAACGGTTGATCGTTTCCTGTGGAATCTGGATGTTGGCGTCTTTCAGGCCGACGTCATACTTGTCCTGTTTGTCCAGGGAAAGAAGTTCCTTGACATTACGGATCTTCGACTTGAAAGCGTCACGGAGATCGGAAATCATGCTCCAGAATCGCGATCGTTTTTCGCTCGAATCTTTGTCTTCGCCCTGGATCGTCTCGATAATCATCTCGTCGACGTTATCACCTCCTTCAGGAAAAGCGGCTTTCCCAATTTCCGGAATGACATGAAACTCTCCACGTTGCAATCGTACCGCCGCGAAGTCCGTCGTGCCGCCGCCGATGTCGCAAACGATCACGCTGTCGATTCCTTGGGCATGTGTTTCCCGGAGCCAAACCCTCGCCGCCGCGACGGGTTCTTCGATGGTTTTGACGTTACGAAAACCGCCCTTTTCCGCCGCCTGTCGAATCGCGTTGCGTTGTGGATCGGAAAAGCAGACGGGAACGGTGAGAATGCATGAATCGATCGATTGATGATGAAAAGCGATGACATGCTTCTCGACGAAATCCTTGATGTGTCGAAAAAGATGTGACGCCAATTCGATCCGATCCGCATTCCGACCGTCGCCGATTCGTTTTTTGCCCGACTTGTGAATTTCTTTTTTCAGCGCAACGACAATACCACCCGGATCCCGCTCGATCATCTTTTCGGCTTCGTCGCCGACGAGAATGTTGTTTTTGCCGTCCTTCGGAATATAAAAAATGGACGGAATCAGATCCCGAACGGCATGGCCGATCTCGACCAGTCGCGGCTCCTGTTTGTTGGAATCGAAATAGGCGACTTTCGTGCGGCTCGTGCCGAAGTCGATGGCAAGTGTCGGAGTGGTGCTCATGGTATTCTGAATGATAATGGACGATATATCAGGAACGGGACTTTTCCGGAAACAACGATTTCAATTGACGCAGCAAATGTTCGACTTTCGTCGCGCGGAGCTTGACGTCCTCGGCAAGTTTGGCGTTCTCCTCTCGGGAACGGCCGATGGCGTGCTGGGTTTCCGCGACTTTTTGTTCAAGTCGTCGTTTTGCATCGGCAACGGTTTCGTCGAACAACGCACGGATTTCCTTTTGGACGCCAGCCCTTTGTTCGTTGAAATACTGCGATATTTGGATGTGGGTCAGGTTTGCCAGTTTTTGTAACTGCTGTTGCAACCACATTTGCAAGTCGCGATTTTGTGTCTCTCCTCTTGCTTGGTCTTGCTTACTTTGCGCTTCACGACCGCGGACTAACTCATTGACGCCCGATATGATCATAAGGAATCCTCCCGTTGCCGGAGCAGGATGTCCAGTCAAACTCCCCAACGACACCAAAGCTCCCAATCCAATCCGAGCCCATGGACCTGATGCGAATTTAACGGCTTGCATTGCCCTATTTTCGCAAACATTCTCCAGGTTAGATGTTTTGGGTTGGTAGCCCGGGCTATCGAACGGAAGATCAAGTCCGAATTTGGAGTCGGTCGACAGAGCCGCGATCTTGTCCGTCGAACGGCTCATTTTCCCGACCGTGTTCAGACAGAGTTGTTGGACGTTTGATTGGAAGTTATCCAACAGATCCCGCATGTTTTCACAGGCTTTGGCCATCCATTCCTGTTGGTAGGTTTGAGCGAATTCCTGTAACCTCGAAACATCCATCGAAGTAATTTCGTTTTGAAAACCGGAAACGAGTGGACCGGCAAAATTGTAGTCGATTTGAATTTTGTTGTAACACTTTTGGCAAATGCCGTCGTACTCTTCGGAGAACCGTTTCATCTCCTGTTGGAATTCTTCACGCTCCCAACGGATGAATTCCGCCTTGTCCTTTTCATGTTCGCTGCGTATCGCCGTGATTTCCTCGTTGCTTTTCGTTTGCAGCATTCGCTGTTGCGATTGGAGGTCGGCGTAGATTTCGTTCATCGGCAGCGCGAGCATGGTCGCAACCTGGGCGGCGAGCATTTCGTCTTTCTTCGCCTTTAGACCGCGATGAATGAAATCGAGCAACAATAAGAAACCGCTTTTCTCCAGACGTTGGCCGTTGTGCGATTTGTCGGCAATATTTTTCAACTTGGAACTGATCGGAAAATATCGAATGCTTTCCTTGAGAATGCCGACTTCCTTTTCCAAAATCTCTTTGTTCCGTTCGCGCCAACTTGCGGATTGTACCGAATCAACGACGTCCGTTTTTGTTTGAACGAAAAAGACCTGCTTTTTGAGGCGATCTTTCAGTTCCTTCAAGAAGGCGACTTCATCGCGGCTCATCACGGCTTCCACGCTGTCGAGAACGAAGAAAATTGCGTCGGCGTTCGGAGCATAGCGCCACGAAATGTCCCGGTGAGCCTTGAACAGCCCGCCGACGCCCGGCGTGTCGATCAGGGCGATTCCTTCCTTCAAGAGCGGGTTCGGTTCCTCAACGCCGATGAAATCGACTCGCTTTGTATTGTGCGGATTTCCGTTTTCCGTACCGTAGTCCGCGATTTCCTCTTGCCGAATTTCCAACGGATCACGCCGCTTGCCTGTGTCGATGTCCGGTTGAAAGAAAACCTTGAATTTTCGTTCCGGGCCGTAGATCACTTTGTAAACAACGGAAGTCGCGATGTCGCTGGCGACCGGCAACAGATCGGGAGCGCCGAGCAAGGCGTTGATGAAGCTCGTTTTTCCCTTCTTGATCTCGCCCATGACGACGATCCGAAAAAGGCCGAGTTCGAAACGTTTCATCTCCGGTTCGAGCCGCTCGGCCAGTTCCGGACGGTTTTCACTCTTGGCGATTTCACGAAACTGGCTCCAACAAGAGCGAAGCAAACCTTGGGTGTCGATATTTTCGGTCGATTGAGCGTTTGTCATGGTGTATGGGGTAGTAAAATTGTGAGATTAAATTTCCTGAAAGAGCTGGTTGCGTGACGCATCGGTCAGCGCATCCCACGGTGAATCACCGAACGCCGTGGCGGTCGTACCGAGTGGAAGCCCCAAATGAGCATCTAGCGCACCCGCCACGAATTGGCCTGCAATTCTCATCCCCGTTTCGATCCAGAATTCCTTGGTCATGTAAATATCCGTCGATTCATTGAACTGCACCCCAAGTCGAACGTCGTCAGCAAGATTCGCGGAGGCTTCGTCGGTTGCGAGGTACATACCGTTGGAATCGTTCCACGCTTCAAGAAAATCGTCCAGCGGATACATCTGAGCGGAGTCGACGCCGGTATTGCCGGGATCGTTGACGACGACCATCGGATGAGCCGGATCGGAAAAATCCACGCCGGAGATGACAATCGCGTGGTCGGGGCCGGTATTGTGCGAACCGGTCAGCCGCTGCCAGAAAGAGACTCCGTTCCAGAGTTCGTCGGAGTTGACCGGCACGATGACTTTATGTCCGTGCGCCAATTCGTTCAGCAACGAAGGAAAATCGCCGCTATAGTTGGCGTGAGTCGGCACGCCGTAATGTTCCAGCAGACGCCCCATGTCGTCCATCGTCGTACCGCCTTCCGTCAACCAGCCGTTGCTCGTCGCATCGTAGACCAGTTGGGCTTCGCTGACGTCGATCCCGAAATCCTTGAGAACCATCTGCTGCGACACGACAGCGCAGGTGAATTCAGTCGATTGACTGAGGTGTTGCATGTCGCTTCCGACAAAATCGGTCGGCGAATCCTGACTCCAAGGGGAATGAAGGCTTTCCGGGCTCCAGTCGTCGGCGGTCAGATCGAAAACGCAACCGTCCAAATTGGACGAAAAATCGAATGAACCGGTGTCGTCAAACATGATTTTGGCTCCTGATGAAAATTTGATGAACGGTTACTTGCCTTTGAAATGTTGAAAAATTGATTTGCAGGTATCGACGAGCAGCCCCATTTCTGGTTCGAGAGGATTGGGGAGAGCGGGAGGAAGATTAGGCATCATCATCATTACAATTTGCCCTGCCTTTCTACTTTTGTATTTTTGCCACGGAGTCATTCCTTCCTCGGAAAAGTGTTCTAGCGGTTCGGAAGACTCATTCTCTTGTTTCTTGTCCATATTTTCAGACATTTCGATTTCTCCCGTTTTGATGACGAAAACGACAAAATGTAATCGGGGCGGCGGACCTCGCTGCCGTTCATCTGGAAATGAACTTGGCGATACTTGCGAGAGCAGACGAGGCCGCCTCCCCGACTCGGCTCTCTATAAAGTAAAACGCTAAGGCGTTACCCCAACGGTCAATATTTTTTCATGGAAGCACGCTTTTTCCCTTCGATGGTTCGTCGTAACGCTTGTCGTTGAAAAGGTTTGTCAACAAAAAAAGAAAGGGCGCCGCACCTCGGTTACCTCGCAACCCTCGCCAAAGGGCATGAACATAACACGAGACGGCGCCCCATATCGAGCGCGGTCGTCATGCTGCTGTTCATGGCGGGCATTACTTTCGTTTGGCGGAGAAGACACCATTGAAGGAGCTTGCTCTCCCGGAGGGTGAGCAAGCGGCGTCTGCCGAACCGCGTATTGGTAATACCAAAAAATATTGGCGATATTTGCGAGTGCAGCCAAGAATCCGGATGTAATTGATAATGTTTCGTTAAATGACCATAGTCGAGTCCTGAAGGATGAAAACTGTGTGAAGCGCCAGACGGCAAACGAAATTCTATCGAGTTTCCGCATTGTTCGCAAGCTGACGAAAAAGTTTGTCGAAAAAGCAGATCGCCAAGCGGTCGTAACGGCCACCAATAGAAAAGGGGAGCGTCACGGGTTCCCGAGCACAGCCTCCCCTCATGCAACTGAGGCAGCGTGCGCGAGCGCACACCAATACGGCCCGCGAGGACCGCACGGAAAACTGCGCAAGCTGCCTGCATGACGTCCCCATGCGGGAACGCAGGATCAGGCAGATTATATTGCCCCTTCAACCGGAAACCGGGTTGCATTTGAAAGGGTTTTGGAACCAAACTTGCGACTGTCTGATTGTTATAGCCAGTATTGTATTACGGCGACGACGGATTTTCAATCACGGAACAGATGAAAAAACAGCCGTCGGCGCGAAAACCGACGGCTGCCAACCCTTGAATGGCGTTTCGCCTGCCGTCCCCGTCGAAGAAGGGTTGTGGGAACGGCCTCTACAATAGAAACGGATGGCCGTTACCCGGTGACATTTTCGGGAGAATCGCTAAAATGGTGAAATGCCTTCGAATAGTACTCCGCATACAACCTCGACCTCAATACTGATCCGACTCCGAAATCAGGAACCGGAAGCGTGGGCGCGTTTCGACTCGGTCTATCGGCCTTACATCGTCGAACTCTGCAAGAGCCTGCAAGTCGCGGACAAGGACGACATCGCCCAACAGGTTCTGATCAAGGTCCACCATGCCATCGACGGCTTCGACCGCCAGCGGAAGGGTTCCTTTCGAGCTTGGCTGCGGACCATCACCGTCAACCTGATCGCAGACCTCTGCAAGTCGCGGCATCTCCCCGTTGCTGCCGAACTGTTGGACAAGCTCGCTGAGCCGACGCAGGATCGGTTGGACGCCGAGCAAGTCGTTCTGTACGAAAATATCGTCGCCACCGCCGGGGACATCTTCAGCGAAAAATGGGTCCGCTGTTTCCTTGGCATGACGGTCTACGGCATTTCGTCGGATCAACTTGCCGAAGAGCTCGACATGTCACGCGGAGCCGTACGAAAAGCGAATTACATGGTCCTCCACCGTCTGATCGCCGAGTTCGGTGACATGCTCGACAAGGAAGAAGATTAAGGCATCGGCATAACGGAGGGCGGTATCGGCCTCATGGGCGGCGACAGCGGCATTGCTTGACCGTTTTTCTTTGCTTCCGACACCGCTTTTTCGTACTCG
>JAVBQW010000144.1:0-33312 GCA_031548665.1 Thermoguttaceae bacterium
AGCTGGATTCCGTACAAGTCAAGCAAAAATCACGCGTTGACGGCGGAGGAAAAGTCGTTCAACCGTGAACTGTCGCAGGAACGAATCATCATTGAAAACGTCAACGCCCGGATCAAAACCTTCAAAATCCTGAGCGAACGGCATCGCAACCGACGCAAAAGGCACCTCCTGAGAATGAACCTCGTTTGTGCCATACTCAATCACGAACTCCTTTTGTAGTTTCCGAACAAGTCTAAGGACCTGTGTCAAAATAAACTTTACAAGGAGCCCCGTGTGGAGGCGGTACTCCGCCGTAACTCGGGGGTAGAATCACCAATCGATATTGTACAATTGTAAAAGTTATTTTGACACAGATCCTAATATGTCGTGGTGGGCCGACGGTGCAAGCAACCAGTTGGTGATCGGCGAAAAGCACATTCCGCAGAACCGACTGGGAACTTCCCATTACAGTGATTCGGCAACGAGCGAAAAGTTGGTGTACGGTGCCGATCAGACTTATCTCTCGACCGGAAACGATCTCGTTGGAGCCGCGAGAAACATTCGAGCCAACGGCGGCAAACTTTGCAAGGCGACCGATTACACCGAAGACATGATCGGTTCCGATTACGTGAGCCCCAATTATCCGGAAACTCCCGGAACGGGGGGGACCTACGGATTTGGTAGTTGGCATCCTGGCGTCTGCTTGTTCCTCCTCGGAGACGGAGCCGTCAAGGGCTTTTCGTTGACGGCCGATCCCCAAAATGTGCTGATTCCACTCGCCTGCGTCAACGACGGCAAAGTCGTGTCGCTCCCGTAATAAACCCGACCTCCAGCTTCACTTATTCGTCATGAAATCGATTTTCCTCGTTGCGACGTTCCTGTTTCTCCTTGCAATTTCGTTGCACGCCCAGGATCTTCCACGAGCCGAACAGGACGAACAGTTTTCGACCGCCGCCGCTGCGGCGTTCCTCGACGCGGTCCAGGCGAAAAAAATGGACCTGCACAGCATGATGATCCTAAAAAACGGTAAAGTCGTCTGCGAACGCTGGTTCGGCGAGAACAGTTCGACGAAAAACCATGTCATGTGGTCCGTCAGTAAAACCTGGACCAGCATGGCCGTCGGATTCGCCATGACCGAAGGAAAATTCTCCGTCGATGACAAGGTCGCTAAATTCTTTCCGGAAGATCTGCCGCCGGAAGTCCCGGAAAACCTCGCCGAACTACGGGTCAAGGATCTCTTGACGATGAGCGTCGGCCACGACACCGATCCGACCAAATTGGTTTGGGACAAAGAAAAAATCAAGGGCGAACGCTGGGAAAAACTGTTCCTCGCTCATCCGATTCCCAACAAGCCGGGCACAAAGTTCGTCTACAATTCATTAGCGACCTACATGCTCTCGTCCATCGTCCAAAAAACGACCGGTGAAAAACTGATCGACTATCTCAAGCCGCGACTGTTCGAGCCGCTGGGCATCGAAGGAGCAATTTGGGACGAAAATCCCGAGGGCGTGAACATCGGCGGTTGGGGCCTCTACGTCAAGACCGAAGACATGGCGAAACTCGGCCAGCTCCTGCTCCAAAAAGGAAAATGGAACGGCAAGCAGATCATTTCCGAAGCATGGGTCGAAGAGGCGACGACCCGTAAAATTCTGCAAGATCCGAAAATCGATCCGGCGACGAGCGACAGCGATTGGAAGCAGGGATACTGCTACCAAATTTGGCGCTGCCGGAACAACGCTTTTCGAGCCGACGGCAAGGACGGTCAGTTTATCGTGATCCTGCCGGAGCAAAACGCCGTTGTCGTTCTGACGGCCCACATCGGCAATATGCAGGCGGAACTGAATCTCGTCTGGGAATTCCTGCTCCCGGCCCTGAAATAAACTTCGACTTTTTTCAGAGCCGCGCCCATCAGGAAGCGTTTTTTTCGGGGCCCCGCTTCCTGACGGGCGCGGCTCTGAATTCGTTCTTTATCAGGATCATCTTGTCGTGGCGTGTCCAGGCGAGGTTCTCGCTTCGAGTTCCTGAAGACGTTGGAGAATGTTGGGATCGTTCGGCGTTCGACGCTGCGCGGCGAGCAGGCAGTCGGCCGCGTCAGCCAGACGATTCATCGCGAGATAGGCTTCCGCCTTGCCTTGGAGAACGTCCGTCGGTTCGGCGCCCGGCGGATAGAGTTCCTGAAGATTTTGCCAAGTCGCCAAGGCGTATTCCGGTTCGTTGCGCCGCATCTGGAGCATTGCGAGTTCAGGAAGCACGCCCCGATTGTTCGGCGACAAAGAAAGAGCCCGATAGTAATCGTTTCGCGCCTGATCGAACGCTTTCGTTGTTTCCGCTCCGGAAACGTTGCCGATTTGCCGCTCCGCCAGACACCATATCGCCTTTCCCCGGAGAGCCCAGGCTTTGAACTCCTTCGGATTGCAGCGGATCGCCTGATCGGCGTGTCGATACGCCGTCGGCAGGTCGCCCAAGAAAAGATATTTTTCGGCAAACGAAATTTCGAGCGACACGTCGGCTCCGTCGTTCCGTTTTGCCGCCTCGTCCAACTGTTCCAACGCTTCCCGATGCTTGCCTTGCGCCCAAAGCGCCTCGGCGTAATGACGGCGCAGCTCGGCGTCCTTTTTGTTCAACTTGACGGCTTCTTCGAACTTCTTCTCCGCTTCCTCCCAATTTCCCTTTTCCATCGCGGCGTTGCCGGCCCGACTTCGCTCGCCGCTGATCAGTTGGCTCGGCGTGATCGGACGCAGCTGCTTGCTCAACGAACAGCCCGAAAGGGTTGTCGCAACGGCGAGACACAGAATGAAAAGGGAAGTATTGCGATCAATCACAGGATAATCAAACCGTCATCCCCGCGAAGGCGGGGACCCAGAGGGAATGCTTTATTTTTTTCTTGCACACGTTGCCAACGAAAAAATTTTATTACGGATGCAAACGGTCAACGATAACTTTTGTCTGGGTCCCCGCCTTCGCGGGGATGACGGACGATGCGCATCATACGAAAAACCCGGCTTTCGTACCAGTCCGATTTTCGGTAAAATGAGCGGCATGAAAATCGTTGTTCCATTTTTTCTCCTTTTTCTGTTCGCCGTCGTCGGACTCTCCGAGGAAACGGCGTGGGAAGAGAGTCCCTATCGGGTTCGAATTTACGTGTCGACATCGGACGACAACCAGCTTCCCCGGGAATTTTTCCGAACGGTCCGGGAACGCTGCGCTGTGTTCTGGGGCGAATACTGGATCGTTCAGGTCCAGACGCCGTCCGTTGAACTCCGTGACTTGTTGCGGACGGACTTCGCCGAATCATCCGATCTGCCGAAAGACTGGACGGAACTCGACAAGATTTTCGTCGTCGACTTTTCATCCGAAACGCTGCAGCTTCGTGAGTTCGACGTCGCGACCCGTCGGCTGGGCAAAAAATTCTCCTTTTCGCTAGGAAATTTCTCCAAGTTCGACGACGTTCTGATTCAAGGATTCAGCGATATTTTTTCGCCCTTGGGACGCGTCGAACAGTCCGACGAAGGACAGGCGACGCTCTCGCTTCGCGGACACAATCTGCTGCGGAACGCAACGTCGGTCCGATACGAAACGTTCCTTCCGTTCGTCCGCGTGTTCGACCGCTCGGCCAAGCTGACGCAGGTCGATCAAATTCCCTGGACGGTCTTGGTCGCGGAATCGAAGGAAATGCAGCATCGTGGTTTGCGCTGCCGTGTCGAAAGCGGAATCCGGGCTCCGCTCAGTGTTCGCCGCCGAGGTCGAACCGAGATTTATGCTTTGTCCGTTCCGACGCCGTCAACGGCGACGCTTCTCCAGTTCGTCTCCCGATCGGCGACGGCCGTCAAAAGAATTGGAACGCTGCCGCTCTACGATGTCTACGAAAAACTGCCGGGTGAAAAGAAACCCGTTCTGATCGGAAAGTCAACGGTCGACGGAACCTTTCTCCTCGAACCGAGCGCCGAACGAGCGGTTCGGTTGTTGCAGGTCCGAGACGGAACGACGCTGATCGCCCAATTTCCGGTAATCCGCGGTGTTGAATCCCAAGCGAGGATTCCGGTCCCCGACGACGTGATCCGTTTGGAAGCCGAGGCCGCCCTGCTTGGAATTCAAGAGGAAATGATCGATCAAGTCGCCCGGCGCGATATCCTGAATCTGCGAGCGAAAAAATTCGAAGAGCAGGGCGACACGCAACGTTTCCGTGAAATTCGAAGCGAGCTGCTCCGAATGAAAGACGCCAACCGCTATCATCTCGAACTGAATCAGCTTCGGGAGCGGCTGCGTTCCGACGATCCGATTGTCGATCGTCGGATCAATCGCCTGTTCAACGAAACGAACAAAATGGTCGACGCGTTCCTTCACTGAGTCTTCCCGGACTCCATCGCGTCGCGGGCGGCGCGGTTAACCGCGTCCCAGCAGGGCGGAAAGTTCGTCGAACGAAACCATATTGGACGATTGCCGTTGCGACGCTCGTTCTTCTTCCAGAGTTTCGAGTTCTTCCGTAATCCTTTCCATGGTTTCGGCGACTTCCGGATCATTGAGAGTCTGAGCGGAGAGCCGTTCCTCCAAAGCGTTCAATCGACGAGAGATTTCCGCGACGCAATCGGTCAGCGCGTCGAGTTTACGGTTCGTCGATTCGGCAAGGCGAAGCAACCGGGCAACGGATTCCGGCGTAGAAAGATCGGACATGGAGGGAGGAATGGAGAGGAAAGAACGTTTGGTTTTTTTGGGGCGGAGTCAGAAGGGAACCTAGGAAAATTCCGAAAAGAGCCGGGGATGGAGCCGGTACTCCGGCGCAATCCCCGGACGTTTCGGACTGTGGATGACGTTTTTTTCGAGCGGAGAAGCCTTTGGCTTTCGCCAGAAAGTTTCATGCCGAAAACGGGGAGGTGAGAGGGTGAAAGAGTGAAAGGGTGGGAGAGACGCAACTGCTTGATAGAACGCATCTTGCATTTTCCCTTTCACTCTCTCACCCTTTCACTCAAAAGTTGGCGGTTTATTTTCTGGCGAAAGCCTTACGGCGTTCTCAACTCTCAATTACAAATACTCGTTCCAATCTCGTTTCCGGAGTTCGTCGATCACGCGTCGAACGGACTCTTCCTGATCTTTTCGAGCGATGAGCGTTGCGTCGGCGGTTTGGACGACGATCAGATCTTCGAGTCCGAGCAGGGCGAACAGGTGTTTCGGATCGTTGCCGCGAACGACGCAACCGGTCGAATTGATCGCCAACAGCTTTGGTCCGACGGCGAGATTTTCGGCGGCGTCGTGCTGTTCGGCGTAGATCCGGTCCAGCGAACACCAGGTTCCGACGTCGTCCCATTCGAAGGTTGCTTCGAGCATCACGATGGAGTCCGCGCGTTCCATGACGGCGTAGTCGATCGAGATTTTTTTCATCGAGGGAAATTGTTCGTCGAGCGTTTTCTCATAATCCGGCGTTCCGATGGATTTTCCAATTTTTTCCAAACGTTCAGCAATTTCGGGTTCGAAACGTTGGAGAAGTCCGAAAACGGTTTTCGCTTTCCAGACGAAAATTCCGGCGTTCCAGCCGAAGTTTCCAGCCGCGAGAAATTTCTCGGCTGTCTCGACCGGCGGCTTTTCATGGAAGCGAACGACGTTGTACGGCGTCGTCAGGGACTTCCATTTTTCGGCGACCGGCGAGTGAAGCCGCTCGTTGCGTTGAATGTATCCGTAGGAAGTCGACGCGAAGGTCGGCTTGACACCGAGCGTGATGAGGCGTTCGGGAGCTTCTTCGACAAGTTCCGCCGCGAATTGCAACGTGCTTCGAAACACGGCTTCCGGTCGGATGATGTGGTCCGCCGGGAGAACGATCATCGTCGCTTCGGGATCGTCGTGAAGCAGTTGGACGGCGGCCAAACCGATACAGGGAGCGGTATTCCGTGCCGCCGGTTCGCCGAGAATTTGACCGGAACCGAGAATCGGCAAAGATTCCCGAACATTTTCGACCATGGACCGGCCCGTGACGACGAAAACCCGGCTCGTCGGAACCAAAGGATCGAGTCGTCGGACGGTCGCCCCGATCATCGTCTGATCAGACTCGAAGGAAAGAAACTGTTTGGCTTTCGCTTCACGGCTTTCCGGCCAAAGTCGGGTTCCGGAACCGCCGGCGATAATTACAGCGTGAATCATGGTCGTCGAAAAAGAGGACGTCAAAGTTTTTCAAAATATACCACGCTGCCGAGATCGTTTCAAGTCGCCGAAGTTCCCGTCCTTGCCTTCGATTCTCCCGAACTGTAAGATAAGGCTCTCGCTCGAATGTTTCGTACCCTTTTGGCGGTCCGCTTGCGTTTTAGCCGCGAAGCGCGTCCGGGGCTTTTATTTTCAGGCGAAAACCTAAGCGAAACTCGTCAAGTCTGTTTTGAGAGAAAAATCATGGACTCCTGGGTTTGGACCTTTATTTTTTTAGGAATCGCCGTTCTTTTTGCGGTGCTGGAGATTTTCGTTCCCTCCGGCGGTCTCCTTGCTTTTTTGGCGTCAACGGTCCTGCTGCTCAGCGTCGTTTTCGCGTTTTTGAGTCATCCGTTGTTCGGAGCCCTTTATTTTTTCGCGGTGGCGGTCGGCGTGCCCGTGTTTTTGTGGCACGCCTTCAAATGGTGGCCGAACACCATGATGGGACGACGCATCCTGTTGAATCCGGAAGAAGATCCTGCTCTTCAACCGGACGCCGAGCTGGAACGGTTGAAAAAGCTGGTCGGCAAGCGAGGTGTCGCCCGCTGCAAGATGATGCTCAGCGGACAGATTGAAGTCGAGGGCCGACGTTTGAACGCGCTCAGCGAGTCGACGATCATCGAAGTCGGCGACGAAGTCGTCGTCGTTTCGGTGGACGGAATCAACGTAATCGTCCGTCCCCTTTCGAAAAAAGAACCCAAACCGGTTCCACCGACCGGAGAAACGGAACCGACGATCGAAGACCCCTTCGCATAGAAGGGAGAATTCGCCTTAGCCGCGCCGCCTTGCGACACGCGGAAGTTGTATCGACGTCGATACCGAATTTCTCAGCGAGGAAAAACGGCCAATTCTTCTTCGAAGCGTTCGCTCCGGTTCGCCTGAATGGCGTCGTAGATTTCCTTGCGATGCACGGGAACATCTTTCGGCGCTTCAATGCCGAGTCGGACCTTGTCTCCGCGAATCTCGACAACGACAATGGTAATGTTGTCGTTGATCACGACGCTTTCATTTTTCTTTCTTGAGAGTACGAGCATGGTTCACCCTTTCCTTCCTGACGAATCTTCTTGAGGGCAACTCCGATTGCCTCCTATCAACGGCAACCACGATGTTGAATCCGGATGCAAAACAATGGTCAAGCCTGTCGAAATCACCAAACGAGCGATTCCGGGAAGAAACGACGCTTCTTTTGCGGTCCCCCTTTTTTTCGCAACTTCTGCGCTCGATAATTTCTTTCGAATCGATCCGCCGATCGTTCCTGACGGCAGTCCTTTTGGAAAACCGCGACTCCGATTTGCGAACAATATGCGAATAATATTCGACTCTAACTCATCATGCTTTCCAAACCTCTTCCCGTCAAATTCTTTATGGGATTTCCAGAAAAGATTTTGAAATATCACCCCAGTTGTAGGAATTTTGACGGATAAGCGAATGTCGTGAGAAGCCTCCCTTCCTTTTATTACTATACGAGATTTCTTCGAATTTTTCCTGAAAAATTTTTAAAAATGTTTAAGTCCGTCCTTCCGATCTTCGACACGCACGCACACCTTGATCTTTTCCAACATGCTGACGATTTTTCCGAGGTTCGACAACGGCTGGCGAACGGACGTTTTCCGGAAGGATTTGCTCCTCGCGAACCGGAGTCCGCCGAATGGTCGTTCTGCGGCGTCGTCTTGCCGGGAATCGACGTTATTTCGAGTCGACGTTGCCTCGAATTGGCGAGCGCGGAGTCGTTTTTTTACGCAGCCGTCGGAATTCAGCCAAACTCCGTCGTGGACGTCCAGCCGGGCGACTGGGAGGAAATTGCCGAGCTTGCGAAGTTTCCCCAAGTTGTCGGAATCGGCGAAACGGGATTAGATCGGTATTGGGACACTTCGCCGTTCGGAATCCAGCGGGAGTTTTTTCTGAAGCACCTTGAATTGGCGAAAAGGACGGAGAAACCGATTTTGATTCATTGTCGTGAGGCGTGGGACGATCTGCTTCCGATACTGCGTGAATTTTTTCAGGGGAAAAGCGATCGAAAGATGAACGGTCTGATCCATGCGTTCAGCGGCGAGCCGGAACAGGCGTTGGAATGTGTTTCGCTGGGGTTGTCGATCAGTTTCGCGGGCTCTGTGACGTACACGAACCGAAAATTTGCTCCCCTGTGGGAGGCGGCGAAAGTCGTTCCAGAGGAAAAATTGTTGATCGAAACGGACTCGCCGTACATGGTTCCTCATCCATTTCGTGGAAAGCTGGAGCGGAACGAACCGGGTTTAGCGGCGTTTGTCGCTCTTCGTTTGTCGGAGCTTCGCGGCGTTCCGGTGGAGCGGATTGCGGCGGCAACGACGCAGAACGCTCTGCGATTGTTCCGGATTGCCGAAGAAAGATCATAAAAAGCGGGTTTCGCCCTTTAGGGAACTTCTGAGAATTCCAAAAAAGAGCCCCAAGTGGAGCGGTACTCCGCGTAACTTGGGGGTTGAATCGGCAAAAACAAACAATTTGTTCCCGTTTGCGGTATATTTTCGGTCTCAACGCCGTCAGGATGGATTTTTCGAAGTGCCCTTTACACTCATCCCTCAACCCTCTACACTCAACACTTTCCGGCGGGCGTGGTGGAGTTGGCAGACACGGCGGACTTAGGATCCGCTGCCGCAAGGCGTGGAGGTTCGAATCCTCTCGCCCGCAATCCCTTGAAAACAAAGAATTTTCGAGAGAGTCGCGAAAAAGTTGATTTTTTGTCGATTTCGCCCCGGAGGGGCATTGCATCACAGCCTAGGGCAGAGCCGAAGGCGTCGCCTTGGGTTGCCAACGCCCCAAGGAATGATTCGCCCTGTAAGGGCAGTGCAATACCGGTGTTGCACTGCCCTTACAGGGCGGCGGTTGGTGAGCGACCGCTATCCCAGGGCGACGGCGAGTACGCCTTGCCCCGGGCTGTGATGCAATGGCCTTTCAGGCCGAAGATACAGAAACGACAACTTTCTTGCTACAGTCTCAACTTTGTACTACTACCCTGCCAAGCCTAAAATTGCTTTTAGTCACGGAAGACACGGAAGGAGATTATGCAAGGAATTTCTTCGTGATTTTTCCGTGTCTTCCGTGGCAAAATATTGATAAAATATGCTTTGGCGTTGTAGTAGCGTATTGCTTGAGGAACGGTGAGCCTTTGTCAAGAGATTAATCTGGGAAGCATCTCCGCTTCACAAAGAAAACGTCATAAATCTTGTGTTAATCAAATGTTACATGTAATCATTTTTTGCGAAAAAATTTGATTTTCTATCTCGAACTGATATTCGCTTCGATTATTACTTGTCGTGGGGCAACGCGGGGCTCGGAACGATCTGGGGATATTACGGCGACGAGGAGCGTTTGTGAAAAGGGGGTGGTCGAGTGTTTCGAATTCAGCCCCAACGGGACTTAAGGCTTTCGCTTGAAAATAAAATACCCAGACGCGCTGCGCGGCTAAAACGCAAGCGATCGATAAACCGGGTATGAAACTTTCTGCAAAATGTCCGTGAACGACCCTGAAAAGACACGCATTTTTCAAAAAAAGAACGTTTCGCCTTCCTTAAAATTCGAGGCAATTATCAAGATTTGCGGAATCGTATTCGAAAAATCAATGTCGTTTCAAAAACGTTTTCGCTTCGTCCAATAGTTTTTCGATGATTTCGTCGTAGGAAAACGAACCGAGAGTTTCTCCGCCGCGCTTCAAATTGACGTGGTTCGGACCGCACCAAAGTCCCAAGTCGGCGTTGTCCGTCTCACCGGGGCCGTTGACGCGGCAACCCATCACGGCGATCGTCAACGGCACGTCCTTCATGAATCGCGTCGCTTCCCGAACTCTTTCCGCCAAGGCGACGAACCGATCGTTCTCGACCCTCGCGCAACTCGGACAACTGACGATGTCGAGTCGGTCCGGTTGCCAATCGGCGGCGGTCAACACGACACCGCGCTCCACGTTTTGCAGGATCAGTCGAGCCGCGTCGATTTCTTCCGTTTTCCGTTCGTTGGGAACCGTGAGCGAAACCCGCAAGGTGTCGCCGATTCCAGCGGCAAACAATGGTTCCAACGCCAAGCGGGACTTGAAAACGCCCTCCGGCGGAATGCCGGCTTCCGTCACGCCGAGGTGGAGCGGAATCTCCGGGCGAAACGCGGCGAACCGTTTGTTCGTCTCGACGACCGCCGCCGGATCCGACGATTTGATCGACACGCAATAACGGACGAAATCCAACGAGTCGAGAAAATCGGCGTGTTCCAACGCGCTTTCCAACATGGGATCCTCGCCGCTCCGATTCGGATCGAGGCTCCCGCAGTTGACGCCGACCCGCAAGGCGCAATCGTTGTCCCGGGCGATGCCGACGAGCCGCCGAACCTTGTCTTGCCACGAAACACCGGGCTCCGCGTGGTGGAGATGTCCCGGATTGTAACGAATTTTATCGACGAACGGAGCGACGGCTTCCGCAAGTCGATAATTTTCCTGGAGGTCGACGGAAAGATTCGCCGTCGTCAACGTTCGAATGTCCCGAAGCGCCTCCGCATCCTTCGGCGTATCGACGGCGACACGGACGATGCCTGCGCCGGCATCGGCAAGTCGTTGACAGAACGCGGCGGTCGCCTCGATGTTCATCGTTTTCGTTGCGCTCATGCTCTGGGGGGCGATCGGATGTTCCGCCCCGATCTTGATCGTTCCGATGGCGACGGTTCGCGTTGGATTTCGTTTCATGATTTGCTCTTCCTCAATGTCGGCAACATTTCCCCGAGGCGCGCTGCGCGGCTAAAACGCAAGCGATTGATGGGACGGATATTGAAAACCTCAATACATGGTTCGATCGGCTTTTTCGCTCCAGCGGTGAAAGAGATCGCGACATTCTTCCTTGTCGATAATTTCCGGTTTCATCAAAGGGCTCTCGGCGGTACCGTTGATGATTTGGTAGATGAATTCGTCGTCGAAACCGCCGATCGTCGAATCGTGCCGGTCGGCGCCGAAATACAGTTTCGAAATTCCGGCCCAATGAATCGCTGCCAAACACATCGGACAGGGTTCGCAGGTACTGTAAATCTCGCAGTCCGGAATATGGAAGCTCCCAAGCTTCGCCGTCGCCCGACGGAGCGCAACGACCTCGGCGTGCGCCGTCGGATCATTGGTCCCCAAGACTTCATTGTGGGCGACGGCGATCACTTCGCCGTTACGGACGACCACGGCGCCGAACGGACCGCCGAGATTTTGCTTCATACCTTCTTTCGCGGCCTCGACCGCCAACTGCATATAGGGATTCATATCGTCGGAATAAGGGATTGGGGACAGAGGATTGGGATTGGGGGAAATATCGGCCGGACCTTTTATTGTTCAAAATATTTCGGAACGTGTCGGCTGAGAACGTCGCAACCCGTTTTCGTAATCAATACATCGTCTTCGATTCGAACGCCGCCCCAGCCGTTGAGGTAGATTCCCGGCTCGACGGTCAACACCATACCGGGTTTCAGGACGGTTTGGTGTCCGATCGCCAATCGGGGCGCTTCGTGGATTTCCAATCCGAGCGAATGTCCGAGTCCGTGATTGAAATTCTTTCCGAATCCGGCGTCCTTGATCACGCTCCGAGCGACGGCGTCGATTTCCTGTCCGGTCTTGCCGGGCTGGATGGCGGCGATCGCCGCGAGCTGCGCGTTGAGTACGGTTTCGTAAACGGTTCGAAGTTTTTTCGTCGGCGACAAGACGATCACACGGGTCAAGTCGCTCATATAACCGTTGACGATCGCGCCCCAGTCGACCAACAGCATTGGATGGTCGCCGACTCGTTGCGAACTTGGAACGGCGTGCGGCAGCGCGGCGCGAGGACCGGCGGCGATGATCGACGCAAAACTTTTTTCTTCCGCTCCGTGCCGTCGCATCCGGTACTCGATCTCGTTGCAGATATCGATTTCCGTCTGCTCCGGACGGAGTCCGCTCCGAATGTCTTCAAACGCCTTGGCGGCGACGTCAATCGCTTTTCGGATCGTCTGGATTTCGTCCCGATCCTTGATTTGACGGAGTGTTTCGACGACGCCCTTGGTCGAGACGAATTCCGTTTTAGGAAGTTTTTCGCCGAGCCGTTCTTCACCGGCGAGCGTCATCGATTCCGCTTCGACGGCAAGGCGTCCGGACTTGACGCCCCCGAAAACCTTGGCGATCGCCGCTGCCATGGATTCGCCGCCGGGACGAATATAAACGTTTTCAATTTCCGGACATTCCTCCTTGATTTGCAGCGTGAACCGACCGTCGCTGAGAATCGTCGCTCCGGTTTTTCGCAGCAATAACATGCTGTCGTTGCCGGTAAAACCGCTCAAATAGCGGACGTTGATCGGATTTGAAACCAAAAAGGCGTCCGGATTCGTCGCGGAAAGGGAACGCAAGACTTTTTGACAACGGGAAAGATATCGGGACATGTTACGGAGTTGGTTTTGAAGGGTTGACCGTCGGACTCGAACAGCGTTTTTGCAGGAAAGTCAGGGTTCCCTGTTCGCAACGGTCGACGGATTCGTAATCGGTTTCCAAAATTTTTTTCATCGGCAGCGAAACGTCCGGTCCCGGATAGGGAATCGCCCGCTCTTTTTTGTGCGGCAATTCGTTCATCGCGGCGAACACCTTGACGTTGCTATTTTGTTCGAGAAATGTTTCGATGGTTTCCAGGTCGTCGTAAAGCATGGTTTCGACGGACGACGGAACGTCGACGGCGCAACGGGTTCGCGACTCACCGTAATAAATTCCGTCGTAGGAATCACGAAGAATCAGAACACGTTCTCCCGGCACGGAATTTTTTTGGAGAAAGCGGATGTCGGCAAACGACGGCGCGTCGGTCGGCGAACTCAAACAGACGAGATTGGTTCGGACCATCTTGTACAGAAAGTCGCTTTGCATCAGGAGGAAAAGCGGTCCCAGTCCGACCAGGAAAATTGCGCCGAGAAAAGCGACGAAAGGAACGCCGAAACCATATTGATCCGGACGTTCGTCGGCAAGCAGGTAAAGGCGAAGCCGATCCGTCAACATCAGGAAGAAAATGATCGCCGGAAACATGATCCGAACCAAATTTTCGTCGTAAGAACCGCCGACGTAATACGGAAAGAGTCCCAAACCGATCAGAGAGCAAAGCAGACCGGCCTTGACGAAGAACGCCGTTGACGCGTCGATCGGACGCCCTCTCCAACGCTCCCCAAGCAGGCGGACGCCTTCGAACAGACCGAAAAGATAAAGCAGGACGACGAAATTCCAAGCGTGAAACAACGGCATTGATCGGGCAAAGACGCCGATTTTCTGGAACAGCGCCGGCAGACGGAACATCAAACTGAAATCCGGCGGTCGACCGGCCCGAAGAAAAAGATAGACGTAAAAAAATCCCCAAACGGCGAAACTCGTCGCGATAAAGATACCGAAACGTTTTCCGGACGACCTCGAACGGAGCAACGCCTCGAAACAGAGAACGGCTCCCCACGCGATCCAGAGTACGACGCCGATTTCGACGTTCCAAAACGGAGCCGCCGCGACGACCAACGTCGTTGCGTGGAAATTCGCCGCTGACGGAACCCGGAACGTTCGGAGCATCAGGTAGAGTCCCAACGCCAACGGAAAGGATCGGAGCGGAACGACCATGTAATGAGCTTGCGTATCGAAATAATAGATCCCGCCCTCAGCGGCGAGCGACATGAATTGGCCCGGAGCAAAAAGAAAGAACGTGTAGGCGACAAGCGTCAAAAATCCGCAGCAACGCAGCAACTTCGATTCGACGAGAAGGCAAAGCGAAAGATAAAACAAGACGTACGAAACAACGGAAAGAGCGGACAACGTCAACGTAAACGGAAAGACTCCGTAACCGATCAGGCGAAACAACGGTTCGAGGAACATCGCAAAGGAGCCGTACAGCGAATACAGGTCGACGAAGAAAACTTTGCCGACCATCATCTGGGTTGCCGCATAGTAAACCGCCGTGAAATGAACGGCCTCCGGAAGAAAGTTCACGGAGTAAATCCGCAGCAAAAAAAGCGGGACAAGAATCAGCAGCGACAGGATTCCCATGAAAACGGCCAAGCCCCGCTCCAGACGGGGACAGAAAAACGCCGCGACGAGAATCGGCAGGAGGAAAAGACCGTAAACGAGAAACAGCAGGCCCCGGGAAATCATGAATCCCGGCTGCATGGTGGGAAAGTATCCGAATTCGACGACCAGGACCAACAGGCTGATTGTTACGGCAAACGCGCCGCCGACAAAGACTTGCCGTTGCCTTTCGGCGTCCCAACGAGCGACCACGGCGGCAACGACGGGCTGAACGAGAAGGAGCAAAACGGGGGCGAGCAGGAGCGCAACGTTAAACTGGAGACGTTCAACGGGTTCCGGCGTGATCGCTGAAAAGGTCAATCCTTCGAGTTCGTGGCGGACCGCTTCGAGATCCGGTCGATAGCAACAACCGATGAGAAACACGGCCAGAGCGAGCCCCGTCGACACGAACAACAGCGTTGCGAAGGTTTCGAGGGCGAATCGGTGACGCGGTATCGAAACAGGATCGTTACGGCGACGGCGGTCTTCAAACGCCGCAAGAAATATGAGGAAGAAAACCAACGGCCAAGGGCCGAGAATCCGACCGAAAAAGGAAAAGTCTCCCGGCCAATTAAGGAAATCGCCGAAAAATCCGCCCGATTGGGGAAGATGCGGCTTCAGGAAAAGAAAAAAGGTATTGTTCTCCGTCGGAGAAGGCGTCCAGTGCGCGGCGTTCGGTTGGTTTCGCAACGAATATCTTTCCGTCCGAATCTCGAACGGCATCGATTCCGGAGGCCGGGGAGCGTGGACGATGAAAAACAGGTTCTCGACGTAGCCGCTGAACGAGACGTCAGAACCTTCCGACTGTCCGGACACGCGGTTTCCCCAAACGTCTTGGCAGACGATCTCCACGTCGTCGGGCGGCGTCGGCGTGGAAAAAACGAGCGACAAGGGCCGAACGCCCCGTTGAAAACGGACGTTTTCGATCAGGGCGACCACGCTGCAAACGACGGCGAAGATCAGCGCCAACTTGACCGAGGTCGAAGCGACGACGATTCCCGCCCATTGTACGGTTTTCGTTTCGCTCACGATTTGGTTGTCGGCCGATTTGACATTCTTCATGGAAACATCCGTCTTTCCGAATTCGTTTTCTGGATAAGACGGATCAATCAAGTGCCTTGGAAAACTCTTCGAGAGAAACGCAATCGATCGCTAAATCACCGAGATCGTTCATCTTACGAGGATCGGAGACGGCACGAATCCTGCTTTGAAGTATTTTGGACGGCGTTTTTAATCGATGTGTCAAAATGCGAATAATCATTTCGGCTTGTCCTTCGACCCGTCCTTCGACCCGTCCTTCCAAAAACTTTTCATCGAAAATCGTCGTAAGCATCAGAGCCTCCTTTTCTCGAAAAATCGGTTTCAGTGATTTTTTGACGGTTGCGGCATCCAACCGTTTATGATGAGCCGCAAAAACTTTGGCGACGAATTGCAGCAGTTCTTTCGTCAGTTCGATTTGTCGTTCTTCTCCGGCGATTTGCTGGAGCGGCAGCAAGGCGTCGGCGAATTCCTCTTCTTTCCCTTCGACCATTTTTTTGAGGATTCCCAACGCGAGCCGCAACGTGGGGCTGCCGGTCAAACGTTGGAAATCCAAGGCGGGCAAATCAATGACGTCGTAATCGATTTCCGGAACGTTTCCCAACGGCTTGCCGTTTCGATCCTTCGGCGTCGAATCAGACATCCTCGGATATTTTCCCCGGTGCGGCTTTTTCGCCGTTCGAAGCACGATAAAGTACGGAGCCGAGAGAATTTTTCGACCTTCCTTTTCTTCCGCGTCCCAGATCGCGCTGATGTATTTATGCAGCTTTCGTGGGATTCTTTTGAGCGAACCGCCTTGGTGTTCGAAAACGATCACGGCCATCAAGTTTCCGTCGCCGTGCTTCACGGGACACTGAAACACCAGGTCGGCGATCCGTTCATCGCCTTCCTTGCCAAGGTAGTGGGTCGGAGCCGGACAAATCTTCCCGGTCTCAATTTCCTCGACAAAATGAGGGTTGGCGTAATTCGTCAAAAAGTCGACGAAAACGAGAACTTGTCCGAACATTTTCTTGACGAACGCGTCGAAAATGTTTCCCGGTCGGGAGGAGCGAGACGCTGTCGGCTTCATGCGTCGATTATAATGGAAAACGGCGAAAAAGCAAGAAGAAGCGGGGCGTTTTCACGCCCCTGATTCCTCCGATTACAGATCGCAGAGTTTGACGGCGTCGCGCAGCGACTGGATGCCGTTTTTCGGCAGGAATTCGTGGGCGAGGAAACCTTTGAATCCCGTTTCCTTGATCGCTTTGATCACGGGCGGATAGTAAATTTCCTGTTTGTCGTCCAAATCCTGTCGACCGGGCACGCCGGCGGTGTGGTAATGTCCGATCACGTCCTTGTTCTTGCGAATCGTATCGATCAGGTCGCCTTCCATGATCTGCATGTGGAAAATGTCATACAACAGCTTGAATCGTTCGCTACCGACCTTTCGGGCCAGTTCGGCGCCCCAGGCCGTGTGGTCGCATTGATAATACTTGTGTCCCTTGCTGTTGAGCAACTCCATGATGATCGTCACGCCGTGCTTTTCGGCGGTCGGCATCAGCCGTTTGAGGCCGACGACGCAGTTCGCGAGACCTTCCTCTTCGCTGATTCCCTCGCGATTGCCGGAGAAACAGATCAGGTTCGGAACCTTTTTCTCTGCCGCGATCGGAATGAGCCGTTCGTATCCTTCGAGCAATTTGTCGTGGTTTTCGAGCCGGTTGAATCCCTTCGGAATCGTTCCCACGCCGTTACCCATCGTGACGATCATATCGTGCTTGTTGACGGTATCCCAATCGTTCTCACCGACCAGATCGATACCGACCATGCCGAGCTTTTTGCAGATCTTGCAGAATTCGTCCATGGGAATCTTGCCGAAGCACCATTTGGAGACCGATTGCCGAATGTCTCCTTTGACGGTCAGGGCTTCGACCTCTTCCGCGGTCTGGGCGAGGAGCGAAGCCGGAGCGGCCAAAGCGGCGGCACCGACGGCAAAGGATTTTAAAAGCGAGCGACGGGAAATCATGGGAAATCCTTTCGATAAAAGAAAAAAACGGGAAATCGTCTGCGATCACATAAATTTTAGCCGAAAATCGAGCTCCGGTAAAGTCGCACAGTATGATTTTCCCGTGTTCGATAAACCACTGCCACGTCGGGTTATCGTCAATCGGGCTTTCCTGTAGTACAATATCGGGAAACGAATCTTTGCATCAACTCCAACCACCGAGTTCCATGAATCCTGAATCGAAAGATTTTTTAAAGCGTGTCCTGACGACTCCGAGCACCACCGGCTTTGAAGAAAAGGTCCAGCAATTGGTCCGAGATTACGTCAAGCCGTTCGCCGACAGCGTTCGAACCGACGTCCACGGCAACGTGATCGCCGCACGGAATCCGAGCGCTCCGTTCCGTGTGATGCTCGCCGGACACTGCGACCAAATCGGCCTGATCGTCAACTACGTCGACGAACAGGGCTTTCTCTACGTGCTGACCGTCGGCGGCTGGGACATCCAGAATCTGATCGGGATCCGCGTCAAAATCTGGACGGCGAACGGTCCCGTCGACGGCGTCATCGGCAAGAAGCCGATCCACCTGATGGACGAGGACGACCGCAAAACGGTTCCGAAGATCAAGGATCTTTGGATCGATATCGGGGCGAAAGACAAAGCGGAAGCGGAGTCCGTCGTCGCGGTTGGCGATCCGGTGACCGTGGAACTCGAATATCGGGAACTCCGCAACAATCTGATCGCGGCTCCGGCGACCGACGACAAGGCCGGAATGTGGGTCGCCATGGAAGCTCTGCGGCGGATCGATCCGGCGAAACTCAAGGTCGGCGTCTTCGCCGTTTCGACCGTTCAAGAGGAAGTCGGTTTGCGAGGGTCGAGAACCAGCGCTTTCGATATCGATCCGCATGTCGGCATCGCGACCGACGTAACGTTCGCCACGGACTGTCCGACCATTGAAAAGAAGCAGAACGGCGACGTCAAGCTCGGCGGCGGGCCCGTGTTGACCAAGGGACCCAACATGACGGTCAGGCTCGTCAACGCCTTGGTCGACGTCGCGAAAAATCATGCGATTCCCGTGCAAATCGTTGCCGAGGGAAAGATCACGGGAACCGACGCCGGTTCGATCCAGGTCAACCGTAGCGGCGTCGCCACGGCGTTGATCAGCATTCCGAACCGGTACATGCACACGCCGGTCGAGATGATTTCGCTGGACGACATCGACTACGCCGCCGATTTGATGGCACGATACTGCGAGTCGATCGACCCCGATGTTTCGTATATTCCGTAATTGAAGAAAATCTTTTCGTCGTTAGCCGCGTCGGCCTCCGACGCGCGGAAGAACGGGAAAACGTCCATCTTCTTTGAGGAAACGTCATGCTCCGAAAAATTTTTCCGCTGTTGCCGTTCATTTTCCTGGCGTCGATCGTTTTCGGTGCGGACGCCCAGCGTCAGGAAATCGACGAGATTTACCAAATCGCGAGGAACCGTTTCTACACTTCGCTGGCGGGACAGGATCCCGGCAGGGAACCGACGGGATTCCGCAATCGGCTGACGAAACTGAAGAAGGAACTCACCGACAAGGAATTGCTCGCCGAATTCGAACTCGCGGAATCCCTGTCGAAGAGCAACGGAGCCAAGCTGCGAACGATTCCCGTTCTTCGAAAACGGAGCGACAGGACCGAAAAAGATTTGTACAAACTCGGTTGTCCCTGGAGTTATTTTCAGCCGACCGGTTTCGCGGTCGAAGCCGGCAAGCCGTTCGACGCCTTTTTAGACTGCAATCCCTCGGAGCCGACACCGCGACTGTTCGTCGTCGACTGGAGCGAATTCGATTGGAACTCGCAGGACCGGATGAATCTGGTTCCGGGACCCAATGCTCTTGTTCCGAAAAAGAGCGGCGTCCTCTATATCAGCAACTCCGACGAGCAGCGGCGTCCGTTGAGCATCACGTTTCAACGGGTGATTCCGATTCCCTTTTATCGGTATGGTCGCACGACGCCGGCGGAGTGGAAGGCGATGAGCGAGATGCCCAATCCGGTCGGAATCGTTGAAATTTCCTCCGACCGCGTGTTCATCACGGTTTCCGCCGACGCCGCCAAAAAGCATTTGACCGATCCGAAAAAGCTCTGTGAAACGTTCGATACCATCATGAACGTTGACGCCCGACTGCTCGGTCTTTCGCCGAAAGAAGGAGATCCCAACGGCATTCCGAAGAACATGATGCATCTCATCGAGGGGAAGACCGGATTTATGTACGCGACCAACCACCGGACCTCCTACATCACGGGAACATTGAAGTGTATCCTCGACGTCGAGGACCTCCGAAAAAACGGTTGGGGGCCTTGGCACGAGATCGGACATATGCACCAGATGCAGGAATACAAGTTCCAGGGACTCGGCGAGGTGACGGTCAACATTTTTTCATTGGAGGTCCAGCATCATTTCGGCGGCAAGGCGAGAATCGACACGGACGACATGCGACGGAAAATCAAAGACTTTTTCGCGAAACCGGATCGGAACTACCACGAAAACGACGACGTGTTCATGAAGTTGGCGATGTTTTGGCAACTCCGCTTGGCGTTCGGCGACAAATTTTATCCGTTGCTGCACCGATTTTATCGGGCCAACAAGCTGCCGATCAAGAACGACGAGGACAAGGTTCAATATTTCATCGCGGTGTCGTCGTTGATCTCCGGATACGATCTGACGCCGTTTTTCCTCGCTTGGGGCCTGACGCCGGACGAAAAAACGCGGCAGGAAATTTCAAAGCAAAAAACGCTCGGCGTTCCGATCTGGGAAAACATGAACTTTTCCGACGTCAACCCCGAGGGAACCGTCGGTATTTCAAAATCAAAACGTTGACGATTCTTCCCATTTAGCCGGTACTCCGGCGTCTCAAGCACTATTGAAGAAAAATGGACTGGACTGAACGAATTTCGAGTAATGTCGACATTTGTCATGGAAAACCGTGTATCCACGGAACACGGATCATGGTGTCGGTAATTTTGGACAATCTCGCGGACGAGGTCGACGAAAAGACGATCCTCGAAAACTATCCGTCCTTAGCTCCCAACGACATCAGGGCGGCGATCGGTTACGCCGCCGACTTGGCCCGGGAACGTTTTATTCCGCTCAAGACGGGGTGAGAGAATGAAATTCAAACTTGATGAAAACCTGCCCTTATCCGCCGCTTCGCTGCTCCGAAGAGACGGACACGACGTTCACACGGTCTTTGACGAATCGCTGGACGGCGAACTTGATGAAATTATCGCGAAGGCATGTCTTGAGGAACGTCGTATTTTGATCACCTTGGATCTCGACTTTTCCGATATTCGGACATATCCGCCCAAAAATTACCATGGAATCGTTCTCCTGCGTCCGCAACGACAATCGGAACCAAGAATTTTGAAACTGCTTGGAACCGTTCTTCCTGTTTTGCAATCCGAGCCGGTGGTCGGTTTTCTTTGGATCGTTGAACCGGCCGGACTTCGAATTCGGTGAATTAATAACCTTTACCCCATTCATCTCATGAATCGACGCGAATTTTCCAAGACGACGGCCCTCGGCTTCGGGGCCGGTCTGACGCTTTTGAGCGGTGCCGCGACCGCGTTCGGCGCAGCGGCCAACGAAAAGATCAATCTCGGCTTCATCGGCTGCGGCGGTCGCGGGCGGCAACTGCTCGGCGACTTCGTCAAACGGGACGACGTCAACGTGTTGCATTGTTGCGACCCGTATCGGCAGAAAGCGGAGACCGCCGTGGAAACCGTCCGAAAATCGCCGCTCGGCACGACGCCGCAAATTTCGAGCGACATGCGAACGGTGCTCGACGACAAGAGCGTCGACGCCGTGATTTGCGCCTTGCCGGATCACTGGCACGCGCTCGGCGAAATCTGGGCCTGCCAAGCGGGAAAGGACGTTTACACGGAGAAACCCGCGTCGCATTCGGCGTGGGAAGGCCGCAAAATGGTCGAAGCCGCACGAAAATATAAACGCATCGTGCAGCATGGAACCCAATGCCGCAGCGCCCCGTATTGCATGGCGGCGAAGAAATTCATCGAGGACGGCAAGCTCGGTCGCATCCATTTCGTTCGGGTCTACAACATGAAACAGTGGAGCAACTTCAAGTTGGCCCCGACGGCGCCGGTTCCGGAAAACATCGATTGGGACCGTTGGCTCGGTCCCGCTCCGACGAGGCCGTTTTCGCCGAGTTACGCTTCCGCCTGGCATCATCTTTGGGACTTTTCGTCCGGCGACATGATCAACGACGGCATCCACCAACTCGACCTGGCACGCTGGCTGATCGGCAAGGACTTACCGAAGTCGGCGTATTGCGTTGGCGGTCGTTTCGATTCCGAAGGCGACGCCGAAACGCCGGATACGCAGATCACGACATGGGAATTCGACGATCTCACGATGACCTTCGAATTGACGCTCTACACGCCGTACATGCTGAAAATCGACCCGGTGGTCCGCGACAGCGACATGTTTCCGTACTGGATGCAGTGTGCGACTCGTATCGAGATTTACGGCTCCGAAGGCTTGATGATGGTCGGACGACACGGCGGCGGTTGGGAGGTTTACGTCAGGCCGAAGGACCGTCAACCGGTCGTCAAAGAGTCGGCGTATGGAAGGTTTCCCGATCCGGAGCACAAGGACAATTTCCTGGCCTGCATCCGGAGTCGGGAGTTGCCGAACGCCGACATTGAAAAGGGACACCGCAGCACGTTGCTCGCCCATTACGCAACGATTTCGTACCGGCTCGGCGGCCAAAAGCTCCTGATCGATCCGACGTCGGAAAAAGTGCTCGACAATCCGGCCGCGATGAAATTTTTCAAGAGGGAATACCGCAAACCCTTCGAAGTTCCCGAAGAAGTTTGATCGCTTGGGAGCAGTGTCAAAATAAACTTTACAAGGAGCCCCGAGTGGAGGCGGTACTCCGCCGTAACTCGGGGGTTGAATCACCAATCGATATTGTACAATTGTAAAAGCTATTTTGACACGGATCGCTTGGGAGCAGTGTCAAGAATAATATATCAAAAGAGCCGGGGATGAAGGCGGTACTCCGCCGTAATCCCCGGACTCAACACTTAGCGCAACATGAAAAACACGTTTTTTTGTCTCTGTAACGTTATTGTCTTGATCTCGGCGTTCGGTTTTTCGGTGTGGGGCCAGGAACTGGAAAACTGGCCTCGATTTCGCGGTCCCAACGGCCAGGGAATTTCGAAGGCAACCGATCTTCCGACTCAATGGAGTCCGGAGGAAAACATCGCTTGGAAAACGGAAATTCCCGGTGAGGGTTGGTCGTCGCCGATTGTCTGGAACGATCATGTTTTCCTGACCACGGCGACGGACGGCGGCAAGGACTGTCACGTAATCGCTCTGGATCGAAAGACGGGCAACATCCTTTGGGACAAAGTCGTCTTCACGCAGGAAGCGAAGCACAAACATCCGAAGAACTCCTATGCGACGCCGACGCCGGTCACGGACGGCGACACCGTGTACGCGGTGTTCGGCAGCGGCGGATTCGCGGCTTTGGATTTCAGTGGCAATATTCGTTGGACCAACCTCGATTTGAACTTTTATTCGCATCACGGAATGGGAACCTCGCCGATCCTGTACGGCGACTTGTTGCTGTTGTCGGTCAATCCCAGTAATCAGGGGGAACCGAAGCAACTCGGTTGGTTGGAGCCTTGGGACCAATCCTTTTTGCTGGCCCTCGACAAGAACACCGGGAAGGAGCGTTGGCGGGGAAAGCGGGGAATGTCCCGGATCGCGCACGCAACCCCGGCGGTGCTGCAAGTCAACGGCAAGGACCAGATTATCAGTCCGGCCGGCGACGTGATTCAGGGATTCGATCCGGCAAGCGGCGAATTGATCTGGACCGTGACCAACACCGGCGAACCTTGCGTCCCGTCTCCCGGTTTCGGCGACGGCTTGGTTTTCTCGACTCCGGCGGGCAGCGGAACGATCAAGGCCGTTCGTCCCGACGGTCGGGGCGACTGTACGGAAACCCATGTCGTTTGGGAACAAAAACGCAATTCCCCGATGATGGCGTCGTTTTTGTACGTGAAACCTTGCCTGTATACCAGCACGGACGGCGGCAGTTTTTCGGCATACGACGCGGCGTCCGGCGAATTTCTCTGGCAAGAGCGGCTCGGCGGATCGCTCAATCCGTCGCCGCTGTACGCCGACGGCAAGTTCTACGTCTTGTCCGAGCAGGGAACGACGACCGTCTTGAAACCGGCCGCCGATCCCAAGGAATCGCCGGAAATCATCGCGACGAACGACTTGGAAGAACGTTGTGAGGCGTCGATTGTCGTCGCCGGAAAGCAACTCTTGATCCGTTCGGCCAATCGACTTTGGTGTGTCGGAAAATAACCGTCGACGCCGTACGAGCCGCGACCGGCGCCTTACGAGCTGCGACCTGAGGTCGCTGTCCCCTCAAGAACCCCGAGTGGAGGCGGCCGAAAAAACCTGATTGTTTCGGATTTGGGGGAGGTTTGTAAGAACTCACATTACCGTCCCCTCTCCCTCGGGAGAGGGTTAGGGTGAGGGGCGAGCGACTTGGCGGCTGAAAAAAATACGAGAGTTGGAGGGGGGAGCGTTTTCCGACGGGGGGCGAAAGATGGAGCAAAATACCGCGTGAAAGTTGTTGCCTTTTGAATCTTCGGCCTGAAAGAGCCTGTAGCAAGAAAGTTGTCTTTCTGTATCTTCGGCCTGAAAGGCCATCGCATCACAGCCCAGGGCAAGGCGTACTCGCCGTCGCCCTGGGATACCGGTCGCTCATCAACCGCCGCCCTGTAAGGGCAGTGCAACACCGGTATTGCACTGCCCTTTCAGGGCGAACATTTTGGAGGGGGGGCGTCAACCCAGGGCGACGCCTTCGGCTCTGCCCTGGGCTGTAATGCAATGCCCCTCCGGGGCGAAATCGGTTAAATATCAACATTTACGCTTTCGCCAGAGAATAAACCGCCAACTTTTGAGTGAAAGGGTGAGAGAGTGAAAGGGAAAATGCAAGATGCGTTCTATCAAGCAGTTGCGTCTCTCCCACCCTTTTACTCTTTCACCCTCTCACCTCCCCGTTTTCGGCATGAAACTTTCTGGCGAAAGCCTTACGCGACTCTCTCGACTTTTCACGATCATTTTCGCCCCAATCTGAAAACGCTCCCGGGGTGGAATCAGATTTGATTTCGTACAATTTGAAATATTGTTTTCGCGCAACCCCTTACAGCTTTTTATCGTGACAAAGCGCGATGGAGCATGTAATAGATTTCGTTCAGTTTCAGATCCTTTTTGAACGAATCGATCGTCGTCGCCGCGTCGATCTTCAACAATTCGACGTCGGCGATTTCGGCGTAATCCTCGAAATACTCCGGCGTCAAGTCGTACGAAAATGATGTATGATGCGTTCCACCCGCCAGAATCCAGGCCGTCGCGCTGGTTTTCAAGTCGGGTCTCGGCGTCCAAAACGCCCGCGCGACCGGCAGTTTCGGAAGGTCCGCTTCCGGAACGATGCAATCGACTTCGTTCATGATCAACCGGAAACGCCCTCCCATGTCGACGACCGTCGCCGCGATGCCGTAACCCGTTTTCGCGGTGAAAACCAATCGGGCCGGGTCCGCCTTGCCGCCGATTCCCAGCGGATGAACTTCAACGCGAGGTTTGTGTGCGCTAATGGAGGGACAGATTTCCAGCATGTGCGCTTGCAGAATCGACCCTTTTCCCTTGAAATGGTACACATAATCTTCCATGAACGACGTTCCACCCGGCAGACCGTGAGCCATGACTTTCATCGTTCGCAAGAGAGCCGCGGTTTTCCAGTCCCCTTCGGCCCCGAATCCGTAACCGTCGGCCATCAAACGTTGCGACGCCAGGCCGGGAAGTTGATTCAAGCCGTGCAGCGCATCGAAATTCGTCGTGAACGCCTTCGCTCCGGCATCGTGCAGCACTTTTCGAAGCGCAATTTCGATGCGGGCGGCTTCACGGATTTGCTTGGTGTCGGCGACGGATTTTGTGACGATTTCATATTCCGTTTCGTAAACTTTGAAAAGCCGGTCGATTTCGGCGTCGGAAACTTTATCGACGACGGCGGCCAAGTCGCCGACGGGACAATAATCGACATGGTAATCGAACACCATTTCGGCTTCGACTTTGTCGCCGTCCGTGACCGCGACGTTGTTCATGTTGTCGCCGAACCGCAGAATCCGCATCGATTTGGCGTCGTTCCAAGCGGCGCAAACGCGCATCCAGACGGCGATGCTTTTCTGTACGTCTTCGTCTTCCCAAAACCCGACCACGACTTTCCGGGCCTTCCGCATCCGGCTCATGATGTGTCCGAACTCGCGGTCGCCGTGGGCGCTCTGGTTCAGGTTCATGTAATCCATGTCGATTTCCGACCAGGGAATCTCCCGTTGAAATTGCGTGTGCAAATGCAACAACGGTTTTTGCAACGATTTCAAACCGGCGATCCACATTTTCGCGGGGGAAAACGTGTGCATCCAAGTAATGATGCCGACGCATTTTGTGTCATTATTCGCCGTACGGAATTTTTCCGAAACTTCGGCCACGCTGTTGGCCGTTCCCTTGTAAACGACTTTGTACGGTAATCGGCCGTTCCGGTTGAGGCCGTCGACCATCGCCGTGGAATTCGCGTCGACCTGTTTGACGGTATCGCCTCCGTAAAGAAGTTGCGCTCCCGTGATGAACCAGATTTCAAGATTTTCGAAAGAGATGTTGTCGGTCATGTCGGATACGTTTTTTATTGGTAAGGTTGTTGGGCTTTTCGAGAACAGCGACCATCGGGAGCGGGTTTACTCGTCGAGCGGAAGCTCGGTATGCCTGGACGGCAGGTCCTGACCGTAATAAGCGTCGGGACCGTGTTTGCGATTGAAATGTTTGTCGATTAACAACGGATTCATCGGCAAATCCGGGTTGAGCATCGCCGTGTACAGCGTCACCCGGGCGATTTCTTCAAGCACGACGGCGTTGTGAACGGCGTCGTTGATCGATTTTCCCCACGCGAACGGTCCATGATTGGCGACCAGCACGCCCGGTACGAAATCAGGATTGATGTTGTACGAAAGAAATCGTTCGACGATCACGTTTCCCGTTTCCGTTTCGTAATTGCCCTTGATTTCGTTTTCCGTCATGTCCCGCGTGCAGGGGATTTCGCCGTAAAAGTAGTCCGCGTGGGTCGTTCCGACCGAAGGAATTCCTCGCCGTGCCTGCGCCCAAGCCGTTGCATGGGGTGAATGCGTATGCACGATTCCGCCGACATCTTTAAATGCACGATAAAGGACGAGATGCGTGGCGAGATCGGACGACGGTTTCAATTTTCCTTCGACGGTGTTGCCGTCCAAGTCGACGACGACCATGCTCTCCGGCGACAAGACGTCGTACGAAATCCCGCTCGGTTTGATGACGACGAGGCCCCGTTCCCGATCGATCGCGCTGGCATTTCCCCAGGTGAAAAGCACGAGCCCGTGTTTTACGAGATCAAGATTCGCCGCGCAAACAATTTGTTTCAATTTTTCCATATCGTATTGGTGAACGCTTGCGTTTTAGCCGCTTCAGCGCGGACTGCGACCACAGGTCGCAGCTCGTTTTTGTTTCGTTTTCAACCCGTGAAGTAGATATAAATCCCGAGAATGATCGCGAGCAACCCGCCGGTCAGCGCGACGTCGAGCCAGTTCCAACTGTCCCGGGTCTCTTTCCGTTGCGTTTCGGTCGACGTTCCGTACGTTAAACCGACGAGTTGTTCCTCGCGTGGTTTCGGCGTCACGAGACTGACAAGTACGATCAGCACGGAACAGATCACCGTCAAATAAATGCACACGAACGTAAAGCTCGTCGTCGCAAACAGATGCGCGAAGCTGCCGTCGACGAACAGATTCGGAGCCGCTCCGGTGTTGTTCATGATTTCCGCCGCCAACCGCAACATGCCGAGTACGAAGCCGACGATCAGGCCGGTCATGCAGCCGTAAGCGTTGATCCGTTTGAAGAACACGCCGAGGAAAAACACCGCGAAGATCGGCGGCGCGATGTACGCCTGTACGCTCTGCAAATATCCGTACAGCGTACCGGGCATGTGCTTGATGATCGGAATCCAGAGCAATCCGAGCACGACCATCACGGCGGTCGCGACGCGGCCCATGAAGACGAGCTGCCGCTCCGACGCCTTCGGATGAATTTTCGTGTAAATATCCATCGTGAAGAGCGTCGAACAGGAATTGAACACCGAGGCGAGCGAACTCATCAGCGCGGCGAGCAGGGCGCCGACGACGAGACCCTTCAAACCGATGGGCAACACCTCCTTGACGAGAATCGGAAACGCCTGGTTCGGATCGTGCAAAACCTCCGGTCCGATCTTTCCCTGAACGGCCAAGGCGTAGGCGATCATTCCCGGTACGATAAAGAGAAAGACCGGCGTGAGTTTCAAATACGCCCCGAAAATCGTACCCCGTCGTGCATCCCGTTGACTCTTTGCCGCCAGGGTTCGTTGTACGATATATTGATCCGTACACCAATACCAGAGTCCGACGATCGGCGCCCCGAACAACAGGCCGAACCACGGAAACACCGGATGCGAGTTCGGCTTCCAAAGATTGAAATAGTCGGCCTTTTCGATGACGGGATTTTTGTTCGGATGGATTGCGTTTTCCAATCGTTTATCGCTACCCTGACGGAAATAATGTTGATACTCCTTTTCAACGCCCGCCTCGACCGCTTGTTCAGGCGTCAATTCGTACAAGCCGATGTACTGGCGGTAGTCGTCCTTCCATTTCGGACATTTAATATAAGCGGGCATTCCGTTTTGTTTAACGTCTAACCGAAGTAACGGCAAATAGTCTGCTCGATAAATCTCATCGGGATTGAGCGGAACCCCAATAGGAAGAGCGATGATTTTATCCGTACCCTGTACGGTATTCTTGAGCGCATTCCAACCGCCGACTTGGTACAATCCGATGAACAAAACGCAGGCGGTGCCGATCAGGAGCACGACGGTCTGCAGCAACTCGGTGTAGAGCACGGCACGCAAGCCGCCGAGGATCGTGTAGAGTCCCGTGATCGCGACCATCAGAACGGCTCCGAGCCAGAAATTGTCGAGCCCGGGAACCAGGTCCGCCGGGAAAAGCGCCTTGAACACGATCCCGCCCGCGAAAAGCGTCACGGAAATTTTCGTAAAAACGTACGCGATCAAGCTCACGACGGAGAGAAACCAACGAGCCGCCGGAGAATAACGGCGTTCCAGAAATTCCGGCATCGTATAGACGCAACTCCGTTCATAAAACGGAACCATGATCCAGCCGAGCACGAGCAGGCACCATGCGTGCAGTTCGTAATGGGCCATCGCCATGCCGTCCGACGCCCCGGTCCCCGCCAGACCGACGAGGTGCTCCGAGCCGATGTTCGAGGCGAAGAGCGAAGAACCGATCACGATCCAACCGGCGTGCTTGCCGGCGAGAAAATAATCCTTCGAGGAATCGGTCTTCTGGAGGATCACCCACCAGGCGACGCCGAGCAGCACGATGAAATAAGCGGCCAGCGTTCCCCAATCGTAAACGCCGAGCGACGTTTGCGCGAAAAGAAAAGTTGTCATAATAAATGTTTCGGTTTGAATTTCGCTTGCGTTTTAGCCGCGCAGCGAGTTATGAATATTTCGACAAATTACTGGATCGTCACCACCCCCGCCGAATAGGCGGGCAGCACGACGCCGACGGTCCGGCCGATTATCGTAACGGGTCGGTCTTCCGGTTTGATCGCGTCCGGTTTGTCGAGCGTGTTCCTGTCACGTAAGCTATCGGCCTTGACGAGACGGAGCGACGCTTGTTTCACGTCTTTGCCGACATTCAGCGACACGGTGCATTCTTTATCGGTCGGGTTGACCGCTTTGACGTACAGTATTTTGCCGTCCTCGGATTTCGTTGCGACGACATTCAGCTTTTTCGCATCCCCTTCGAGTCCGATCCGGATCGGCGCGTAATGCTCGCGCCAAAGTTTCATCACGACGTAATTCGGGGCCGGATACCACGACTTGTTGTCGAAGTTGACGAACGCGTTGTCCCAGTCGGTTGCCGTATCATGCCGCAAAAACAAGGCCGGAGCCGCTATTTCGACGACGTTGCCGCAACGTTCGAACACGTTCAGGATTCCGCCGCAGTACAATCCAGTACGCCAATCGGTCGACTGCGCGTTCCATTCCGAATCGAATATTTTGACGTCTTTATTCGGTGATTTTTCGATATGGGCTTGGAGCGTACGGAAATATTGTTCAATCTTCCCGGGACCATCCGCGAACGTGTCCGGATTATCGTACTGATGGAAGCTGAGATAATCGAACAAATTCCCCGCTTCATCAATGATCGGAAAATCCCATTTTTCCCGAGGTCCGAAATGCGAACCGGCGACGGCGAGCTTGATCGACGGGTCGGTCTTTCTCATCGCCGGGGCGAATTTTTTGACGATCGCGATGTATTCCTCGACCGTGACTCCACCCTGCGTTTCGTTGTCGATTTCCCAGTATTTCACGTTGTACGGCTCGGGATGTCCGTTTTCCGCACGGATTTTACCCCATTTCGACGTCGCCGTGCCGTTGCAGTATTCGATCCAATCACACGCTTCCTGAACCCAATCGACGTCGGCGCATTCCGGCGTTCGCTTGGCGTTCCAGCCGGGTGTTCCGGCGTTGATCACGATCATCGGCTCGGCTCCGATACGGCGACACATCGCGATGAATTCGTCGGTCCCGTAACTGTTCACCTCGCGGTCGTCCCAAATCGTGAACGGATACGGGCCTCGCTTGTCTTGCGATCCGATGCCGTCCTTCCAACGGTACGCCGACGCAAAGCAACCGCCGGGCCAACGGATCAGTTTCGGCTTGATTCCGTCGATTGCGTTCAATAAGTCGGGCCGGAAACCACCGCTGGCCGCCCAACTTTTCGGCATGACGCTGATTTGGTCGACAAGAGCCGTTGAGTGAGCAGGAATAAGAATCCGAAATATTGCGTCATCGTTTCCGAATTCGCTCACGGGTTTGTATTCGACTTGGAATTGTTTCCATTCATTTGTCAACACGCCTTGATTAAGGCCGTACAAGCCCCCCTTGGGAATATCGTGTTGGAAATGAAAATGAAACGGAATTTCGCCCTTGCCATCCAGCTTTTTCATCCAACACGAGACGATGTACGTTTCACCGTCTCGAATCACGAAACCCTTCTGCTGGATTCCGCCGGGCTCGTCTTTCGTGGTGATTTTAACGGACGATTTTCCGTTCACGGCGTCGTCGCTCAAGGCCAGATCGACGGCGCCGCTGGATTCCCAGTGTCGAAGCTTGATTTGTCTGGCGACGTCGGGTGTCTTGTCAAGTAATACGGTTTTATCGTCGAGCGACTTGACGCCGATGTTACGAAATTCCGCTTGCGTCGCCCAGGTTCCGATGCCGACACAACCGGCTTTCGCGGCTTCCGGGTCGGTCACGTCGAGAATCTGTTTGCCGTCGAGCGACACCTTGACGTTGTTCCCTTCGCAACGGATTTTTATTTCGTACCATTTTCCGGTTTCGATCGTTCCGGCGACCATCGGGCCGACGGCGCTTTGCCGGTTCTGCTTCGCGCCTCGGCGTTCGACGGCGTGCTTCGTGTTCTGCCAGCCGCCGAGATTGACCCAGGAGAATTCCTTGTCGTTTTGCACACGATACAAAACGAGAAAACCTTCCGTGCCGCCGGTTTTTCGGGCTTCCAGCGTGAGTTCGTAATCGGACCAATTCGGATCGCCGAAGACGAACCGCTGGTCCACGTCGAGCGATTTTTGGACGATTTCGTTTCCGTTACAAGCCCAGCCCCCTTGCGTGTTGTCCTCGAAGGAGCGGTTCCAAACGAGATCGCCCCAGAGACCACCGTTGACGGAATGGTAAATGTGTTCCAAAAATTGCGAATAAATCTTTTCGTCGATTCGGTTGAGTTCCTTGTCCGGCTGCAAGGTCAATTCAATCTCGGCGGCCGAGGCAACGACCGAGAGCAGAATAAACGAGAGCAAAGCGTTGAGAAAACTTTTCGGCATGGGTTTCAAAAGATGTAAGATGTTTATATCCGTCAAGTTAACCGCTTGCGTTTTAGCCGCTACTGCACGAAAATTTCCGAGATGATTATTTGTTTTTCCGCACGGAATCACGGATTTCGATCAATTGTTTCATGACGTGGTGAAGGTTTTCCTCGTGTCCCTTGACGCCGAAAGCGTCGTGCAGTACGCGGTAGAGTTTGTAGAGCCGCTCATAAACGGCGACCGCTTTCTTGTTCGGTTTGTACACGACGTCCTTGACGCCGGTCATTTTACGTTGCGCCGTTTCGATGTTTTTGTATGCTCCTCCGGCGACGGCTCCGCAGATCGCGGCACCGAGGGCGCAGGTTTGCGGACTGCGGCTGACTTTCATGGGGCGATTGCAGACATCGGCGTAAATTTGCATCGTCAACGGACTCTTCTCCGCGATACCGCCGCAGTTGATCACCTCCTTGACCTTCACGCCGTATTCCTCGAAGCGATTGATGATCGTCAAGGCCCCGAACGCCGTCGCTTCGATCAGCGCACGATAAATCTCCGGCGCCGTCGTGTGGAGCGTGGTCCCGACGGTCAGGCCGGTCAAAAGTTGGTCGACCAATACCGTACGGTTTCCGTTGTTCCAATCGAGGCAGAGCAAACCGTTCTCGCCTGGGAGAAGTTTTCCTGCTTCACGGGACAGGTTTTCGTGCGCGTCCCCTTTCTCGAAATACTGTTTCGGAACCATCTGCTTGACGAACCAATTAAAGATGTCCCCCACGGCGGACTGGCCCGCTTCGAGACCGAAATATCCCGGCAGGACGCTCCCCGGCACGATGCCGCAAAGTCCCGGAATGTCGGCCAGCGGCTCGCTCAACGGATGGATCATCACGTCGCAAGTACTCGTTCCTATTGCTTTTACGAGTGTTCCCGGCTTGATGCCGGCTCCGATCGCGCCCATATGACAGTCGAAGGCGCCGACCGCGACGGGGGTTCCGGGAAAGAGACCCGTCATCGTGGCGGCGCGATCGCAAAGTCCGCCGGCTCGCTGGTCGGATGTTTTCGTTGCGCTACAGAAACGGGACCGAAGCGGAACGAGATCGGGGTCCAGCGATTTCAAAAATTCTTTGCCGGGCAGACCACCCCAGGCTTCGTGAAACATCGCCTTGTGTCCGGCGGCGCAGATTCCGCGAGGCAAGGTCTCGGGATCGGTATTGCCCGTGATGAAAGCCGGAATGAAATCAGCGAGTTCGACCCAACCGAACGCCGCCTTGAAAACCTTGGGGTTGACTCGCTTGCAATGTAGAATTTTGGACCAATACCATTCGCTGCTGTAAATTCCGCCGCATTTCGAGAGATAATGATCTCCGTGCTTCGCGGCTTTTTCCGTGATCTCGGCGGCTTCGGCAAAGGACGTGTGATCCTTCCAGAGCCAGGCCATCGCGTCGAGATCGTTTTCGAATTCGGGGAGCATCCCGAGCGGCGTGCCGTTTTTGTCGACCGGAATCGGCGTGGAGCCCGTCGTGTCGACGCCGATGCCGACGATGCCGCGATGATCGAAACCACCGTTTCCGTCGGCGGGAATATTTCGTGCATTATCAACCGCTTTTGTCACGACGCGGTAAAAGCCGTCGACGTAATCCTTTGGATTTTGCCGGGCGAGGAGCGGCTGCTTCGGATCAAGCAGCACTCCCGCTTCGCCGCCGGGATAGTTTTCAACGGCAGTCGCGATTTCCTTGCCGTCTTCAAGATCGACGACGATCGCGCGGACGCTGTTGGTTCCGAAGTCGACGCCGATTGAAAATTTTCGTTCGTGTGATTTTGTCATGAAAACGTGGTGTTGGTTAATTGCGAGCGTATTTCAGTGCTTATTCACGCTGGTCGCGGCTCAAACGCAAGCGATCGATAAACCGGGTATGAAACTTTCGAGCGGAAACCTAGGGCCTGTTGACACTAACGAGGATTTGACAAAAACCGAAGTAAAAAACCGGGTGTTGCGGTGTATTAAAGTATTTTTCGATCATCTTGCAATGTCCTATTTTGCCCAGACATTTACCTTGTTCGCCTATTGTTATA
>JAVBQW010000123.1:0-11627 GCA_031548665.1 Thermoguttaceae bacterium
ATTCGACGAGGAAAAATATTGGTTCCATCGCATGAAAAAAGTTCATTTTCAACTTTTCGTGTCGTTCGTCTTTTCGTGTGTTTCGTGTTCCTTCCGGAAAAAGTCCATTGCGCTGTCGTAATAAGTCCCGGAAAGAATTAGATCAATTTCATTCGGAGCCGCGACCGTCAGCGAGTGTTTGGAGCACATTCCCTCGCTGACGCGTCGGGCTCTGGAACTTGCCCGCTAATATCTGACGGAAGCCTTTCAACTCATTTCGAAGTTCGCGAACCAGGCGTCTTCGCCGTAGAGACCGACGCCGCCCTCTTCGAGCTTTCCGAGCATTTTTTCCACGGAGAGCAGCGGTTTCTCGTCCTTGTCGATAAACACGTCGACTTTCGATCCCTGCACGACGAGCTTGAGTCGGAACCATTTGTCCTTCAGAAGCTTTGTTTCGACGTCGTACTTGCCGGGATTCTCGCTGCGCAGTTCCCGCCAACCGGTCTGCCAGTGTTTGTGCAACGAATAAAGCATCAACCGCTTGTTTTTATCCTTTTTCGTGTTGACGAGTCGAAATTGAACGATTTCGCCCTGCGTACCGTCTTCCGTCGTCCGAAACGCCAAGCCGGCGCCGCCGCTCTTGAGCGAGATGTCGACGGCGAGCGTTCCGTCACGAAATTTGACGTCCGGCAGGAACACCATGGTCCGCTCGTTACCGAAAACTTGCAGCGTCTTCTTTCCGGCGAGCGTTTTCGTTTCGGTTTTGAACGCCAGATTGTTTTGCCAGGATTTACCGTCGAACTCGACGCTGCTCGGCGTCTTCCGCCGGCCGTAGATCGCCGCTTCCATTTCAACGGTCGGAACCTTCACCCCACATTTCGGACAGCTTTCGCTCTTGAAATGGAACGGGCTGCCGCATTTCGGACAGGTCCAGCGTTTGAGCTGCTTCTCGGCCCATTCTTCGTGGATGTCGCCGCCGAAGTACATGAAATCCTCGCTGTTTTTGCGAGCGACCGCCATGTAGGTTCCTTCCTTTTCGTCGTTGTGGTATTCCTTGATTTTTTCGCACGGATACTCGGCGCAGAGTCCGCAGTTCGTGAGTTGGCGGCTCCGGGCGCATTCACGAACCTTGCATTTGGCGCAGTGTCCGCCGAGCACGTTGCTCTTGCAGCCGAGACAGCCGCCTTCCTTCTTGCCTTGGAGGACGGTGTCCTGCAAGCCGCCGCAACCACCGCAAAACAAGCCGCAGTACGCAACCGGCGTAAGGAACGGATTCGGTCCCTTACCGGACCGCTTATCCTGACCGAACGTCATGGGATTCCGTGACGAGAGGCCCATGCAACAACAGCCGACGCCGACGGCACCGGTCAAAAAACGACGACGATCCACTGATTCGTGCATTGGAAAATTTGGCATGGTTGGCGGTTGTTGGAAACTCTTATTCCTTGACTTCGATCGGCTTGATCAAGAGTTCTTCGCGGCCGGGCAGCTTGGGGAAGGCGGCGTGCGGTTCCGTCTGGTACCAAAACGCGGTACTCGAAATATCGTCCTGGAGCGGCAGGTATCGTCCGCTCTTGTCTCGCATCCAGCCGAGCGCCTGCATCGTGACTTTCAACTCCTTTTCGAACCGAACAGGATCCGTGACGTGCCAACGGTACAGTCCGAAACGCTGTCCGGCCTTTTCGTAAAGATCAGGAGGCAGAACCTGAACGAGTCCGGCGTAGGGCGTACTGAACGGAATGTATTTTCCATTGCGATGGAAATTGTACGAACCGCAAAAATAATCTTCGGTACCGGTTCCCGCAATGGTCGGGAACTCCTTGTCGCCGTCCATGAAAAATTTGATTTCGCCTTCACCCCACCAGCCGGGACTCCGGGCTTCCCACGCCATGTAAGTTCCGACGTAATGTCCCTTGCCCTTGACGCCGTCCAAAATCGTCACGACGTCTTTCTCCTTGAGCGGATTGACGCGACGGAATTGGGCGTGCAGGTAAGCGGCATCGGCGGAAACATCGCCGAGAACGTAGTTGATCTGGTAATAAATCGTGCAGCGATTGTCGCTGAGGTTCTCCAGCGTGACTTTCGCCTTTTTTCGGAACGGCATGGTCCAATAGCAATTGAATGCGCTGCCGGGATTCACGTTGACCATCAAGGAGGTGTTCGGACTGTATTCCTGCCAACCGCAGCAGAAGAAGTCGGCGGCCGGAACCTCGATGGACGGCGTTTCTTCGCCGTCCCAATAGAATCGGAGGATCATTTCCCGGGTCCGGTTCATCGGAGCGGGCGTCATCCAAATTTGCTGGATCGCGCCGGAACCGTCGATTTCCGCCAGGGTAAACGTGGTGTTGCCCTCGACATGAACGTAGGGCGAAACTTTCCAACCTTGCCCGAGATCCCGGGCGGCGTTCAGGGCCGGTCCGTCGGTCGACATCGCGGCTTTGCCGGGCTCCCCGGAAAAATTCTCCGGACTGATCGATCGGGTTTTGGCGTCGGAAAGTCGATGCAGACTCGTCTGGTCGACCGAAATTCCGTCAAACGGTTGAGCAAAGGCCGAAAGCGTCAACGAAAAGTACAGCAGGGCGAGAAACAGAAATTTTGGCATGGCAATGGTTCGTTAAGCAAAGTTATCGGTCGAAAACGTCAAATATCCTCAAATATAGTCCTTCCGAAAACGATAAACAAGCATTCGGAAGAATTAGGCTGTCGCTCGAAAAAAACATACCCTGACGCGCTGCGCGGCTAAAACGCAAGCGGATCGCCAAACGGGTACGAAACTTTCCTGCGAAAGTCTTATGCTTCCGTTTCCTGTCCTCAACCTCGCGTCTCTCGACGTTCATGCGAAAAATCGCTATAATTCGACAAGTTCGTCGTTTCCTTTGTCTCATTGGATGATATTTCTTTTTCACGACCATGAAACAGCTCTCGTTTTTCTTCACGTGTCTCGTTTTCGCCATGATTTCAACCGCCTTCGGTCAGGCGACCGCGGAATTTCAGAAGCCCGGACCGGAAAATCGGCCTTGGGTCTATTGGTTTTGGAATAACGGCAACCTCACCCAAGAAGGAATCGACGCCGATCTCGAAGCGATGCACCGCGTCGGGATCGGCGGCGTCCTCATCATGGAAGTCGGCCAAGGGGCTCCACGCGGCCCGGTCGACTACATGGGAGACCGTTGGCGGGAACTGTTCAAACACATGATTTCGAAGGCCGCGTCGCTCGGAATCGAAGTCAACATGAACGACGGTCCCGGTTGGAACGGCAGCGGCGGTCCCTGGGTCAAGCCGGAAAACGCGATGAAAATTCTGACCGTTCGGATCATCGAAGTTCCCGCCGAAAATCGTCCAGAAAAAATCGTCTTCCCGCCCGGTGTAAAAACGTTCGACTATTACAAGGATCTCTGCGTCCTCGCTTTCCCGACGCCGAAAGCGAAATCCGGCCTCGGATTCCTTGATGTGGACCGGCAACATCTCAAGATACCGGCCGGACAAATCCCCGCCGAAGCATACATTCCGCTGGATGCCGTGGTCGACCTTTCCGACAAAATGAACGAAGCCGGAGAAGTTCGTGAAGGAATTCCGTCCGGAAACTGGACGCTGATCCGATTCGGCGTAACTTGCAAGAACATGATCGGACATCCCGCCCCGGAGTCGGGACGCGGTCCGGAATGCGACAAACTTTCCAAACGAGGAATCGAAAACGCTTTCGAAGGTCAGCTCGGCAGCTTGCTCGCCGACAGCAAGGCAAACGTCGGCAAGTCGTTTGTCGCGACGCACATCGACAGTTGGGAGAACGGTTCGCAAAACTGGACCGACGAAATGCGAGAGGAATTTTCGAAACGGAGAAAATACGACCTTTGGAAATTCCTGCCGATCTTCGCCGGATACGTCATGGAGAATCCGGAATATACGGAACGATTTTTGTGGGACTTCCGCCGCACGGTTTCCGAATTGACGCTTGAAAACTACGCTGGTCGGATGAAAGAGCTTGCAACGAAAAACGATTTGCGATTTACGTGCGAAGCGTACGGTTCGCCGTGCGATCACATTCAGTACGCGGGACTCGCCGACGAACCGATGGGGGAATTCTGGGTCGGCGGCGCCGCGATGAACAGTTGCCGCGGTATGGCGTCCGCCGGACACGTTTACGGCAAACGGATCGTCGGTGCCGAAGCGTTCACTGCGGACGATTCGGAACGCTGGCTCGCGCATCCCGGTTCGATCAAGACGCTCGGCGACAAGGCGTTCTGCGAAGGAATCAACCGCTTCGTCTTTCACCGATATTCGTTTCAACCTTGGAAAGACGTCCGACCGGGGCTCATGATGGGACCGTGGGGCGTCCATTACGAACGGACGCAAACCTGGTGGGAGCTGACGCCCGCCTGGCATGAATATTTGTCGCGCTGCCAATTCATGTTGCGCCAAGGGGAATTCGTCGCCGATATTCTGTATCTCGAACCGGAAGATTCGCCGCAGGGATTCTCCGACCATCCGCGCAACGGATTTCCTTGGGACCAGGCCGGAGCCCACGCCGTTCTCAATGCGACCGTCGAAAGCGGAAATCTCGTGTTGCCGAGCGGCATGAAATACAAGGTTCTCGTCCTTCCGCCGACGAACCGCATGACGCCGGAACTTCTTGAACAGACGCTTCGACTTGTCGAGGACGGCGTCACGGTCATCGGCAACCAACCGGCGACGGCGGCGCTCGGTTTGACCGATTATCCGAACAACGACCGGCGTGTGAAAGAACTTGCCCAAAAACTTTGGGGCGACGTCAAGACGCCGAGCGGCGAACACGTCGTCGGCAAAGGAAAAGTCCTCTGGGGAACGACGCCGGAAGTTTTTCTAACATCAATCGGCGTCGTACAGGATTTCGTTTCGGATATTCCGCTGAATTGGATTCATCGACGGTTGCCGGACGGCGAAATGTACTTCGTCGCCAATCAACGGGAACACGGCGTGCAAGCGGATATTCAATTTCGCGCAACGGGAACGCCGGAACTCTGGAATCCGGAAACGGGAACGGTCGCGGAAGCCGCCGCTTATCAAACGGATCCGACGGGAACGACTCGGTTGCCGTTGCCGCTCCGCGCAACGGAATCGGTGTTCGTCGTTTTCAAAAAATCCGCCCCGACGCGCTTCGCGGCTAAAACGCAAGCGATTGTTGGAATCTCACGGGACGGTAAGCGGCTCATCGACTTTAGGGAACCGCTCGGGAAAATCACCGTCACGGCGGCGAAATACGGCATCCTGAACGATTCGGCGAAAACGATCGACGTCAAACCGCTGGTCGAAAAACTTGTCGCCGCCGGAGAACGACGGATTGCCGTCAGTCGAATGGTCGAACAACAGGGCGATCCGGCGTTCAACGTCGTCAAGACGCTGGTTCTCGACTACGAAATGGGCGGGAACCATTATTCCGTAACGGGAAAAGACGGCGAAACGCTCGTTCTCGGCAAAATGCTGCCGTCGATCAAGATTCTCAACGCGAAATACGGACCGCCGGGAGACGAAAAGCGGACCGTCGATCCCAAGGAAAAGCTCCAGCGGCTCTTTGACTGCGGCGAAAACGATTTTCCCGTTGCGCGGCTGGCGTATCCGGTCGATCCGGCTCCGATGGTCCTCAAAACGTTAACGTTCGATTACGAATTGAACGGCAAGCGGGAAACGTGGAGCGGCAACGACGGAGCCGTGATATCCTTCGAAACCGAAACGACGATTCCCGTCGCCGTGCCGGTTCGCGACGCCGCCGGAAAACCCTGCGTCGATTTCAACGAGTCCGGCAACTACGAATTGACGTTCGCATCGGGTAAAAAACGGACGGAAACTTTTTCCCTCCCGGAACCATTGAATCTCGATACCGACTGGGGTGTTTCGTTCCCCGGTAAAACCGTGAAGTTCGACAAGTTGATTTCGTGGAGCGACGCGGCCGAGGACGGGATAAAATTCTTCAGCGGAACGGCGACGTACACGAAAACATTTACCGTACCGGAAAATTTGCGGCAAAACGGTCTGCGACTCGTCCTTGATCTCGGCAAGGCCGAAATGATCGCGCAGGTCGAATTGAACGGCAAAGATCTCGGCGTTCTCTGGAAAACCGAAAAATCCGTCGACGTCACGGAATTCCTGCAATCCGGCGACAACCGGCTCAAGATTTCCGTGACGAACAGTTGGCCGAATCGGTTGATCGGCGACGCCGCGTTGCCGCCGAGCGACGAACGCAACGCCAACGGAACGCTGAAATCCTGGCCGCAGTGGTTGCTCGACGGCAAATCCGACCCGAATGGGCGAACCACGTTCTGTATGTGGAATCTTTGGAAAAAAGACGACGCGCTCGTTCCCTCCGGATTGATCGGTCCGGTGAGGTTGATCCCGGTTAAACGGGTTCCTGTCGATTGATCCGAAACGATCGGCCGTGCGTCGCAGGCGACGCGGCTAAGTTTTGTAACGAAACCCGCTGCCGGCGCATCATAATGTCGTCGATTGCGCTTTTTTCGCGCTGGGCGGCTAAAACGCAAGCGTTACGCTCCAATTTTTCTCCAAGGAGGTTTACCATGAAACTGAAACTTGCGTTTTTTCTTGCGTTGCTGTTGCCGGCGGCGTTTCTTGCCGCCAAGGAACCCGATGTCTTTTACTGCGCGCATCCGAGCCAGTATTCGAAGACGGCCTTCGTGCAAAAACTCCTCGAGATGCCGGAATGGGGACCGTTCTGGACGCTCTTCACGGACGCCGTCGACAAGGGCGTCGACAAAGAGTTGACCGATCCTAAAAAACTTGAGAAGGGACTTCCCGCTCCACTGGCCGAACTGATCGCCAAAGGAGTCGAAAAACGTCGCTTCTCGGCCCGGGAAGCGGTCGACGAGATTTTCACCCATCTCCAAACGGTGATCGTCAGCGTTACCGGAGACGACGACGACAATGAAGCGGAAGAAATTCGTGAAGCGGTCTACGATCTCAACAAAGCGCTCGCCGGAACGAAAAAACTCGATTGGGAAATGGAAGGCGTCGTCGCGCTCGTTCTCGACGTCAATCCCAGAAAATGGATGGACGTTCTCGAACATTTCACGGAGGGCAAAGACTACAAATTCCTGAAAAACGAATCGAACGGCGACTTCATCCTCGAAGCCGACATCGAACACGCAGGCCATGAAATCGAGTTCTGCTGCGCCTCGGTGAAACTGCCGGGAGAAAAACGATACGCCTTGATCTTCTCCGACGAAGACCATATTCGACGAAAATTCGAGGAATTCAAGAACGGTAAAACCGGCGAAGACGTCGCCAAAGGATATGTCAAAAAACTGGTTCTCGGCGAACGCTGTTTCCTCTTTGCCAGCGAATTCGGTAAACAACACGGTTGGGCCGAGTCGGCGACGGACCTGCTCGGAAACGTCAAACGTTTCGAAAGCGGTGTTCATGACGTCGACGGTGTCACGCAGGTCGAAGCCCGTTTGTCGCTACGAAAACCGGAAAACGCCAAAGCGGTTCACGACCTGCTCGCCGGACTTGCCGCCCTCGTGCAGCTGTCGCAAACGGCCGATTCCAAAGAAGAAGCCAAACAAGTCGCTCGATTTCTTCAGAGCGTCAAACTGGACCTCAGCGGCAACGACGTCGCCCTGAAGGTCAAACTCGACCATCCCGATCTCTGGGGACTGATCTCGATCGTCCTCAAAAAGGGAACGCAAGAAATGATGGGGAAATAAGAAATATTCACAAAGAGCCCCAAGTGCAGCGCAGCGGAACTTGGGGGTTGGAGCGTGTTCGGACGCAACCCCCAAGTTCCGGCGAGTCCGCCTCCACTTGGGGCTCTTTGGGGAACCTTATTTTTTGTGACGCAACCCCCAAGTTCCGGCGAGTACGCCTCCACTTGGGGCTCTTTGGAGAATCTTATTTTTTGTGCTGTTTATAGAACGCGATCAAACCGTTGGTCGAGGAATCGTGCGAGGTGATCGCCGCGTCGCTCAAAAGTTCCGGCAACACGACGCCGGCAAGCTGCTTGCCGAGTTCAACGCCCATCTGGTCGAACGAGTTGACGTTCCAAATCACGCCCTGCACGAAAATTTTGTGCTCGTAAAGAGCGAGCAGCGCTCCGAGCGTCTTCGGCGTCAGCTTCTCGAAGAAGAACGAGTTCGTCGGCCGATTGCCGCTGAAAACCTTCGACGGGGCGAGCCGCTTGACTTCGTCGTCGGAGAGCCCGGATTTTCTTAGTTCATCCGATGCCTCTTCAAGCGTCTTGCCCTTCATGAGGGCTTCCGTCTGCGCGAGGAAATTCGCCAAGAGCTTCGGATGATGGTCGCCGATCGGATTCTGCGATCGGACCGGAGCGAGAAAATCGCACGGAATCAATTTCGTGCCCTGGTGGATCAATTGGTAAAAAGCGTGCTGACCGTTCGTTCCCGGTTCGCCCCAAATGATCGGACCGGTCGAGTAATCGACGGGATGATTCTCCTTGTCGACGCCCTTGCCGTTGCTTTCCATGTCTCCCTGCTGGAAATAGGCCGCGAAACGGTGCATGTACTGGTCGTACGGCAAAATCGCCTGCGAATCGGCGTCCCAGAAATTATTGTACCAAACGCCAAGCAGTCCCATGAGGACCGGAACGTTCTTTTCGAACGGCGTGTTGCGAAAATGTTCGTCGGCGGCGAACGCTCCTTCCAACAGTTGCTCGAAATTGTCGAAGCCGACCGCCAGAACGATCGACAAGCCGATCGCGGACCACAGCGAATACCGACCGCCGACCCAGTCCCAGAACTCGAACATGTTCGCCGGATCGATGCCGAATTTCTCGACCTTTTTCTTGTTTGTCGACAATGCGACAAAATGTTTGGCGACGGCGGCTTTGTCCTTCGCCGTGTCGAGGAACCAGTCTCTCGCCGATTCGGCGTTCGTCATCGTTTCCTGAGTCGTGAAGGTTTTCGACGCGACAATGAAGAGCGTCGTCTCCGGATTCAGCGGCTTGACCGTTTCAACGAGATGCGTGCCGTCGACATTTGAGACGAAATGAACGTTCAGCCGCGTTTTGTACGGTTTCAACGCCTCCGTCACCATGACGGGACCGAGATCGGAACCGCCGATGCCGATGTTCACGACGTCGGTGATCGGCTTGCCGGTGTATCCCTTCCAGTCGCCGTCGATGATCCGTTTCGAAAATTCCTTCATTTTGGCGAGCACCGCGTTGACGCCGGGCATCACGTCCTCGCCGTCGACAAGAATCGGCCGGTTCGAACGGTTCCGCAGCGCGGTATGCAGCACGGCCCGCTTCTCCGTGTTGTTGATCTTCTCGCCGGAGAACATTTCGGCAGTCATCTCGTCGAGCTTTGCTTCCCGAGCGAGATCAATGAGAAGTTTCATCGTTTCGTCCGTGATTCGGTTCTTCGAATAGTCGAACAGGATATTCTCCGACAGCAGGGTCGAAAATTTTTCAAAACGCTTGGGGTCTTCGTCGAAGAGTTGCCGCATGGAAACGGACTCCATCGCCTGACGGTGCTTGAAAAGGGCCTTCCACGACGCGGAATTGATCAGCTTGGACATGATTTTTTAAAAAAAGTTGAATCACGAGCCGGGACCTGTGGTCCCGGAACTTCGCTCTAACGGTCTATTTTCAGATTCCCAGCCGTTCCGTCAAGCGGTTTGAGCGAAAAAAGCGATCGCTCCGGGATCTATACTGTAAACGGGAGCAAATTGCTCGTTCTTGCCGCTTCAACCCCCGAGTTCCGGCGGAGTACCGCCTCCACTCGGGGCTCCTTTTCCATCGTAAACAAAAAAGGTAATTTTTGACCGTTTGCAGCACAGGTCCCGGCTCTTGGCAGACAAAGGAAACGGCCCCCCTTTCCCGTCCCCTTGTTTAAGTTATACTGTCGTTTGAGACTATTGTTTCAATCGTATGCCCCCCTCTCTCTAAAGACATTCTACGGAAGGGAATATGAACATCGGATCAAAAACGACGACGTTCTTCTTGGCCTCTTTGCTCGGTTTCTGTCTCTTTGCTCCCCTCGGGTGCACCCAGGCAAAGAAATCCGGGACTCCGCCAATCGCCAAACCGGACGTCGTCGTCGACGCCGTCCAGCAGGACGACGTCCAGCTCTATATCTACGTCACCGGACGCACGGAGCCGTATAAATTCGTCGACGTGACCGCCCGAGTCACCGGATACCTTCAGGAACTGTATTTCAAGTCGGGGAGTATCGTCGAAAAAGACGATAAGCTCGCGCAAATCGAACGAGAGCAGTACCAGATCGCCCTCGATTCGGCCGAAGCGGAACTCGAAGTCAATAAGGCTCGGGAAGCGCTCGCCAAGTCGAACCTCGATCGAGCCCAGCAACTCGTCGAGTCGAAAACGATTACGACCGAAGAATATCAGTCGAAACTCGCGGAACACAAGATCATGCTGGCAACCGTCGAACGGGGAAAAACCGCCGTCAACAAAGCGAAACTCGACCTCAGTTACACCGAGCTGACCGCTCCGATCCCCGGCAAAACGACGCAGAATAAGGTCGACGTCGGCAATCTCGTCGGTCCGGGAGCCCAGATGTCCATCCTGACGATCGCCCAGATGGATCCGCTCTACGTTGATTTTGAATTGAGCGATAAGCAGTTCACCGATCTGAAGGACCGGATGGGACTCCAGCGTTTTTATCAGGAAGCCCTCGCCCAGCTTGGTGATTCAGATAAAATAAGCAAATCAGGAAAGGCGAGTAAGGCGGGATCTTCGCCAGCCAAACCGGCGGCTGCGGAAACGAAAGACGCCGCTCCGCTCCTTCCGACGACCAACGGCGGACCGAAACCGATCTTCGACTTCTCCTTGATGACCGGAGCGGACACGCTTTCCGTGGACTTCCCGTATCAGGGTGAAATCGTCGCGGTCATCGACAACGAAATCCGCTACGAAACGGGCCAAATCATGCTCCGGGGCGAAATTCGTAATCCGTTGCTCCGAGACAAAACGAGCGCCGACTATATGCTCTATCCGGGACAAATCTGTCGCGTGCGGATTCCCTACGAAAAGCTGACAGGAGCCGTCCTGATCCGCGAAGAAGCGATCCAGACCGACCTCGACACGAAATACGTTCTCGTGATCAAAGAAGGCGACTACACGCCGAAAAATCCCTTCGGCGTCGCCCTGAAAGACGAAAACGGTAAGGATCTCGTCGACCACGGACACGTCGTCCATCGACGCGATATTAAGATCGGCAAATTGCTCGACACGCAGCAACGCATCGTCCTCGAAGGACTCGATCCCGGCGAAAAATACGTCGTTCTCGGCACCCAGAAAGCCCGTATCGGCTCCGCCGTCACGCCGATCGACTTCAAACTGTACCGCGACCAACGGAGCAAGGAGTTCGTCGAAACCAAAGAAACGACGGAAGCCCAAGTCGTTGAGGAAAAAGTCGAGGAAAAGAAGGAACAGGGAAAACCCGCCGAACCGGAAGCGAAAATCGAACCGGTGAAACCCGAAGCCGCTACGGAAGTTCCGGCGGAAAAGGAATAAATCATCCGTCATCCCCGCGAAGGCGGGGACCTAGGGCCTGTTGACACTAACGAGGATTTGACAAAAACCGAAGTAAAAAACCGGGTGTTGCGGTGTATTAAAGTATTTTTCGATCATCTTGCAATGTCCTATTTTGCCCAGACATTTACCTTGTTCGCCTATTGTTATA
>JAVBQW010000206.1:0-3946 GCA_031548665.1 Thermoguttaceae bacterium
CATTCAAACGGCTCACGCCAGCGCCTTGTTCGCCTTGGCCGAGGCGTCGAGCGGCCTGATCCTGTTACGGGAATTCGCCGAAGTCGAGAATGCCGTCCCGGTCGTTCGTAACGTCGAAGTCAAGTACAAAAAGCCGGGCAAAGGCGCGATCTTTTCAAAGGGATCGCTCGCCATCGACAAGACCGAAGTGCTGGAAGCCCTGCAAAACAAGCGTCGGGCATTGGTTCCCGTTCAAGTCTTTCTTTACGATTCGACTGCCGTCCTTGTCATGCAAGCGACATTCGAATGGTTCGTCCTTATCAACGAGTGACCGCCATGAGGCTCTGGTCGTTGCATCCGAAGTATCTCGATACGAAGGGACTGCTCGCCGTTTGGCGGGAAGGACTGCTGGCGAAGCATGTCCTCGAAGGCAAAACAAAAGGATACAAAAACCATCCGCAGTTGGAACGGTTCAAACAACAGGCAAACCCGGTCGAAGCGATTTCACAGTATCTCGCTGAAATTCTGGCTGAATCCGAACGTCGCGGCTATCATTTCGACTCGACAAAGGTCGTGAATCCAAAACGGCCAATCTCAATTTTCGTGACAAGAGGACAAATCGATTACGAAAAGGAACACCTCTTGAACAAGCTGGATGTTCGTGATCCCGACGCCGCCGATCGATTGCGAAACGCAAAGCGGGTCGTGCCGCATCCGATGTTCATTGTCGTGCCCGGCTGCGTGGAAGAATGGGAAAAGGGATGAACCGTTATCCCCCTCGTGCCGTTGCTCCTTCCAGTCGGAACCCGTCGAACGTTTCTTCCCGTTCGATGTGGTCGCTCACTCACAAAGAGGCTTTGCCTCGTCGTTCTTGATAGTTCGTTCCCCAAATCACCATCGAGTCGAAGATCGGACGCATCGACTCGCCGAGTTCGCTCAATCGGTACTCCACACGAGGCGGAACCTCGGCGAACACCGTTCGAATTACCAGTCCGTCATCTTCCATCGAGCGCAGGTTTTCCGTCAGTACTTTTTGGCTGATACCCGGAAGCGTTTTGCGCAACTCGCCGAACCGTTGCGTCCCGAAAAGCAGGTTTCGCATGATCAGCAGCTTCCATTTGTTGCCGATCAAATGGACCGTCGTGGCGACCGGGCAGGTCAATAAATCTTCTTTCGACAGCATTTTTTCAAAATATTTTTGGGAAAGCAGCACGAAAAAGCCTGTAAAACGACAATAGTTACCAGAAGGTTCCTATAGCACAAATAGGTGCCTGCATTCCTATTTCGATTCAACCGTCTATTATAGACTCAAAGAAAGGGGATGCAAGTCGCTCCCGGTTTTTTCGATTTCACAACGACATCCTACAGGAAAGGAAATGCCATGAAAGAATTTCAAGTCAAGAGTCTCGCCGGCCTGAAAGCCGAAACGGTGAATCAGGGCGAAGGCAACGTGTTCGCCGTCAAGCAAATCACCGATCCGACCGTGATGGAAAAGTGTGCGGCCGCTTTCGTCGAAGTCGAGCCCGGCAACTTCGCTTACGGTTACCATTATCACGAAACGGTGGAGGAAATTTTTTACATCATCAGCGGCGAAGGAAGTGTCCGTACCGTCAAGGGAGAGATTCCCGTTAAGGCGGGTGACGCCGTTTGTTTTCCGACCGGCGAAGGCGGTTCTCACGTTATCCGCAATAATTCCGCAACGGAAAATCTTGTGTATCTCGACTTCGGGACTCGCGGCGAATGCGAAATCGCCCATTTGCCGGACATCAAGAAAATCCTGGTGATCGGTCGGTCCGGCATGAGCCTGTTTGACGAACCGGAACGAACGAAATGATGTAACGAAAACATTCGGTTTCCTTGAGTTTCCTTTCGACGGTCCTTCGGACGGTCGCCACGATGCAACGTCGAATCATGGGCGACCGCCGTGTACTCACGGCTGGGAGCAATTTGCCCGTGCGGCTCGCACCAGTTCTCGATCATCGCGGCGTCCATCTCGTCCGTCGTCCGAAACGGGCGTTGCTGGTATTCGATAATGTTGAAATGCCCGAAGTGCGGGTCGGCGAAGAAAAAGGTCGACATGGTTCAATGCTCAATCAACGGAGAGAAACAGGCGTTCCGGCGGGTTGCCTTCGTAATATTCGTTCAGGTCGAACAGCTTGCCGGAAAGCATGGCGAAGTTCACGATGTCTTGAAGGTCTTTCCCGACAGGATAAATCGTGTAGTCGTCTTGCGGCAGACAGTAAATGCCGCTCTTGTCCCCCGTCTTGAAGACGAATTCGTCGCCGTTGATCGTGTCCGCCAGCGGATAGCATTCCTGAAGTTCTTCCTCCGACAATGCGGAATCGTCGCTGTCCCAAAGGAAGTATTGCTCGACCCGCTCCCGAAATTCGGCGACCCGATCCAGAACATCGCCCGGGGCGTAGACGCAAATCATGTCGGCGATCTCCGACGCTCCATAAGCCTGAACGAATTGTTCGTACTCCGGCAAGGAGCGGCCCAGCTTTTCATTGAACTCAGCAAGGCGAGAACAACGGCTCAAATCGAAGGCCGTTCGACCGTGAACGTCGATGTCATTGATGTCGTACATTATTTCCTCGGTCATTTCGTTACCAGTCAAGATTGGAATCTTTGTTCGTTTTGGGATTGACCAATTTCAGTTTGGTAATCTGCCAATTTCCTTCTTTCATTTGGACAACAAATATCTTCAACCGTTCGTAGGTTTTTCCGCTATTATCAGTGAAAATCTTGGTTGTATTTTTATTGACAGAAACTTCTTCTTTAACTTCGTCCCCAAGGTAGATACACCCAGCGGAAAGAGCAGAGAAAAAGTCCGATGGAACAGGAATATTGTATTTTTTGAGAACTTCCGCTCTATCATCGTAATAATGACGGAGCTTAACACTGAATTCCCCATTAATCGCACGAATTGTGGCCAAGTATTGTTCCGTGTCCTTTTCTTTGGTCGCGGTGTCGTTTCTGGCGTCTTTAATCTCAACACTTTTCTTTTCAAAAAACAGTCGATATTTTTCAAAAACTGCAATCATGTCCTTGATAAACGCTTCAACGACTTCTCTCGGTGTTTTCTGTGTCGTGGTCATGGAATGGCATGGAAAAATGGTGGCGGGAAAGAAAACAACAGTGAATATTATAGAATATCCGCTCGCAAAATACAATCCTACGGCTGCCGTTTTTTCGACCCGCCCACAACAGCCGGAATGGAGGCGAACTCGCCGTAATGACGGTCGTTCGGTACGGCGAACTCAACACACCGTCATTGCGTCGGCCGGAAAATGAAACACGGCGACTCCATTCCGGCTTTTGTTTGGGAATTCGATACTCGGCGCCGGAAGTGCGGCTTGGCGAAGAAAATGATGTTCATTGAACAATTGTAAAGCAGAAAGAAATTCTTCGGTCGCGGGCATATTCCAACGCTGTTTTGAGAATGCCAAGTTTATTTCTGAGCCAAGCGGGGTCTTCTTTTGAATTCGCTGCAAAAAACTCGATCAGGGCATTCGTTGTTTTCAACCCTTCTTCAGGGGGAAACCAGGCGTTTCCCTCGAAACCCATTGAAGAAATCGTCGTACAATTGAGTTGCCGAGCGATGCGATCAAGTGTTTTGCAATAGCGGCAAATTCTCGATCCGGAATTTTTCAATGGTCCGACCCGCTGGTTGTAATCGTTATTATCTTCCTCGGTGGGCAAAGGAAGCATTTCTTTCAGAAGGATGTCAATGTGAAGTGAATCGTATCTGACAAATGCATCGCTGATTATTCCGATGTAAACGGCAACGAAGGGCAGCCATAAAACTTGCAATAAAAGGAAAAGCATGTTGTACCAACCCGGTTCGTGCCAGACCCACCAACAAAAAAGGCAAAAAGAGTTGATCGGCATGTAAACGCACAGAATAAATCCGAGTATCGATGCAATCCAAACTCTCGGATCAAGAAGCAGTCTCCGGCGAACTTGC
>JAVBQW010000030.1:0-3800 GCA_031548665.1 Thermoguttaceae bacterium
TCGATCAGGACGGGAAGCCGATCACACGGAGGGAACTCTTGGATCGGCTCAGGTTGGAGTACAAGAAACGAAAAGGATTCGTCTGACGGAAAACAAATCAAAGCAGAACAGGACTCATAAGAAAGGAATTGAAATGTTAAAACGTAATCAAGACAAACACACGAACGGAACAATTGCACAAAACCTCCCCTTTCCCGTTGATGTCTTTCCTCCGAAGACTCGACGCTTTATTCAAGAGACGGCTACCTCCATCGGCGTGGAAAATTCCCTCCCGGCATCGATTCTGCTGTCAGTCGTATCGGGGTTGATCGGTCGGTCGGCACAGATCAAATTGAAAGGCGGCTATCGTGAAATCGCGTCGATTTGGATGGTACAAGTCGCACCTTCGGGAAATGCCAAGACGCCGGTGTTCAACGCCGTGATGAAGGCCGTAGAGCCAATCCAGCTTGAAGCGGACGAATGGTACGACGAGGCAATGAAAAAGTACAGAAAGGATAGGCTGCGTTATGAGAAGGAGTTGCGACGATGGAAAAAGAATTCTGGCGACGACGACATCGAAATGCCGGAAGAACCGGACAAGCCGAGTCGTAAACGCATTTTGTTGGATGATGCCTCGATCTATTCCGTCATAGAGGCTATCGCCGAAAATCCATACGGTTGCATGGTATGCCAAGACGAGCTGGCGGATTTTTTTGAAAGCCTCGACAATTCTGAGAATGGAAAAGCGAGATGTTCTCGTTTTTTATCGATGTACAGTGGAAGACCGTCACGATATTTGCGAAAAGGACAAGAACTGATTGCCTCCACTCCCGCACTTGCCATCTCAGGATCGATCCAGCCCAAGATACTCCAAGGCATCGTCAAGAGCAATCCTCAACTTGTCTATTCGGGGCTTATGGCTCGATTTCTGTTCACGATGAATCCGGGGAAAGCGATTTTCTGGAGCAAGGCGAGTGTCTCCAAAGAGGTGACCGATACTTTTTGTAACTTGGCAAGACGAATATATGACATGCGGTTTTTCGGAATACGCCCGGACCGACCATTTGAAATCGTATTATCAAGCGAAGCCGAGGAGGTTTGGAGCCAATTCTTCAACCAAAATGCCATCATGGTTGGTCGAACGACCGATGACATGATTCGTGCGGGCCTTGCAAAGTTGCCGACACAGGTGGCGAGGATCACTCTGACCTTGCACGTTCTCAAGTATGTGGAATCGGGAAGTTCTTATTCCGACTGGCCGCACGAAGTGGATGCCCAGACGATGATAAATGCGATCCGGTTAATCGAGTGGTACGAAAATGAATTTCGGAAAGTAGTCGGACTGATCCAAGGTCGCGATATTGCCATCGACGAGGATATGGATCGCATCCTGAAAGCAATTGAGAAGTCGGAAGGAGATTTGACGGTCCGGGAACTTCAACGAAAAACGGGGCGTCGATATAGTGGGCCGGGTGGTGCGGAAGAATTGGAACGAAAGCTCCGCGAAATGATAAAAATGAACTTATTGTCCGTGCGAACCGAGACCGCCTCGAACGGCCGAGCGGCCGAACATTTTGGTTTTCCAGATTCCGATGACGCGGACGTTATGGACGAAAACACCGGAGAAAACGACGATAGTGTCAACCCCGCCTCGCCGGAGGAAAACACCTCTCCCGTTGACACTATGCCGGAAAACGCCGGGAAAAACAGCGTCAACGTCGACCTGTCAACGCGAAGACGGCCGATTGTGATAGAAAATTCTCCAAGGAGAGAAAAGGACGATGAAGAGCTTATCATCGACATGTTCGTGGTCGGTCTTACCGAATTTGAACTCGCAGGCTTTCTTTGCTTTGCGACAGGTAATCCGCAACCTAAAGGCTACTATTTACCGGAATGGATTCATGATCTCTCTTTGGAGAAACAGAGCTACCTATTTAAAAAAGTTGTCCTTCGCTGGAAAGAAAAGCGAGAATACTGCACTCAATCAACCGACTCGAACAGTAGGGGTAGCACCGTCCCGAACACCGTTCCGGCTCCGTAGACAGCCAAGGGGTGCTTGACGCCGGCGGTATCGGTTCGGGAGATCGGTAGCAGAACGAGCCGTTCGCCCCCCGCCCCGCTGCTCCACGCCGCGAGAACGTGACCGAGTTCGTGAACCGCTTCCATGCCGAACCAGCACGCGATCAGGAAAAACAGGGTGAACATCCATTGCCGCAGTTCTCGGAACGTCATATTACGACTCCCTGTGGTGCGGAATCGTAAGAAGCGACTCGGTGAAATGGCGGTCGGACATGATCGACCAAAGTTCGCAATCCGTGAACAAGATGATGGGAGCGACCTGAAACGGTTCCTTGAACTTCCAACATCTCATGTAGTGCCGAATTGCTTCTTTTGCCTCCGTCAAGTTTTCCAACGCAATGTATGATTTCGCCGCTTCGGAATGGTCCGTTGCCGTATCAAGCTGATCGGCGAATTTTGCATAAAACCGGACATGATCTTCAGACGATGCTTGTTCACGGGCTTTGCGAACAAGCCGACTGTAGTACGGTCCCATAAACCCCTTTTTTCCTTGTTTTTTTGAACGGCTCAAAAAATCTTCCAAATTATCGTTTGTTTCTTTCCCTTCCGTTTTCAACTTCGGCTTGGATTCCGTCAGCCGCCGAGTCGTATTTTCCGGATCGGAAATGAGCGACAAAGCGACTTGATATTTTTCGTAATTTTTTCGTATGTTGGGATTCGGTGGCGTATTCCTCTTGAGTTCCTCCAAAGCAGCCCGGCTTTCCTTCCAACATCCGAGTTGGCAGGTTGCTACGAGAATCAATTCAAGATGGTCTCTTTTGTAGCCGTCGATATGGTACCGAACCGTTTCCCAGTCAGTACCGGACGCCAGAAAATCGAGCGTAAATTGAATTCCTCGTTTCCAATCATGCCGAAAGTAGCTCAACTCGGCCAACGGCACCGCTTTGATCGAGTCAAATCCTTCAATCCGGTCAAACAGGCGAACGCCTTCATCGACCTTGCCAAGCCGGATTTTTTCGAACGCTTCGTAAAGTTTCGTCGGAATCGCCGCCATAGAAACACCTCGTTTCAAAACATAAGACCCTCGTCATTTCCTCCGCACCAACTCGCTCGCATAGCGTCTGCCCACGCTCACGGCATGAAGTTCCGAAGTCGACATGGAAGGTTCTCCGTTTCATCGTTTCCGATATTCGATCTGCCCGAATTGCCTGCTCCACGAATTTATTGTAGACTGAATCGTATGTGGTTTCAACCATCAGGTCGCCAACGAGTCGGTTGCGGGAAAGGAAAATATCCGTAACATGTTCGAGAGAGAGTCGCCGCCGCCGAAATGGTCTGCATCGTCGAGAACCTGTTCGAAGACGGCGAATGGGCGATTCTTGAATGGAAGGACCCGCTCGGCTTTCGCGGTTGCGGCTTCTTTCACGTTGTCGACGGCAGGATCAAGTTTCAACGCGGCTATTGGGACAAGCTCTCTTTCCTGCGGCAACACGGACTCCCGCTCCCGACGGAATGAACCAAACGGTATGGCTTACACCGATCGGCATTATCGACTTCGTTGGCTTCGTCCGGCGGAGGAACCGTTTGGATTATAAAACGAGGTCGAAGAACCGTTCGTTACGCCCCGTCCGGCAGACGAACCGTTGGCGTTGCAATACGAGGTCGTCGAGCCGTTGGTGCTACTCCGACCGGCAGACGAACCGTTCGCGTTGTAGTGATAGGTCGTCGCCCCTTGCGTCACACTCCGACCCGCCGACGATCCGTTCGAATTGTAATGATACGTCGTCGAACCGTTCGTGACG